>JBIOEF010000001.1:0-208526 GCA_044445785.1 Caulobacterales bacterium
ATGTTCAGCGTTGCAGGCGCCGGTATATTGAGGGGCACAACCGCCGGAGGACGCGGTTGCAGTTTTGGCGGCTCCACCGGCGTCTTTGGAGGCGGCGGCGGCGGCGGCGGCGGCGGTGGCGGCGCGGGAGGATGCAGAATCTCGGCGCTGACCTTCTCGTCCGAGTAGGTCTTGTAGTTGGGTTTGAACTTCGAAGTGGCGACGAAGTAGAAGATCATCGCGTTGAAGGCCAGCGCGAAGGTGAACGCCACGATAAAGATCGGGACCGCATTCTTGTTGCGGCGTGGGATGTCGAAAGGGTTGTGCGCTGGGTGCGCAATGTCGAGGTCCGTCATTTGCGCAACCCTGCGCGATCTTCGCCCACCAGCGCCACGCTGTAAAAGCCGTTGTCCTGAAGCGCGTTCATCACTTCCATAAACCGGCCGTACTCCACGTTCTGGTCGCCCCGGATGTAAATGCGCTCGTTCGCGGGGTTGGTTCCGCCGACCGCCAGCTTCACGGAGTCTGGAAGGTCGATGATATCGGTGCGGTTGTCGCCGACGTAGAGATTACCGTTTTCCTTGATCGAGATGTAGACGATCCGAGGCGGTTTGACCGCCGGCTTGGCGTTGGCGACAGGCAGCTTGACCTTGATCGTCACGTTGGCGAGCGGAGCGCAGACCATGAAGATGATCAAGAGCACCAACATCACGTCCACAAAGGGGGTAACGTTGATCTCGTTGTTCAGGCTGACGTCGAACTTACCGCCGCCTGGACCGGAAAGTTTGGCGGCCATCTACCCTTACACTCCCTTGTCGAGCTGTCGCGAGATGGCGTTCATAAGCTCGGCCACAAAGCCTTCCGTCCGCGAACCGAAAGCTGTGATCTGGGTCTGGAAGTAGTTGTAGAACACCACCGACGGAATGGCGGCGAATAGCCCAAGGCCTGTAGCCAGCAGCGCCTCGGCGATCCCTGGGGCCACGACCGAAAGATTGGTCGTCTGGCTGTTGGCGATGCCGATGAAGCTATCCATGATCCCGTAGACCGTTCCGAACAGACCGATGAACGGACCGGTGGATCCGACGGTGGCGAGGAACTGCATGCCGCTGGAGAGGCGTCGTGCGAGCGAGGCTTGAACCGCGCTCACAGCGCTCTGAGCCCGCATGATCGTGGTGTCCCGATGCTCGCCGGCGACGTGCAAGCCAGCCTGCTTGGACAATTCCACT
Source organism: Caulobacterales bacterium (assembly GCA_044445785.1). Taxonomy (GTDB): domain Bacteria; phylum Pseudomonadota; class Alphaproteobacteria; order Caulobacterales; family Caulobacteraceae; genus Acaudatibacter. The sequence continues at coordinate 1,206 of JBIOEF010000001.1, forward strand.
TCGGCTGAAGCCGCAGCCGCCATGTCGGCGAGGGGATTGCCGGCGAAATCTTCCGACTCGGCGATCTTGCCCATGTCGGTGATCGACTTGGCGCCCCGGAAGGTCTCCAGGAAACGGTTGGACACGCGGTTCAGGGCCGCGAATTCGAACAGCTTGAGGATCAGCAGCGTCCAAGAGAAGAGCGAACAGACCGCCAGCCCGACCATCACGATCTTCACGACGATCTTAGCGTCCATGAACATAGCCCAGGCGTCCAGGTGGCCGGCGTGTACGCCGCCGACTTTGCCAGGCTCTTGGTCCGCGCTGTTGGCCGCGGGCTGGTCGGCGGGCGCCGCAGCAGCGGCGTTGGCCGCAGGCGCAGCTGCCGCATTCGCGTCCGCGGCGGCAGGCGCCGCCGGTTGGGCGTAGACGGGGGCCGCCATAAGCAGCGCCAGCGCGCCGACGAGGGCCAAAATGGGGGTAGCTCGTTTGATGTGAAGCATCTTGTCGCCAGTTCCTGTGGTCTTTCGCTCGCTCTAGGAGCCGAAGGGATCGTCGCGCGGGGCGCCTAATCGCCCTAGCAGTTGAAGGCCCGTCACCCAGCCGCCGATGGAGGGGCTGAGATCGCCGAACTCTAGTCGCCGCGCCTGTCCCGCCACGCTGCCCCGATCCAATCTCATCACCGGCCTTAAGAAGCTGCGTTTCGAAGGCGCTCGTCACGAACCGCCGCCGGCCGGGGGCCCGCGGCAAGTCCTTACCGCATTGTTAGACTTGCGGCTTGGGTCCTTTGGCAACCCCCAATCCCACCGTCAAGAGGCTGGTTCGACGCGCCGTTTCGGTTCGAGAATGGAAAGGCGTGCTCTGAGTTGCGTCGCAGCATGGCCTTATCCAGTCTGCAGCCTCGGTTTCCGGAGACGCTGAGGCCAGAACTATTGCGATGCAACATGACTGAGGAAACATTGCGTGGCCGAATTTACATGTGGCGCTCTCTTAAGAACAACGGTCACTGAAGGCCAGGAAAACTGGACCGGCTGGTCAAATGAGCGCGGTGATCCGCGACACAAGCGACCGGCGCCGTGACGTTTCGATGACACAAGACGGGCCCCCGTCCGACCTATATTCAGCAACAGCGTCTGACGGGAGCTTTCGACTGACGCTGGGCGAGGGCTGAAGCGGCTGAAACCATCCTGCAGTCGATCACTGCCCCGGCTCGACTGACGAGGCGCCGGGCTCTTGATCGCGACGTATCGCGTCAACCTTCTAACAAGAGAGAACGAGGCAAGTTTGGCAGACTTAACACCAAGCCTCTGGCGGCACAGCGGATTCCTGCGGCTGTGGGCGGCGCAAAGTGTCTCCAGCTTTGGCGCGCGGATCGCTCGCGAGGGCCTGCCAATGGCCGCGGTTCTAACGCTGAAGTCCGGACCACTGTCTATGGGCGTGCTATCAGCGGTGGGCCTGGTGGGGTACGGCCTGACGGGAGCAATCGCCGGCCCCTTCGTCGATCGTCTGCCGAAGCGTGTTTTGATGATCTTCACTGGATCCAAGAGAGGGCCTCGCCGCCGCAATGGTATCGCGCCCTCAAGCCACTCTTTTTGCAAACGCTGCGGGTCAAGCCCGCGCTCAGGGGCGGCAAGTTGGCTGGGGCGCGATGGGTATTGCAGCGGCCGCTCCCGAAAGGCGGGGCGGATGAACGAACCTAGGCGCAACGAGGCGGCCAGGGAGGGGCGGCTGGCGGGCCTCTATGCGGCTTGCAAGGTTCCTCGCCAACGCACGGAGGCGCGGCCGCTGCAATCTGGTAATGGTTGGTTCCGACAGCCTGATCGGGAAAAACGAAGGCCCCGCAATTCCTTGCGAGGCCCGCCTGGGCCCGAATCATCGGGCGCAATCGTCGAAACTAGCGATATAGGCTCATTTTCACCGCGGTTCGTCAAGCCTTTTGTTTGCGGATCGGATGGAAAAATAACGACGGGTCTTCGAACTCCAGCGCCAGGCCTCCGCCAGCTGAGCGGCGATGATACGGGCTGCCGCCCACCTCTAGGGCAAACCCGCCCGCGGCGCCTCGACGGTGGCGATCAGCAGCTTGCCCTCCGGTGCGGCGGCGGCCTCGTGGGCGATGGAGGTGCGGGCGGTCAGCATGAAGAGGGTCCGCCCGTCTTCCCCCCCCAGCATGCAGGCGTAACAGGGCTGGCCGGTATCGATCACCTCCAGCACCTCGCCGCCCTGGGCGATCAGCGCACACTCTGGAGCGATCGGATTGGCGATCCAGATCGCGCCATTGGCGTCCAACGCAATACCGTCGGGGATACGGGGAAGGGTCGATGCCCAAACCCGGCGATTGGCGAGTGCTCCATCCACCCCGATGTCGAAAGCGGTGAGCACGCCTCCCAGGGTCTCGCCCACGATCAGCGTCTTGCCGTCCGGCGTGATCACCGAGCCGTTCGGAAAGTGCATGTCCTCGGCGGCGACACTGACCTGACCCGAAGGCGAGACGCGGGCCAGTTTCGCTGTGGGATGGTCGGCGATCACGGCTTCGGCCCCGCGCGCCGAGATCGCCGCGTCGAGGTCGAATCCAAAGTTGCCCACATAGGCGCGCCCGGCGGCGTCTACGACCATGTCGTTGCAGTGAAAGTCGGCGATCGCGGAAAGGTCGGCGTGGACACTGATCTGACCATCGATTGAGCGGCGCAAGACCTGGCGTTTAGTCATAGAGACGATCAGCATCGAGCCATCGGGCATCCAGCCGAGCCCCGACGGGCGATCGTCGATCTCGAACTCCGTGCGCAGGTCGCCGGCCAGCGAGACCGATTTGACCGCATGGGCGAAGAAGTCGCTGAACCAAAGACGGCCCTGGCGCCAGCGCGGCCCCTCGCCGAAATAGATTCCTTCCGTAAGAACCGAAGTAGATCGCGCCATCGTATCCCTCTCTCGGCCGTCCAACTGTCCCAAACGGCCAGCGAGTCAAGCGCTCATCCGCACGTCTGGTGCAGCAGGCACATTGACGGAAACTGGAGGTGTCGTACGAAAGCGCCGTTTGAGGGCTACGGCATGCACCTTGAGATCAACGGCGCGCGGATCTTCTTCGACACTGTCGGCTCGGCCCTGGCCATCGATGGCGGACGGATGCGCGAACGAGCAACGCTGCTCGTGATGCATGGCGGCCCCGGCTTCGACCACTCGCTGATGCGGCCGTATTTCGACCGGTTCGCCGACACCCACCAGGTGGTCTACATCGACCATCGCGGAAACGGGCGCTCAACCGGCGATGCGGCCACCTGGAACCTCGATCAGTGGGCAGATGATGTCTACGACTTCTGTCGGGCCTTGGGCATCGAGCGGCCCGCGGTTTACGGACTGTCGTTCGGCGGCATGGTCGCCATGGCCTACGCGGCGCGCCACCCTGAAGCTCCGTCGAAGCTGATCGTTTCGTCGACGGCGGGCAGAATGGATCTCCCCGCCACCTATGCAGCGATGGAAAAACTTGGCGGAACGGAGGCCAAGCGCATCGCAGAAGAGTTCTGGACCGCCCCAACCGCTGAGAGGGCGGCGGCCTACATGGCGACCTGCATGCCGCTCTACAATCCCAGCGGTGCGCTTCAGTCCGAGGCGCGCCAGCGGGCGCTGCAGCGTACTGAGGTGATGTTCCAGTTCATCCTGGGTGAGCAACGGACCATGGACCTGCTGCCAGGGCTGGCTGCTGTTCGCTGCCCGACGCTCGTGCTCGCCGGAGGCCTGGATCCGATCACGCCGGTGAGCTGCTCAGAGGCGATCTATCGGAGCCTGCCGATAGACCTGGCCGAACTTGTCGTGTTCGACGGCGCCGGACACGGCGTCCATCGCGACGAACCGGAAAGGGCCGAAGGAGTGCTTCGTCGGTTCCTGAACGCCTGAGGCAGGCGGGACGCTATCCCTTCAGGAAGGTCCGCGCCGCCGCCAGGAAGCCGTCGGGCGCGTCCAGGGGAACGCTGTGACCGGAATCCGCAACCAGGGTCAGGCGCACGTCTGGGATCGTCTTGAGCATGCGCTCCGCGACTTCCGGCGACAGGATATCGGACAGCTCGCCGCGAATGATCTGTGTCGGCACGACAATGTTGGCGCAGGCCTGCCACGCAGCCTCCGGGTCTCGTCGTCGCAGAGTGTCCGGCGAGCGAAGCGCCCGGTCGTAGCGATAGGTCCAACGCCCTTCCTCGGTCCGCATCACGCTGTGGTCCGAGCGGTGGCGATGGTGCGCCTCGGGTGGGCGTGGATTGGCCTTCCGCGCGGCTGCGAACGCCTCGTCACGGCCGGCGAAGACGTCGCTAGCCCTGACACCAGTCTGTATGCGATCGGCGCCGGCGGCAACGATCTCGGGACCGATATCGACGATCACGCACGCCGCCAGTTCGTTTGGCCGGCGTCCCGCGTACTCCATGGCCACCATGCCGCCCATGGAGAGGCCCAGCAAGGTGAAAGCCTTGAGGTCCAGCGCCTTGACAAAAGCCACCAAGTCGTCGGCCATCTCGCCGACGCCGTATCGGTCTGCCGCCGCCCATTCTGTCTCGCCGTGGCCGCGCTGATCCAAAGCCAACACGCGGTAGCGATCGGTCATCGCCGCGGCGAAGGCGTCCCACGACCGGGCGTGTCCCGTGAACCCATGAAGCAGGACAAGGTCCGGCGCCCCGGCCCGAGCGGAGGGCCAGTCGCGGTAGTGAAATCGGAGCCCACGCATCTCTATGAGTTCGTCGACGACGGTGGGTAGGGTCATCGTGGGCTCCCTTTCGGCAGGATTTCGGCGCCTGAGCGCCGCGCCCGGACGACTGGAGAATGTCGCCCGAGCGGGCGCCCGAACCGTAGCGAAGCGCTTTCGATGGGCAAGGGGAAGCTGGCCCGACAGTGTGACTTAGCGACTTGGCGCTCGGTCAGCTGAGGTGTTTCTGCTTGCGCGTCAGGCGGAGGGCGGGAGTCCTGCTCAATGTCGCGCGTCCGCTGGCGACGCAATACTACCTAGCGCCGGGGCTTCGTCCGCCGCGTCTCGGTCCATCGCCGTGGCGTCGACGAAGCGGTCGTAGGGCGGCGCGTTCGGAAGACATTGGACAAGAAGCTGGGCCAGTAGGGTCGGCGCCGCGTCGACGACTGGACGTTCGCCGAAGACCGCCATCCACAACGCCTCTATCTCTACTTTGGCTGAAGGCACGCGGACGCTCCCTCTTTTCGACGCGCCCCCGCAGATGCTCACGTTGGCGCAGCGCTGGTTAGCGGCCCGTTGAAGAACTTGGTGAAGGCGGGCTCGATGAACGCCACGAACACGCGCGGTGGGCATCGGGCGAGGCCGCGCCAGAATCTTTGAGGTCAAGGGCGTCGGAAAAGGCCCCGACCTCACTTAAGAAGCTCAGGTCACAGGTAAACGACAATATCCGAGGAGCGCCCGGCGTGGTCTAAGCCAATGATCGGCAATGAGTGGCGCTTGACCGATCGATCCAATTCGCTCACCAGCGGCCCACACCCGCTCGGGAGACTTCGCCCTGAACCTCATCGCCACCGCCGCGGCGCTCGCGCTCGTCGCCGGCACGGCTCTGGCGTCCCAACCGCCAGCTCCTGGCCCGGCTACCCCGTCGTTGGCGCCCAAGACGCCGACGATTGCGCCCCCGACCGCCCAGCAAATCAGCCTTGCCAAGGCAAAGGCTGACCAGATCATCGCTCAAGCGGGAGCTGCCGCCGCCTTTAGCAATGTCACCACCGGGGCGTGGCCTACCGTCCGCCATCGCCTGAGCGGCGCCTATTGCAGCTTCCCCGACAATCCACGCCCGCGGATCGTCCTGGGACCGCACGACAGTGCCACTTGCGAGGAGCCCGCCGACTATTGGGTGACCTTCATCACTGTCAGCCGGGCGCCGCCCGGGGCCACCTCAGACTCCGAGCTCGCCAAGGCCGTCGCGGTCGAGCGCACGGAGCACGTCACCCTCGTCCCAGCCAGCCGCCCGGCATCAGTTCTGCCGCTGCCAGCCGGCCGCCGACCGCCCGGCGATCCGGAGGCTTGGCTCAACGTTCCCGGCGGGGCCGACGTGATGCTGATCGCTCGGGTCCAGAATGGGTGGGTTTACCAGGGCAAGATGGCCGCCCAACCGAAGATCTTCACGGTGGTCGAGGACCAGATCGCCGACTTCATCATCGACAGCGTCGTCAACGACCCCCAAGTCCCAGCCTCGAAGCGGCCCAAATAGAGAAGCGGTGGCGCGCCGTGTTTCTTTAGCTTTCCACTGCATTCGCCGGCCCGAGCTTCTTGCTCATCGCGCCGCTTGGCTGAGGCGTCCTGCCCGCAGCATCGCCAGCCCCATCGCCACGCGTTCTTCCAATCGTGCGGCCTCGCGGTCGTCCTTCCGCGCCAGATCCCAGCATGTTCTGCCCTCGAAGCAGACCGCCTCCAGCAGCGCCAGCAAGGCGGCGCCCTCGGGACCGGGCAGCACCGCGAGCACCGTCGCCTCGGCTTGCCGTTTGGCCCCGACCGCCGCCAGCTTCCAATCCGCCGGGCCTTGGGAGGGCTTGCCGCGAGCACCGGCTGGCAGGCCCGTCTCGGCGCGTGCGCCCAGGCCGGCCTTGGCGACGTCGGCGCATACCCGCGCCCACCACTCGCCGGTCTCCACCTGCGCCGCCGTCAGCCGACCTTTCTGAGCGATCAACTCCAGCCCGCCTTTGCGACGCCTCGCCTTGGTTCGCTCGACCCGAAGGACTGGCAGGCCGTACTCGCGCACCAGCGTCCCGGCGTCGTCGCGTAGCCACTCAGGCACCTCCGTTTCAACCGGCGTTAGGGTGACGCCGCGGCCCTGCGCCAGGAGGAGAGTCTCTGCATCGGCGAGCTTGGCCCAATGGGCGTCCAGCTGAACGGTTCGTGCGTGTGCCGCCCTCGTCTCGAAGCGCTGGGCCGCGACTTCAAATTCGCGGCGCTTGACCGTGCTCAAGGCCACCAGCGCTCTGGCTCGCTGGCGAGCGGCGGCGGCGAGGGCGGATTTCACCGTTTCGTTTGGCGGCGGCTCCGCCGAAGCCAGGAGCAGTGCGGTCGCGCGCGACCGCTCGGCTTTCTTGCGAGCGCCATGGGCCAGGCGAATCCGCCGGCGGGTCGCGGCTTCGGCTTCTTGAGTCTGGGGTTCACCGGCCACATTTCGCTCCTCTTGGGGTCAACGCCGGAAGCTCGTTCGGTGACCTCTCCAGGCGCCCTGGCGCCACGAACGCCAATCGGTTGTGGACCGCGCAATAGCAGCCGTTGGTCACGGGCTCGGCGCAGAAGAGCGCCAGGTCCATTCGGTCTGGCCCGGGATCATCGAGCGGAAAGCGACACATCGAGAGCGTGAGAGCTGTCAGGCGTTGCGGTGAACCCCCGCTACCGTCGTACCCCGGCGCGCCCCCCAGCCTGGTTTCGCCGACCGCGGCGTGGCGATCGGCGCGCCGAGGCGACCGCTGGCCGCGCTTGCACCTACTGGCGACGCCAGACCCCCCGAAGGCGAGTCGCTCCCCAGTTTGACACCCAAGCGACTCAGCTTGCCGACAACCGCGTTCCGCGTGACGCCCAATTGGCGACTGATCGCCGCCGCGGTCAAACCCTTGCCCGCCAGCCTGACGAGGCTTTGCACGGCCTCGTCGTTCCAACCCAGGAGGGTCATGCGCATCGGCTCCGCTGCCCGTGCGAGTTCGGCGAACTCTTCAGGGGCGCGAGCGGATTGGACCTCCATCGGTAACCACGCCCATTCACATTCCCTTCAGAGTTGTAGTCACTACCATATGGAAAGGCCGTGCTTGCGGGGTGGGCGGCAACGGCTGGGGGCGCGCCTATGGCAGACCAAGCCAATCTCACTCGCGGCGGGCCGGCGCCGGCCTCCAATCTGGTGTTGATCTCAGTATTCGTGCAGGCGCACCTTGCGACCTTACCCAAGAAGCGCGCCGAACGGTTCATCTGTGCAGCGAAGGAAGTGCTGGACCGGTATGCGGATCTGGCCGAGATGCCACGCATCCGACCTGGTCGCCAGGACGAAGAGCTGGCTACCGCCATCGCCGAGGCCAGCGTTTGGTTTCGCGCTATGTTGCCAACGTTTCGGGCTGCAGTGTCACGGGAATAGGGCACAGCGGAATCTCCGGTTGGCGTGCGCGCTTGACGGACATTCTTTTCATATCGCAATGATAACCGCAATGCCATTTCTTTGCTCTCCGTCTGACGACGGCTGCGCCTAATTGCTGCAGATTGCAAGTATGGGACGTAAAGGCGGCGGCGGCGGTCAGAACTATCTGTTGGCTTGGCGCGAAAAGCGCGGGCTGACGCAGGCTCAACTTGCCGAAAAGGTCGGAACCACGGGCGCGGTGATCAGCCTGCTCGAATCAGGCGGGCGCCCGCTCTCAGACAAGTGGCTGCGCCGGATCGCTCCGGTCCTGGATATACGTCCTGGCTGGCTCTATGACGTCCACCCAGACGAGAACGCCTCGGACGACATCTTCCAAATCTGGCCGCAGATCCCACCTGCGGACCGTGCGCACGTTCTGGAGATCGTCAGGACCTTTGCCAGCAAGCGCGCGTCCGGGCGAGGCTCCTAGGGAAGACCCGAGACTCCACCTCTTTTCGGCCGCGTCTCGGTAGGCCTCGTTGCGGCCGACCTAGTTCCTCCCGCGCGCAACGCAACACCCCTCCCCGCAAACATCGCGTCCCGAACGGCATATATTTATTGCGGTACGCAATGTATTGTGTTGACTCATATATTTGCAATGTGCAATATCTCCATCAACTCCGGGAGGCCCCGCATGGCGCTTCGTAGCCCGGCCGAACTCGCGCCGAATGTCCCAACCGTCTTGCTCGCCGTAAAAATCCGACAGACGTTCGTCAACGCCGAACGGGAGATTCCGGACGAGATCCTTCTTGTCACAGCTGCCGGCTACATCGCCTCTTGGCCAAGTCTGGAGGCCGCGGTCGCCGTCTTGGGGGGCTTTGGCGAAGGACCGCCAGCCGCGGTCACTGCGGTCGTCCGCGCCTATCGCGCCGCTCTCGAAGAAGCTGGCCGTCCGGATTTGATTGCCGCGAGGATGCGCGCCGAGGCGGGACGTCTGGGGCGCCTCGTCGCCTTCCACGCGAACCTTGCCGCCGAGTACGCCGCCAAGGCTTCGGCCCGTCAGCAGCGAGGCGAAGCGGCGTTGGACGAGTTTGGGCATATGGCCGCCGCTCACCGCGCGTTGGCCGCGCAACGCCGTGCGAGCGCGGCGACCTTGAACGCCAGAGCGGAAGCCATATTCGGCAACGCCGCGGCGCCCTCCAATTCTGCGCCCCCGCCAGCGATCGGGCTGACTCACTGATGCGCTTCACAACGACCCGCTCGCCCGCCTATTGGTGCGCCGGTGGCGCGGTAATGAACCGAGCGGGCCAGCTCGACGTCGCCGGCGCCATTGCGCTTTTCGACTTCTTCGCCCGCCTCGCTGGCGAGTGCGAAGGCGCCGGAGACACCACCGGCGCCAGGTACTGCGCTGGCCTCGCGCTGGAATTGATGTCAGCCCTCACTGCTGCGGACGACTGGCGGCGGGCTGCCGCCCCCTTCAGCCAGAGCTCTTCGCCGCTCGCGCCCTTCCGCCGTCGCATCGCGCCGATCGCAGATCTGGCTGACCGACAGCCGCGATCAGCTTGAGTCCAACTCTCGGAAGGTGAAACATGACCCGTGCTGGCCTCTCCCTCATCGCCGCCCTACCCAGGCGGACCGCCGCCGCGCGAGCCTCCGAACTCTGGTCCGAGGCGATATCCGAAGCTGTCGCGGCCGCAGACGTCCTTTTCGCCGACCTGGAAGCAACGGCCGCAACCTGTGCGGAAATCGGCGCGTTGCCAACGCTCTCGCCTGGCGTGCAGGCGGCCCTTGGCCGGTTGGACGTCCAGATTCGCGCTGAGGTGATGCGCATGCGGTCAGCGATAGAGCGTCGTCCGAGAAACCCTCGCAGCCTGCGTTAGCTGGGTTCGCACGTGGTCAAGTCCGCATACGCCTGACTTAGCGCCCTACGAAACGGGCCGGGCGGCGCTCGAGGAAGGCGGCGACGCCTTCCTTGTGATCTTCGGACTTGAAAGCCGCCGACAAAGCCTCGACGTGCGCCTGCATGTGACCAGCGACGTCGCGCTCGAGCCCGCGCCAGACCAGCGTCTTCATATGACGCAGCGAGAACGGCGAGGACTGCAGATAGCGTCTAGCCTCCGCCATCGCCGCGTCCATCAGCGCATCGGGCGCCACCACCTCGTTGGCGTAGCCGATTTCCTTGGCCTCGGCCGCCTCCAGGAAGGCGCCTGAGTAGAGCAGCCGCAATGCGCGAGAGGGCCCTATGAGCCTCGGCAGCAGCCAGGAACCGGCCCCGGTGTCTGGCACCAAGCCGCGATGCGCGAAGTTCCAGGCGAAGCGCGCCCGGTCGCTGACGATGCGTACGTCGCACTGGCTCGTGAACTCAGCGCCCATCCCTACCGCATAGCCGTCGATGGCGCCGATCACCGGCTTCGGACAGGCGACGATCGGCCACCAGACTCCCCGCTCATGCGCCTGGCCCCTAACCCCGCGAGTCTCACCGGGGATGCTGGCTAGGTCCGCCAAGTCCGTGCCTGCGCAGAATGCGCCGCCGGCGCCGGTGACGATCAACACCCGCACCCTATCGTCCTCACCGGCCCTGCCGACAGCCTCGATGAAGGCGCCCAGCATGGCATAGGTCATGGCGTTGCGCTTCTCAGGCCGATCGATGGTGATCACGCCGATCCCCTCGGCGTCGACGTCGAAGCGGATGTGATGAGCGGTCATGGTGGATCCTCGAAATTGGCGGCCTTTGACTATCAAAGACCATTCGCCTTTCCGAAGCCAATGGGAAGGCTTCGGACTACATCGGGCCCGTCTCCTGTCTTGACGGCGAGCCGCGACCGCGTGTGATGGCGGTGCGAGGGGCGCGATGAACCAGGAAGACTACCTCAGCCACGACGCGGTAGGATTGGCCGCGCTCGCGGCAAGCAGCGAGGTCTCGCCCGAGGAGCTGCTGGACGCAGCGCTGGAGCGGCAGGCGGCGGTCAATCCGAAGATCAACGCGGTGGTCGTCGACCTTGCCGAGGCCGCGCGGGCGGCGATCGAAGCCGGGCTGCCGACAGGACCCTTCCGGGGCGTGCCGTTCCTGATCAAAGACATCTCGACTCAGGTGGCGGGGGTGCAGACCTTGGCCGGTTCGCGCCTGCTCAGGGACGTTCCGCCCGCCGCAGCCGACAGCGCGCTCATCGCCGCCTATCGCGCCAGCGGCTTGGTGTTCTTTGGTAAGACCAACACCCCCGAGTTTGGCCTCGCGCCCGTCACCGAGCCGCTGCTGTTCGGGCCTAGCCGCAATCCGTGGGATCTGGAGAAGACACCTGGCGGGTCCTCCGGCGGGTCGGCCGCGGCGGTGGCGGCGGGGATCGTTCCAGCGGCTCAAGCCAGTGATGGCGGCGGGTCGATCCGCATTCCGGCCTCGTGCAGCGGCGTCTTTGGACTGAAACCCTCGCGCGGCCGTGTCTCTATGGCCCCAGTCGGCGAGGGTTGGGGCGGGCTCTCGGTGCTGCATGCCGTGACCCGCTCCGTGCGCGACAGCGCGGCCCTGCTCGATGTCGGCTGCAAGCCCCAGCCCGGCGATCCGTACAGCTTGCCGGCCCCCGAACGGCCATTTCTTGAGGAGGTGGCGCGCGATCCAGGCCGGTTGCGCATCGCCTTTAACCGCGGCGCCATGTTGACAGGCCTGGCCGCGACCGAGGTGAGCTTCGCGGTCGATGAAGCGGCTGCGCTCTGCGGGGAGCTCGGCCACTCGGTCGAGGAGACCCCCCTGCCCTTCGACTTCCAACTGGCCTCGATGGCCGGCGGCGTGCTCGTTTCGACCACTATCGTCAGCGTCATCGAGGGCGAGGCCGAACGACGTGGTCGGCCGGTTGCGGAAGACGAGGTCGAAGCTCTCACCTGGTTCCTCTACCAACAGGGCAAGACCAATTCGGCCTATGACTATGCTCGGGCCCTGGCGCTTATCCACCGGATTGGTCGTGATCTGGGCCGGTTTATGGAAGCCCATGACGTGCTGCTGACCTCCACTTTGGGAACGCCGCCGCCGGCCATCGGGACTTTGGACACCACCTCAGCGGACCGCGACGCCTACGCCAGGGCGTTCGCCGCGTTCATGCCCAACACCCAGCCGTTCAACCATTCGGGCCAGCCGGCGATGAGCGTTCCGCTGTGTTGGACCGCCGACGGACTGCCGGTAGGAGTCCAGTTCGCGGCGCGGATCGGCGGCGAGGCGACCCTCTTCCGGCTCGCCGGCCAGCTCGAGCGGGCCCGGCCCTGGGCCCAGCGTCGTCCAAGCCTGTAACCCGCATGGCGCTTGGCTGTCCTCGACGTTGGAGCGCTCGCTGTCAGGACGTATGCTGCCGTCAAGCGCGGACCGCTTCGCAGGAAGACGTCCGGAATAGGGAGAATCTGAATGCGTTCAGGATTGGCGGCGGCCATGCTTCTCGCCCTGGCGACCCAGGCTGGCGCGGCGACCGTGCATTTCAAGGCTCACCTTACGGGCTCGGCCGAGGTTCCGCCGGTCAAGACCATTGCCACTGGCGATCTCACTGGCAATCTCGACCCCGCCACCAAGCTCTTCACGTACAAGGTGACATACAACGGCCTGACGGGACCGGCGACCATGGCTCACTTCCATGGCCCCGCCGGCTCCGGGAAGACTGCGCCGCCGGCGATGATGATCGCCGATCCGGCCAGCCCGATCAGCAGCCAGGCGAACCTGACAGATGCCCAGGTCGCTGATCTGAGGAAAGGCTTGTGGTACTTGAACGTCCACACCGCCGCTCACCCGGACGGCGAGATCAGGGGCCAGGTGAAGCAGGACAACTGGGCGCAGGCGGAGTCGCCGACACGGCCACCGCCGCAAGGCTACATGGAGCGCCCGCCAATGGCCCGCTCCCCCGGGGATCGATAAGCGGCTTCGCGCGGATGGTATGCCGGCGGTCCTTACCGAGGTTTCGCTTGCCCATCCGCGCACGCCGTCGTTAGGTTTCAACTGCGACACACGGGCGGGGCCCATGTCCGAGATCTTCATCTCCTACGCCAGGTCTACGGCGGCGCAGGCCGGTAAGATCGCAGAGGCCCTGCGGGCGCTGGGCCTTGAGGTCTGGTGGGACGATGAACTGCCCGCCCACCGAGACTACTCTGAAGTGATCGAAGAGCGTCTCCGGTCGGCCAGGGCCGTGGTGGTCGCCTGGTCGGCTGAGGCGGTGAAATCGCAATGGGTGCGCGCCGAAGCCGACGTGGCGCGGGAAGCCGGCACGCTGGTGCAGCTGCGGCTGGACGCCGCCCTTCCGCCGCTGCCGTTCAATCGCATCCAGTGTGCGGACATGGCGGACTGGGCGGGGGATCTGACGGCGCCCGGCTGGCGCAAGGTCGTGGCCAGCGTCACGGATTTGGTCTCAGGCGAAGCGCGGGCAGCTTCCTCAGTTGAAGCCGCCGACCCTCCCGCACTGCCCGACAAACCCTCGATCGCCGTGCTGCCATTCGACAACATGAGCGGCGATCACGAGCAGGGCTATCTGGCGGACGGCATTGTCGAGGCGATCACTGCGGCGCTGTCGCGGATCCGCTCGTTCTTCGTGATCGCGCGGAACTCCGCCTTCGCCTACAAAGGCCAGGCGGTGAACGTGCGCGACATCGGACGCCAACTGGGAGTCGCCTATGTGCTCGAAGGCAGCGTCCAGAAGGCCGGTCAACGCATCCGGATCATCGTCCAGCTGATCGAGACGGAAGGCGGCGCGCACGTCTGGACCGGCCGACATGACGGAACCGTCGATGACATCTTCGATCTTCAGGATCGCATCGCCGAGCAGGTCGCAGGCGCCCTGCAGCCCTCCATCCGCATCGCGGAGATCGAGCGGTCGCGGCGTAGGCGGCCGCAGGAGCTCGGCGCCTATGACTACGCCATGCGCGCCATGCCGCATGTCTGGGCTCTCGAGCAGGAGGAAAGCGCCCGGGCGCTCGAGTTGCTCGACCAGGCGCTGGAAATCGATCCTGAGTACCCGCTGGCACTGTCGCTGGCCGGTTGGTGCCACGCTCAGCGCTCAGTCTATAACTGGGCGGACGACATTGCCGAGAGCCAGGGATGCGCGCTGAAGCTGGCCGAGCGGGCGGCTGAACTGAGCAGCGACGATCCGCTCATCCTCGCGGTGTTGGGCGCGGTGCACACTTTCGTTCACAACGTCGGGACGGCGCGCGTGCTGCTCGAGCGGGCGCTGGCCATCGACCCCAACGCGGCCTGGGCGTGGAGCCGGCTCGCCTGGCTTGACGTCTATTCCGACCAGCCGGAGCTGGCGATCGAGAAGTTCGAGCGCGCCTTGCGCCTGAGCCCGCTCGATCCGATGAACTTCAACAACTACCTCGGCATCGGCTCAGCGCATGAAGTCGTGCTGGACTACGACAAGGCCGTCGCGTTTTACCGCCGAGGGCTCGAGGAGCGGCCACACGCCAGGTGGATCTATCGCCACCTCGCGTCCGCGCTTTGCGGCGCCGGGCGGTTGGAGGAAGCCAAGGCGGCCTATGAACAGATGTTGCGAAGCTACCCCGACTTGACCGCGTCAAGGTTTCGACAGGCGATGGTCTTCTCGCCAGCCGTTGTCGATCGCATGGTCGAGAATCTGAAGAAGCTGGGCTTGCCCGATTAAGCCCCCGCTCAATCCGCGCGTTCTGTCTCCGAAAGGGGTGGTAGCGTTCGTGGCGTCGACGAGGCTAACCTGCTCACAGCGGACCGATTTCGCCGCGAAAAGGAGACGCGCAGTGGCACTCGCCGCCCATCGTCCTGCCCCCGGACATGACCTCGCCCGAGCACGCCGGGATCTGGACGAACAGGGCTACTGCATCATCCCGAGTGTCCTCTCGCGCCCTGAGATCGCAGCGCTGAAGGCGCGGCTCGTTGAGCAAGCGGCGGGGGAGCGCGCCCGGGGTGTCGCCTTCCACGACGGCGGGTCGGAGCGGCCCAACCAGCGTATCTGGATGCTGATCAACAAGGGTCAGGCGTTTCGCGACCTGATGCTTCACCCCATCATCGAGGCACTGATGGGCCATCTGCTGGGACCGGACTTCCTGCTCTCGAGCTTCACCGCCAACATCGCTCATCCTGGCGGCGAGCCCATGGTCTTGCACACCGATCAGGGCTACATCGGCTTCTGGACCCCAAAGCCGGTCGTGGCCAACATCGCCTGGATGCTGGACGACTTCACCGACGCAAACGGCGGCACGCGTCTGGTGCCAGCCAGCCACCTCAACGAGGCGGCGACGCCAAGGTCCTCGGCCTATGCGCCCGGCGAACTCGCGAACATGCCGACGTCTGAAGACACCATCGCCGCCGAAGGTCCGGCCGGGTCCATTCTCTGCTTCGACGGCCGCGTCTGGCACGGCACCGGCGCCAATCGGACCGACCGACCCCGGCACGCCCTCCTCAGCTATCATTGCCGACCCTTCGTGCGCCAGCAGGAGAACTTCACCCTCGGGCTCGATCCTGGCCTTCGCCTGACCGAGCGACCCGCCTTGTTGAACCGTCTGGGGTTTGCCACCTGGGCTGGCCTTGGCCGAGTCGAGAGCCCTCGCCCGGCGACACCACTCTTCGTCTCCTCCGGTGCGGTTGGACCGCTCGGCGCCGACGGCGCGCCCGTCCCCGCCTGATCTCCCCAAGAAGGACTCCGCATGACCCTCCGCAAGCTCGGCTCAACGGGCGTCTCCATCGGCCCGCTGGGGCTTGGCAGCGTCAACTTTTCCTGGCTCACCGATGAGCCCAACAGCTTCACCATCCTCGACGCCGCCTTCGAGCGCGGGATCAACTTCCTGGACACCTCGGACAACTACAACGCTGGCCAAACCGAGGCCCTGATCGGACGATGGTTCGCGCAAGGGGGTGGGCGGCGTGAGAAGACGGTGCTGGCCACCAAGGCCTATTCGGCGCCGATGGAATGGGGCTCGGTTGACCTCGCCAAACGCACCGGCTCCTGGGTCGGTCCCAACCAGAAGGGCCTGTCGGCCAAGCACATCCGCGAAGCCTGCGAAGCCAGCCTGAAGCGGCTCAACACCGACTACATCGACCTCTATCAGATGCACCACATCGATCGCGGCGTGCGCTGGGAGGAGATCTGGCAGGCGATGGAGCTGCTCGTCAGCCAGGGCAAGGTGCTCTATGTGGGCTCCTCCAACTTCGCCGGGTGGCACATCGCCCAGGCCCAGGAGACAGCCAAGCAGCGACACTTCCTGGGGCTCGCCTCCGAGCAGAGCGTCTACAATCTCATGCACCGCACTGTGGAGCTGGAGGTCCTGCCGGCCTGCGCCGCCTATGGCATGGCTTTCCTCCCATACAGCCCGCTGGCGTCCGGCGCGCTCGGCGGCAAGCCCAAGGAGAACGAGCCTGGCCGCCGGTCGTTCGCCCGCCAGAACGACAAGGTCGACGCCTTCGAAGCCTTCTGCCAGACCCTCGGTCACGCCCCTGGCGATGTCGCGCTCGCCTGGCTGGCGGCGCGTCCCGGCGTCACCGCCCCCATCGTCGGCCCGCGCACCCTTGGGCAGTTCGAGGCCAGCCTGGCGGCGCTCGCAATCACGCTGGATGCCGACGCCCTGGCCGAACTGGACGAGATCTTCCCCGGTCCCGGCGGCGCCGCACCGGAGGCCTACGCCTGGTAGGCGGCGGATGATGTTGCCAGATTTGTCGGGCTGCTGTTCAAGCTGAGCCATTGGAAATTGGAGTTCCTGATGGCTTTGCCCCCCGTCTTACATGACCGCCTGCGTCTTCCCGTGATCGGATCACCCCTGTTCATCGTTTCCGGTCCCGACCTGGTGATCGCCCAATGCAAGGCTGGCATCGTCGGATCCTTTCCCTCGCTGAACGCCCGGCCCATCTCCCAGCTTGACGAGTGGCTCGCCAGGATCACCGAGGAACTGGCCGCCTGGGACCGCGCCCATCCGGAGGCGCCCTCCGCCCCGTTCGCGGTCAACCAGATCGTCCACAAGACCAACAACCGCCTCGAGGAGGACGTGGCCCTGTGCGCCAGGTACAAGGCGCCTATCGTCATCACATCGTTGGGCGCGCGCGAGGACGTCAACAAGGCCGTGCATGATTGGGGCGGCGTCGTCCTGCATGACGTGATCAACGATTTCTTCGCCCGCAAGGCGATCGAAAAGGGCGCGGACGGCCTGATCCCGGTGGCTGCCGGCGCCGGCGGCCATGCCGGCCGCCTCTCGCCGTTCGCCTTTGTCCAGGAGCTGCGCGCCTGGTTCGACGGCCCCATCGCCCTTTCCGGCGCGATCGCCAGCGGCGGCGCGATCCTGGCGGCCCAGGCCATGGGCGCGGACCTCGCCTACATCGGCTCAGCCTTCATCGCCACGAAGGAGGCCAACGCCATCGCCGGGTACAAGGACATGATTGTCGGCCACGGCGGCGAGGACATCGTCTACACCAACCTCTTCACCGGCGTGCACGGCAACTATCTGCGTCCGTCGATCGAACGGGCGGGTCTGGATCCGGACAACCTCCCTCACGCCGATCCCTCGAAGATGAACTTCGGTTCGGGCGGCAACCAGGAAGCCAAGGCCTGGCGCGACATCTGGGGCTGCGGCCAGGGCATCGGCGCGGTGAGGGAAATCCTCTCCGCCGGCGAACTGGTCGAGCGGCTGGCGGCGGAATACGAGACGGCCAAGGCTGAGCTGGCCGCCAAGACAACCTCTACCTCAGGCGCCGCCCTGACGCTTCGCCTGGACAAGGCGCAAGCGCTCACGACGGCGCCGTCCTGAGCGTCAGACTCGCTCGATGATGATCGCCGGGGCCATGCCGCCGCCGGCGCACATGGTCACCAGGCCGCGCTTGAGGTCACGCCGCTCCAGCTCATCGAGGATGGTCCCGATCAGCATCGAGCCGGTAGCGCCGATCGGATGGCCGAGCGCCATGGCGCCGCCGTTCACGTTGACCTTTTCGCGGTCGAGCTTCAGGTCCCGGATGAACTTCTCGGCGACGACCGCGAAGGCCTCGTTGATTTCGAAGAGGTCGATATCGTCGAGGGTCAGGCCCGCTTTGGCCAGCACCTTACGGGCCGCCGGCACCGGCGCATTCAGCATCAACGTCGGGCTGTCGCCCATGTTGGCCATGGCCACCACGCGGGCGCGCGGCTTCATGCCGTGGGCCTTGGCGTAGTCAGGTGAGGCCAGCAAGACTGCGCCGGCCCCATCGACCACGCCCGACGAGTTGCCGGCGTGGTGGATGTGCTCGATCTTCAGGTTGGGATAGACTTGCCGAATGAGGCCCGCGAGGGTCAGGCCGTCCTCGTTGATCGCGACTTCCGCCATCGCCGCGAACGAAGGCTTCAGCTGCGAGAGACCCTCGAGCGTCGTTTGAGGTCTCGGAAACTCCTCGTGGTCCAGGGCGAGCGACCCGTCCTCCTTGTATACGGGAACCAGGCTTCGCTCGAAATGGCCGTTCTTGATCGCGCGGTCGGCGCGTTGCTGGCTGGAGAGAGCCAACTCATCCACCGCCTCCCGGGTGATACCCTCCAGCGAGGCGATGGCGTCGGCGCAGATGCCCTGGTGGGTTTGCGGGTGCCGCGCGCGTAGACGCAGATTGCCGGCATCCATCAGACCCACGGAATTCGGGTCCGCGGTCGATGATGTGTAGGACATCATCTCGGTCCCGCCAGCGATCACGAGATCCTCCATACCCGACATGATCGAGGCTGCGGCCAGGTTCACTGTGCTGATGCCCGAGCCGCAGAACCGGTCGATGGTGACGCCACTGGCCTTGGTCTCGAAGCCGGCGTCCAGCGCGGCCATCCGACCGAGGTCTCCGCCCTGCTTGCCGCGCTGGCTGCTGGTGCCCCAGATGATGTCGTCGACTTCGGCGGTGTTGAGGTTGTTGCGCTCCTTGATCGCCTTGAGCACCGTCGCGCCGAGCTGCTGAGGATGGATTTCGGCCAATGCCCCCTTGCCGACCTTGCCGATTCCGCGTGGGGTGCGGCAGGCGTCGATGATGTAGGCTTCCGGCATGGTCAGGTCCTCTTTGGCGTAGATCGGCCGCACAAACGACCGATGTAAGGTCAGGCGCCAGGGTCGCTGGGCGCCGTGGCGTCAGTCTAGGCCGTTGCATCAATGAATTCACATCGCCCCTGTCAGCGCGCGCCGCGATGCTCGACGCGCGGGTGCTCCGAGGGCTAGGGTCGCGACGATGAGGGCCCTGGAAGGCGCGCGCGCCCAGATCCGCAACATTCCCCTGGAGAACATCGCCGGCCTGGCTAAGGACCGGTTCGGCGACCCAAACGTCATCCCACTGTGGTTCGGCGAGGGCGACGTGCCGGCGCCGACGTTCATCGGCGAGGCGATGAGCCGGGCCGTCGCCGCCGGCCATGTCTTCTACACACACCAGAATGGCATTCCGGAGCTGCGCGAGACGCTCAGTGACTACCTTACTGGCCTCGGCGATCGCCCGATCGGCCCCGAGCGGATCACGGTGACGGCCAGCGGCATGAACGCCATCATGCTCGCCATCCAACTCTGCTGCGAGCCTGGCGACAATGTCGTGGCCGTCGATCCAGTCTGGCCCAACACGGGCGGCATGGCCCGCCTGTTGGGCGCAGAGGTGCGGTCCGCCCGCATGGACCTTGGCCAGGCCGGCTGGACCGTCGACCCAGACAAGGTGGCGGCGGTGATGGATTCGCGCACCCGAGCCGTCTTCTTCGCCTCACCCGGCAACCCGACCGGCGCCATGGTCCCACTCGAAACCCAGGCTGAACTGTTGAGGCTTTGCCGTTCCCGCGGCATCTGGCTGATCGCCGACGAGGTCTACAACCGCCTGGCGTACGGCGTCAGAAATGCCCCGAGCATTCTAGATATCGCCGAGCCCGAGGACCGGCTGATTGTCATCAACAGTTTCTCCAAATCCTGGGCGATGACCGGCTGGCGCCTGGGTTGGATGGTCCACCCGCCCTCCATTGGACCGACGTTGGCGATGATGGTGCAGTACACCTCCAGCGGGGTGACCACTTTCCTGCAGCACGCCGGCGTCGCGGCGATTCGCGAGGGCGAGCCGTTCGTCGCCTGGATGCGAGGCTATTGCGAAGCGGGCATGGCGATCGTCGGCGAGGCGCTGGAGCGGTTTCCCCGCGTGCGCCTTGGTTCAAGGCCGACGGCCGGCATGTACGTTTTCTTCGAGATCGATGGGATGCCCGACTCCCGGCAGGCCTGCGCAGACTTGCTCGCGGCGACCGGCGTTGGCCTCGCCCCTGGCATATTCTTCGGCCCAGGGTCTGAGAGCTTCCTCCGGGCTTGCGTCTGCCGCGCGCCGGAAAGCCTCCACATGGCTATGGATCGGTTGGCGTCGGCGCTGGCATAGACCCGCGACGAACTTAAGAACGACCATCAAGACCTTGAATCCCCGACAACCTTTGACTAGCACTCCGCGCGAAGGCTACGCAACGGAAAGCGATTCGGCCGGTTGGGGGGGCGCGGGTCATGCCGGTCGGGTTGGGAGCGCTCCAGCTCCTGGTCATCGACGACAACGCGCAGATGCGGACGATCGTCGGGACCGTGTTGGCGGCGGCGGGCGCGCGCCACATCTACTATGCCGCCGATGGTCGCCAGGGCCTGGAAATCGTCGGCGCACGCAAGATTGACGTCGCCTATGTGGACCATGAGATGCCGGTGATGAACGGCCTGGAGTTCATCTCCGCAGTTCGGGCGCTGGAAACTCTGGACCAGTTCCTGCCGATCATCATGCTGACCGGTCATTCCGACCTGCGGCGCCTTAACGAAGCCCGGGACCGAGGCGTCACGGAATTCGTCGCCAAGCCGGTCAGCGCCAAGACGATCCTGACGCGCCTCGACGCCGTCATCCAGCGCCCCCGACCCTTCGTCCGCTCAGACAGCTATTTCGGGCCAGATCGACGCCGCCATGACGGATCGTACGAGGGGCCGATGCGCAGGCGTTCCGATCATCCTGAGGCGGAGCCGCCGCCAACTTGACCGCCGTCTGCCTGCCCGCTGCGAGCTTTGGCCCGAATTCTCGGGCGGGAGGCCAAGTCCTGAAGCTGGAGCAGAGATCGCACCGTCCGATCGCTCGGAGGTTTGCCTCTTGCTGCCCAGCCAGCGCAGCCGAAGGCAACCGCCAAATCCGTTGTTAATCCAATGTCGCATCGGAGTTTCACTTCGACTGAACACGAACCCGAGCGAGAACCGTCGGTGTAGAGCAAGTAAACGCGACCGGAGACGGCAAAATTTTCTGAACGTTCCATCGCGCAACATTGTCGGCCAAGTTTGATGACGCGAATTACTCTCAGCATTTCATTCTGAGCCTGGTTCAGGTCTCCGTCGCCGACCCCTGCAATACCATTTCCGTTCTGACCGTTGCGACGAGGGGTCAGGAACAGCAGCCAAGCGACAATTCAGAACTGGTCGGCGCTCGTCGTGATGTTTACAAGGATCTGGAACAGTCAGGTTCTACGATCGGAATTCCGATGCATCGGTCTATTGCATTCGCTCTTGTGGGCTTTGCGTTGCTCGCGGCCGCGCCGGCGTTCGCTTCAGATGAGCCGTCAAGTCAATCCGCTCAGACGAAGTCGCCGTCCGTCGCCGCGGTTACAACGAAGGGGCCGGCGAAAGATCCTAACGACGTGATCTGCAAGCATGAAGAGGTGACGGGCTCGCGCATTCCCAAGTCGGAATGCCTCACCCGGCGCGAGTGGGACGAGATGGCGGCCAACGCTCGAGCCGCTGTCGACGCCTCGCAAACCTCGTCGGATCAGAACCCGATCTTGAAGGGCAACTAACGCTAACGCACCTAGATACAGACTAGCGTACCGAGACCGCCTTTGTCGCCGATGCCGCTTTGGCGGCCGCGGCCGCTTCCTCGGCGCGAGCCCCGGCCAGCATGTCCTCGAGGGCGTAGTTGCCCTCATGGCAGGCATATTCGTAGACGCGGCCCTTCAACGGCGCGAACTCGTATTCGCCTCCCCAGGGCTTGTCCCACACGGTCGGATCTTCGACCGTGAACTGGTAGAGCAGCCTGTCCTTCGACACCCGCGTGAAGCGCTCGGTGATCTTCAGATCCTTCCACGAACCGTGGTAGGCCTCGGCGCGCGGTATGTTGGTGGTTTCGACCACCAGCGTGTCGCCTTCCCAGTGACCGATGGAATCACCCATCCAGGGACGCACGCCGTCCATGCGGTGGGTGGAATTCAGTCGCACCACGCGCACGTCGTGGACCATCTCGACGAGAATCGCGACCGAGTCCTTGCTCTGCACAATCTGATAGTCGTTGTTGTAGAAACCGTTGGCGAACATCGGCGGGCCGGCGTTGCGGCCGAACGACATGATGCAGCGCTCACCGAGCGAGCGGTTCTCGGGATTGTCGAAATTGCCGAAGTCACCGTAGCTGAACCGGCCGAAGCCCGCGGCGGCGCCGGCCTTCGGCTGGGGCGCCCGTCCATCGGGGGTGGTGATCAGCGACGTGCGAGGCTCGCCGTGAACTCGCATGACCGTAGAACCAGGATCGAGCCAGCCGTAGTTGTAGCCGCCCACCGCGCCGCCAGCCGCCGCGAACTCGGGCCGGGTCCCAGGGGGCAGCTTGTCGCCCCCGATTGACGGCGGCGGCGCGTTGGGATCGGTGGGCTGATTGCCCAGCGAAGCCTCTTTGACTACCGCGGCTTCCAGCTTGGCGACTTCCTCGGGCGTATAGGCTGCCCGGTCGCCGAGCGAGGCCGGCCGGCTTTCCGGCGTCAAGGTGGCGTTAGTCCAGGCGCCCTCTAGGTCCGGCTGGCCAAGGGAGTTTCGGGGCGCTGTGTAGCTGCTCGACCGCGCCGGGTCCGCCTGGAGCGAAACGGGGAGCGCCAGCGGCCCTGCGCACAGAACCGTTCCAAGAGCGACGAAAACGACGCGATTCATGTTTGCTCCGGATTCATTCTGCGCCAGGTCCGAGCCGGCGCGCGATGTCTGAATGAAACCGCACATTTTCCGCGCACGCAACCTATCCGGGGCCGGGGCGCAGATTCCGGTGGGATGAGGTCGCAAACGGGAGCTCTTTGTCGTTTTTTACAAGACAGTTATCATCAGGAATTCGTGCGGGACTTCCACTTCGCCAACAGCTCTGTCTCTCGGGCTGCCGACAGTCCTGCTCGGAGAGTCTGTTGCCGTTCGGCCGGCTGCAGCCTGAACCAGCCCAAGGTGTCCGCAGCCGTCGTGGCGAGTGGTCGGAACGTCAGTCCGGCTCGCAAGGCCCGGCCGATGTCTCGCTTGGCGAAACCGGCTGTATCACCCTGCGCCGGAACCCAAACCGGCAGGTCGCTCCACGCGGCGACTTTCTCAGCGTCCAGAAACGCCGTGGGAACCCAGATCAGCTGTGCGTCGGAACCTAGACCCGCCCTAACGCCGCCCAGCATATCCCTGATGGTCAGCGGAGCTGCCGGACCATCGCCGTTGAACACGCCTAGCGTGCGAGACTCGGCCATGCGGATCGTCCACTCGGCCAGATCATGAGCGTCGATGAACTGCACCGGATCGGCGCCGTCGCCTGGCGCCAGCACTTCCCCCCCGCGCGAGAGGCGGGCCGGCCAATAGGTGAAGCGATCGGTCTCGTCCCCAGGTCCCACAATCAACCCCGGACGGATCACCGTCACAGCCTCGCCAAACTGGCGCTTGGCTTCCTGTTCGCTGACGGCCTTGAGTGGGCCATAGAGCTCGCCAACGTTAGCTCGCAGTGTCTCGACGGTCTCGGCCATGGCGTCCTTGCCCGCGTAGGGCAGAACAGGCGCCGTCTCATCGGCGGCCTTGTCGTTGGAGGCGTAGACCGAAATCGTCGAGATAAAGATGTACTGGCCGATCTTGCCTTTCAGCACTTGTCCGGCGTCGCGAACCCAGAACGGCAGCGTCGTCGGGTTGTCGATGCAGACGTCCCATTCGCGTCCCGCCAGCGCCTTCAGGTCGCTGGTGTTGCGGTCGCCAATCAGCTCCTCGACCTGGCCCGGCCATGTACGGGGCTGCTTGCCGCGGTTGAACAGCGTGACCGTATGGCCGCGCGCCAGCGCGTAGCGCACCTGGTGGGGCCCGGTGAACCCCGTCCCGCCGAGAATGAGGATCCGCAACTTCCTGGCTGGCGACATCAGATTTGCTGCGAACGAAGGCGCTGACAATACGAGCCCCGGCAAGGCGAGGGCGGACAGTTCGATAAGCCTGCGACGGGTTGTTCGCATTCTGGTTCCCCCAGCCTGGTCGCGATAGGACGAGCGTGCACTGGCATGAAGTGGAATTTACACAGGCGGACGCGGAAATTGTAAGTCGTCCGACCGTCGTCGATCGAACAGACAGGAGCGTGGCGAGTGAGCGGCATCACCTTCGTCGGCTGTGCGGGGACGCCGTCGCGCGCCGTGGCGCAGGACGCGCGGCGCTCCACCCGCGTGTCGCGCGGGCCCAAACGCATCATCGACGTCCACGCGCACTGCGCCTTCCCAGAGGCCATGGCGTTGATGGGCCTTCCCCCGTATCCCCAGCACGGCCACCCCGGCCTGCCGCAGGTGCTGAAGGCGAGCGAGGACCAGGCGCCGCAGCGACTGGCCGCAATGGACGCTCAGGGCATCGACATGGAGGTGCTGAGCATCAATCCGTTTTGGTATCGCGCGGACCCCGACCTCGCTCGGCAGGTCGTCAAGCTGCAGAACGAGTCCCTGGCCGAGTTCGTCGCTCGCTATCCCGACCGGTTCGCCGCCTTGGCGAGCGTCGCCTTGCAACACCCGGAAATCGCCGCCGAGCAGCTCGATCATGCGGTCAAGGTTCTGGGCCTTCGCGGCGCGATGATCGGCGGCAGCGTCGAGGGCGCCGAGCTCGCCGATCCGAAGTTCCACCCATTCTGGGCGAAGGCCGAGGAGCTGGGCGTCCTCGTCTTCATCCATCCGCAGGGCGTTCCGGAGGCGGCTGCTCGCCTCGCCGGCAGCGGAGGTCTTGGCAATGTCATCGGCAATCCGCTTGAGACCACCATCGCCCTCTCGCACCTGATCTTCGAAGGCACGCTGGATCGGTTTCCGGGGCTGAAGATCCTGGCCGCCCACGGCGGCGGCTATCTGCCGTCGTATGCCGCGCGGTCGGACGCTGGCATCCGCACCTTCCCAGGCACATACACAAGGCCGTTGAAGAAGCCGCCGACGGCCTACCTGAGGGACCTCTACTACGACTCCCTCGTGTTCTCCTCCGAGGGGCTGCGCCATCTGGCCGCCGAGGTCGGCGCCGATAGGATCATGATGGGCACGGACTTCCCCTATCCCTGGACCGATCGAGCCGTGGAGCATATCCGCCAGACGCCGGGGCTCAGCGAGGCCGAGAAGGCCAGCATGCTGGGCGACCTCGCCGCGCGATTGCTGGGCATCGCCGCTTAGGCCGCCGAGGTCAGCACGAATCCGTCGTAGTTCTTAGCCGCGACGTCCTCGCAGGTCTGCCGGTAGACCGCAAAGCCGCCGATGTAGGGCATGAAGACCCGCGGCTTCCCGGGAATGTTGGCCCCCAGGTACCACGAGTTCGCCAGCGGAAAGAGTGTCCCCTCGGCCACCTCGTTGACGTGCGCGACCCAGGCCTCCTGAGCGTCCGACTTGGCCTCAATGGTCCCAACCTGCCGGTCGCTGAGGTAGGCGATACACCCGGCGATCCAGTCGACGTGCTGCTCGATCGCCACAGCCATGTTGGCCAGCACCGAAGGGCTGCCGGGACCTGTGACCAGGAAGAGGTTGGGGAACCCGGCGACCATCAGGCCCAGATAGGTCCTAGGCCCCTGCGACCACTGCTCCTTCAGGCTGGCGCCGCGCCGGCCGCGGATGTCGATGTTGCTGAGCGCGCCGGTCATGGCGTCGAACCCGATCGCATAGACGATGCTGTCGGCCGGATATTCGGCTTTCGAGGTCCGCACGCCGGCGGGTGTGATCTCCTCGATCGGCTCCTCGCGCAGATCCACCAGCGAAACATTCTCGCGATTGAACGTCGCGTAGTACCCCGTGTCGACGCAAAGGCGCTTGGTGGCGATGGGATAGGACGTCGGCGCCAGCTTCTCGGCCACCGCCGGGTCCTCGACGATGGCCCGGATTTTGTCCCTGACGAAGCCGGCAGCCGTGTCGTTGGCCGCCTTGTCGGCGATGATGTCTGCGTATGCCCCGATGAGCGAGAAACCTCCCCGCGCCCAGCGATCCTCATAGACCGCCTGACGCTCCTTGGGCGACGCCTCCAGCGCTGACTGCTCGGACTGGTCCACCATCAGGATGCCAAAGCCGCTCTCGAGCACCTTCTGGTGATACTCCCGGCGATGGTCCTTCCAATCCTGGACGATCGCCGGGTCTACCGGGCCGTTGTGAGCCGGGACACTGAAATTGGGCGTGCGTTGGAAGACGCTGACGCGCGCGGCCTGCTTGGCGATCTGAGGGATCGACTGGATCGCCGAAGAGCCGGTGCCGATCACCGCGACCTTCTGACCGGTGAAATCGACGCCCTCCTGCGGCCAGCGACCGGTGTGATAGCTCTTGCCCTTGAAGGTATCGACACCCGGAAAGTCCGGTTCCTTGGGAACCGAGAGGCAGCCGGTCGCCATGATGCAGAACTTGGCGGTCACCCGATCGCCGCGGTCGGTGGTGACGGTCCATCGCTTGCTGCTCTCGTCGAAAGCGGCCGCCGTGACGCGGGTCTCCAGTTGGATGTCGCCCCTCAAATCAAAACGGTCGGCGACGTGGTTGAGATAGCGCAGCAGCTCCGGCTGGGAAGCGTAGCGCTCGGTCCATTGCCATTCATCGGCCAGTTCGTCCGAGAACGAGTAGGAGTATTCCTGACTCTCGATATCCACCCGAGCCCCGGGATAGCGGTTCCAGTGCCAGGTGCCGCCGACGCCGTTCCCAGCTTCGAACACACGAGCCGAAAATCCCAGCCCGCGAAGCTTGTGGAGCATGTAGAGGCCCGAGAACCCTGCCCCGACGATCACGGCGTCGAAAGAGGCCGTGGCGCCGGTGAGTCCGTCATTAGATCCAGGTGCTTGGTCGCCCACGATGTCGTTCTCCCGCTTCCTTGTTCCGCCGACGATAGCGCAAATCCTGCCGCGCGCACGCCTCCCCGTCGCATCGCCGACGCCGCGGAACGAAATCTGACTAGGGCGTCACGATCGGAAAGTTAGGCCTGGCCGGTTCGATAAGTCCAACCAACGTGGCGTAGAGCGAGGCCTCGCCCTCGACAACAATATCGCCGGACGCCACCCGAGGGTGGAAATCAACGCCGGCGATCAAGGTCATCAGCAGATCCGGCCGACTCAGGCGCACCGTCGCGCCGGCGTGCGGGTCCACCACGCCCGCTTCGTGCACGAGCACGCCGTTGCTGAGGGTGATGAGGTGGGTCTCGTTGCGGTCGATGAGATCGATGTTGACCTTGAAGTTGCGCGCGGCCGCCCTGTCGGGATTGACCCGCACCGCCGCCAGGTCGAGCAGCATCGACGTGGTCGTCGCCATCAACACGTCGGGGCTCAGCCCCGCCGCGGGCAGCGCCATGGGCCCGTCGCGGAGTTCCTGCGCGCCGGTGAGGTAGATGTTCCGCCAGGTCCCGGCCTCGGACTCGAAACCCATGCGGGTGTAGATCGCCGCCAGCTGCTCTCGCGCGGCGGTGTCGGTTTCGTCGGCGAAAACCGCGTGGTTGAGGAGCGTCGCCGCCCAGCGCAGATCGCCCTCTTCCGCCGCGGTCGAGGCCAGGGCCTTGACCGTCTGCGCGCCGCCCATGGCCGCAACGTACTTCTTCGCCGCGGGTTCCGGCGGCAGCGGATTGAGGTTCGCCGGATTGGCGTCGTACCAACCCAGATAGCGTTGGTAGATGGCCTTGGAATTGTGGCTGACAGTGCCGTAGTAGCCCCGATTGAACCACTGCCTGGCCAGCACCTCCGGCAAGGCCAGAACCTCGGCGATCTCCGGGGCCGTAAGGCCCGAATTCATCAGCCTCACCGACTGGTCGTGCAGGAATTTGTAGGCGTCGCGGTGTGAGGTGAGGAAGGCGACGATCTCCTCGCCACCGAAGCGTGGAATCCCGTGGGCGGCGAACATCACGTCGCTCTTGTCGCCGAACAGCCGGATCGACTGGGTCAGGTAGTCCGCCCAGGCCTTGGCGTCGCGCACCAGCGCCCCTCTGGCGGGCAACAGGTTGTGCATGGTCAGATTGGCGTTCTCCGCCATGAACACCGCGCGAAACTGCGGCAGGTGGAAGTTCATCTCCGCCGGCGCTTCCGTGCCTGGCGTCAGCTGGAAGACCATGGTCACATCGCCGACGGTGATCTCCTGGCCGGTCTCCGTGATCAGATCGGTCGGCGCGATGAGCGAGAGCGAGCCCGCCGAGGGGCATGGCCCCAGGCCGGAGGTCATCTCCCCCTCGGCGGAACGCGGCAGGGTCTGGCCGAACTGGAACCTGGCGCGCCGCAACATCGCCGGACCGACGATGATGTTCTCCGACACCGCGTGCTCCAGGAAGCCTTCCGGCGCGATCACCCTCACCTTGCCAGCGGCGACGTCCGCCGCGCTCGTCACCCCCCCCACCCCGCCATAGTGGTCGACGTGGCTGTGCGAATAGATGACGGCCAGCACCGGCTTGCTGGCCACGTGTTCCGCCACGAGGCCCAGGGCCGCGCGCGCCACCTCCACGGTGGTCAGCGGATCGACGACGATCCAGCCGTCGCCGGCGTCGATGAACGTGACGGTGGAAACGTCGAACCCGCGCACCTGATAGATCTGCTCGGCCACCTTGAAGAGCCCGTGCCTGGTCAGTATCTGCGCCTGGCGCCACAGGCTGGGATTGGTCGTCTCCGGGGCGTCTCCTTGAAGGAACGCATAGGACGAGACGTCGAACGCCACGCGCCCATCGGCCCTCCTGATCATGGGGTCACTCAGGGTGGCGATGAAACCTCGATTGGCGAAATCGAAGTCCTTGCGATCGTCGGCCGCTACGAGCCGGCGGGCTTCTTCGACGCTCATCTGAGGTCCCTTCTTCGGCTTCAGTCTGCACCTGACCACATGAGCAAGCGCGCATCAAAGGCTCCTGACGGGTGCGCGACGGGTGCATTGACCGGACCACAACTTGGTAGCATCACCGCCAATCTGGTCGCGAGACGGCAACCCCGTCCCGCGCAAACCGTCAAAGGAG
The DNA here is from genome assembly GCA_044445785.1 of Caulobacterales bacterium. Classification (GTDB taxonomy): domain Bacteria; phylum Pseudomonadota; class Alphaproteobacteria; order Caulobacterales; family Caulobacteraceae; genus Acaudatibacter. The sequence goes on from JBIOEF010000001.1 coordinate 30,353, forward strand.
ACGAATATTGCCTCATTCCCTGGATCGCCGCTCCCTCCTGGCCTCATCCGCAGCGCTGGCCACAGCGGCGGCGCTCCCAGGCTTGGCGATGTCGGAGGCGACCAGCGCCGGACCGCCCGTCGCGCCTGTGCGGCCAGTGACAGAGACGCTCTTCGGCGCGCAAGTCACCGATCCCTATCGATGGATGGAAGCGGAAGGCCCCGAGTGGAAGGCCTACGCCACCGCTGAGGGCGACTATGCACAGGGAATTCTAGGCGCGATTCCGGGCCGCGACGCGCTGCTGGCCGCCGTGCAGCACTACACACACGATCTGGTGGCCGTCAGCGCCGTGCAGGTCGGCGGAGACTACATCTTCACCCAGGTGCGCCCTGCAGGGGCCGACACTTTCAAGCTCTTCGTCCGCAAGGGGATGCATGGGACCGATCGGTTGCTGCTGGACCCCGACGCCCATGCGCCCGCGGGATCGCACGCGTCGCTTGACTGGTGGGCCTGCTCGCCGGACGGCAGCCACGTCGTGTTCGGAACCTCTCCAGGAGGCTCGGAGAACTCGGTGGCCCATATTCTGGTCACCGACACGGCCGAGCTCCTGCCCGAGAGCATTGACCGCACGCAAGACGGCAGCCCCAGCTGGGCGCCCGACGGCTCGGGATTCTTCTACAATCGCCTCCAGCCGGGCGTCGCACCTGACAGCACTGACCGCTACAAGCTGAGCGCCGCCTGGTTTCATCGCCTGAACGCCGATCCCGCCAGCGACGCCAAGGTGCTGTGGAAGGGCGGCAGTCCTGTAGTCGAAATCGCCGACATCGACTTTCCGACCCTGTTGGCGACCCCGGGCTCGGACATGGCCTTCGGCGCCATCGTTTCAGGCGTCCAGAACGAGATCGCGCTCTATGCGAGCCCGGTCTCAAACGCACAGGCGGGAACACCGCAGTGGCGGCAGGTCTGTTCGGCGGCCGACAAGGTGGTCAACGGCGTCGCGCACGGCCAAGACATCTACCTGCTCACCCACGACGGCGCTTCACACTACAAGATCGTCAAGTCCTCCGCGGCCGAACCCTCGTACGCCAAGTCGACGGTGGTTGTCCCCGAGAGCGCCTCGGTGATCCGCGGCCTCGGAGCGGCTAGAGACGCGCTCTATATCCAGGATCTCAACGCGGGCCTCGGCGGGCTGCGGCGCCTGAGCTACGACGGCAAGTTGACCACGATCGCCATGCCGTTCGCGGGCTCGATCGACGCCCTCTACACGGACACCCTGCACGACGGCGTCTGGTTCCTGTTACAAGGCTGGGTGCGGCCCTCGGTGCTGTGCTTCGTAGGCGCCGATGGGGTGGTGGTCGAGACCGACATCGCGCCCAAGCCCCCCATCGACGTATCGCCCTACACGTCGGAAGAGACCTTCGCCACCGCCGCCGACGGCGTCCGCGTTCCGCTATCGATCGTCTACAAGAAGGGGCTGCGGCGCGACGGCTCCGAGCCGGTGTTGCTGGACGCCTACGGCTCCTATGGCATCACCCAGGACCCAGCCTTCCTCGCTCGCTGGCTGCCGTTCCTCGATCTAGGCGGCGTGTTCGCGGTGGCGCACGTGCGTGGAGGGGGCGAACTGGGCGAAGAATGGCACCTCGCCGGCAAAAAACTGACCAAGCCCAATACCTGGCGAGACATGATCGCCGGCGCCGAGCGCCTGGTCGCGGCGGGCTACACGCGCAAATCCAGGCTCGCGATCATCGGCGGCTCGGCGGGCGGCATCACGGTCGGCCGGTTCATGACCGAGCGGCCAGATCTCGCTGCAGTGGTGATTTCGCAGGTGGGGGTCTCCAACGCCAGCCGCAGCGAATTCTCGCCCAACGGGCCGCCCAACATTCCGGAGTTCGGCACGGTGACCGATCCGGAAGGCTTCAAGGGCCTGATGGCGATGGACGCCTACCAGCACGTGCGCGATGGCGCGTCCTACCCCTCGGTGCTGCTGACCACCGGCCTCAATGACCCGCGGGTCTCCTCCTGGGAGCCGACCAAGATGACCGCGCGGCTACAGGCGGCGAACGGGTCGAAGAATCCGATCTTGCTGCGGATCGAGACGGACGCGGGCCACGGAATCGGCTCGACGCTCAGTCAGCGGAACCGTGAGACCGCCGATATCATCGCCTTCATCCTCTGGCGCACGGGCGATCCCCGCTATCAACCTAGCTCCGCTCCTCGCCCGGCCTGAGTCTGCCGTGCAAGGAGTCTAGCGCCCGGTGAATACCGGCGTGCGCTTCTCCAGGAAACTGCGCACGCCTTCGCGGTGATCTTCGGTGGCGAAGAGGCGATAGATCACCTCGATCGCCCAGCCTCCTATCTCGCGAGGATCGCCGTGGGTGGCGCGGCGCAGGCCTTCCTTCATGTACCGCAACGCGAGCGGCGAGTTGGCGGCGATGCGGCCGGCCATCAGAATCGCGGCCGGCATGAGGTCGGCGTGATGCGTCACCTGACTGACGAGGCCGATCCTGGCCGCCTCGGCGGCGTCGATCGGATCGCCCGTGTAGAGCAGCTCGGCGGCCTTGGCCTGGCCGACGATGGCCGGCAACTTCCACAGACCGCCGACATCGCAGATGAGCCCGCGCTTGATGAAGAGCTCTGCGAACACAGCCTTCTCCGAGGCGATGCGGATGTCGGCGTAGAGCGCCAGCTCCATCCCCCACCCCACCGCCGCGCCGTTGACCGCGGCGATCACCGGCTTGTCGCAGTAGATGGCGGCCATGGCGGCCGGGGTCGGCTCGAAGCGGATGCGCGGCGCGGGGGGCTCGGCGCGAGGCGCGTCTCCGGTCATCATTTCCTTGACGTCCTCGCCCGAGCAGAAGGCCGGATCGGCGCCCGTTACCACCACGCACCGCACCTCGGGATCGGCCGTCGCGTGGCGGAACGCGGCCTCGATTTCGGCATAGGCGCGCCGATTGAGCGCGTTGCGACGCTCGGGCCGGTTCAGAGTGATGCGGGCGATGTGGTCCTGGACAGCGTAGAGCACGCAGGTGAAGTCTTCGGCGGCGATGGCGGGCATGGCGCGTCTCCTCTAGGGTTCAGGACTGCCGGCCCATAGTCTGCCGGCAGATGACTTTCGGGAAGGCAATGGCCGAACAGGATCCATCAGCGGTTACCGTGGGCGCAGTGCGCGCCTCCCATCGGTTTGACGAAGCCAAACTCGAGTCCTGGCTCACCGCCAACGTCGCCGGCTTCGAAGGACCGATGACGGTTGGCCAGTTCCAGCGCGGCGCCTCCAACCCCACCTTCCTGGTCACCGCCGGCGGCCGGCGCTATGTGCTGCGAAAAAAGCCGCCCGGCCAGCTTCTGGCCAGCGCCCACCAGGTGGATCGGGAATTCCGAATCATGAGCGCGCTCGGCGGGGCGGGGTTTCCCGTGCCGGTCATGCGGGCGCTCTGCAATGACGACAGCATCATCGGCACGATGTTCTACGTCATGGACTTCCTCGAAGGTCGTATCTTCCGCGACGCGCGCCTGCCAGGCATGACGCCGGCCGAACGGGCCGCCATCTACGACGAGCTGAATGCAACGCTCGCCCGGCTGCACGCGGTGGACTACGCCGCCGTCGGACTTGGCGACTATGGCCGACCGGGCAACTTCTTCGCCCGTCAGATCGACCGATGGACCCGCCAGTATCGTGGCGCCGAGACCGAGCGGATCGAGGCCATGGAGCGGTTGATCGAGGCCCTGCCGGCCCGCATTCCCACCGACGAGACCACCACCATTGCCCATGGCGACTACCGGCTCGAAAACGTCATGTACCATCCGACCGAGTCCAAGATCATCGCCGTGCTTGACTGGGAGTTGTCGACTCTTGGCAACCCACTGGCCGATATCGCCTACAACTGCATCCTTTGGCACTCGCGCTCGGAGAGCTGGGGCACGTTCGACGGGATTGATCTGGCTTCCTCTGGGATTCCAACAGAGGCCGAGTACGTCGCCGCCTACTGTCGCCGCACGGGCCGGGCCGGGATCGAGGATTTCAACTTCTACCTGGGTTTTTCGATCTTCCGCCTGGCCTCGATCGGCCAAGGGGTCTTCAAGCGCAACCTCGACGGCATCGGCAATACCGACGCCAGCAGCGACAATTCCGGCACGCGTCTGCTGGCCGAAACCGCCTGGGCAGTGCTGCAGCGCTAGTCAAGGCTGAGAACCTACACCCATACGTGTAAAATGTCACTCAGCAGCGCCTGACGTTAGTCTGTCAATCCGCCGCCGAGAAAATAGACCGCCTCCCCCCGCTCAAACTACTAGGATTGACCACTCATAAGGTCGTTTTTAACCCTCGCTGGACCAAGTTGGGCACGCGGGGGGCGCCGACTTGTTTAGACTGCTTGACCGTCGGTTCGACGAGTTCGCCGGCGATACGCATGAGAACTTGGCGCCCCGCGCCCTCGTGGCCATCGGTGCGGGCTTGGTGGCGCTGACCGTGCTGCCATGGCGCGCGTGCGCCATGTGGACCATCATCAGCCTGGCGATCGAGCTATGGGGTTGGTTCGCCAGCCGCGACCAGTTCATGGGCCGCCCGGTGCGGCGAAGCGACCAGCTGATCTACCTGGTCAACCTGTTGGGTCTGATCGCCAACTGGTTCCTGCTGGCGCTGCTCTTCTGGCGGACCGGACGCATGGACGGCGCGATCTGCGCCGCCATCATTTGGCTGAGCATCATCGGCTTCGCCCAAACCTTCGCCTCGCGCACTCCTTTGGGCTTCGCCGTTTGCGGCGTAGCGCCGGCTCTCGGCGTGCTTGCCGTCGCCCTCGCCACGCCGCAGTCGGCGAGCATGCAGCGCTCACCCATTCTTTGGATCATGACGCTTGCGTTCGGCTTCGCGTTGGCCGGCGCTCGCCAGACGTTTCGGGCGGGCAAGCGGCTTGATGAGACGCAAGCGCGACTGCGCGACAGCGAGGCCCAATACCGCGTCCTGGCCGACAATGTCAGTGACTTGATCGGGCGCACCAGCGTTGACGGTGAGCTCTTCTACATCTCTCCCTCTGTCGAGGCCGCTCTTGGCTATACGCCCCAGGAGTTCGCCGCCGTCGATGGTCTGACCCACGTTCATCCTGATGACCGGCCGCTGGTGGAGGCGCAGATCCGGGCTTTGCTGGAGGCTGGCGGCGTCTCGACAGCGGAATACCGCATGCTGCGTAAGGATGGCGCGCCGACCTGGGTGGAAACCAGCTTCAGCCTTGTGGTCGATCCGGGAACGAACGCGCCGAGCGAAATCGTCTGCCTGTCGCGCGACATCAATCGCCGAAAGGCCTTGGAGGCCGACCTGGTGGACGCCCGCGAACGCGCCGAATCCGCCGCGGCGGCCAAGGCCGACTTCCTGGCCAACATGACCCATGAGCTTCGCACCCCGCTCAACGCGATCATCGGCTTCTCGGGCGTCTTGAGGGACTCCTCCGACCTCACCGCCAAGGACGCGCGACACGCCGGGCTGATCAACGAGGCGAGCGCAACGCTGCTGGTCGTGGTCAACGGCGTATTGGACTTCTCGAAGCTCGACTCCGGCGCCTTCGAGTTCGAAGCCCAACCATTTGAAGCGATCGCCATGGCTCAGTCCATGGGCTCCCTGGTCGAGGACCAGGCGTCGGCGCGCGGTCTGACCTTGAACATCCGCGCGGTGGGAGGGACGGACGCCCTCGAAGGGGACGGCCCTCGGCTTCGACAGGTGCTCCTGAACCTGCTGAGCAACGCCATCAAGTTCACCGCGGCCGGGGGGGTCGACGTCCTGGTGGAACAGACGCCAGTCCTCGGAGGCGTTCAGCGGCTCCGCATTGAGGTGAGCGACACCGGCATCGGGATCGCCGAGGACAAGCTCGATGCTGTCTTCGAGCGCTTCAGCCAGGCCGACGCCTCAGTCTCACGCCAATTTGGCGGCACCGGCCTGGGGCTGGCGATCTGCAAGCGCATCATCGAACTGATGGGCGGTCGGATTGGCGCGAGGAGCCAGGTGGGCCAGGGTTCGACCTTCTGGTTCGAGCTCGACCTGCCGATTGCGCGCGAACGGCCTGAGGTCGTGGTTGGCGCGGTTCCGGCGGAACTGGAGCGGCCGTTGCGGTTGCTTTTGGTGGAGGATCTCGACGTCAATCGCGAGTTGGTGCGCGCGATCCTGGAACCCTTCGACATCGAGGTCGATACGGCGGTGGACGGGGCCGAGGCCGTGCACGCCGTGAGTCGTAGCGCTTACGACATCGTGTTGATGGACGTGCAGATGCCGGTGATGGACGGCCTCGCCGCCACACGCCGGATCCGAGCCCTAGACGATCCGTGCGTCAGCGGCCTGCCGATCATCGCCATGACCGCAAACGTACTGCCCGACCAGATTCAGCGGTGTCTGGACGCCGGTATGAACGGCCATCTCGGCAAGCCGATCAATCCTGGGCGATTGCTCGAAACCCTCACCTCCTGGACGACGAGCCAGGGCGAGGTCGAAGAGCCGCTCAGAAGCGGGGCCTGAGCCCTAGGCCTGCTTCACCGTCTTGCTGGAGAAGCCGGCGATCCTCTCGGCCATGTCAGGACCGCGGCCCTCGCCGCGGAAAACCTCATGCGCCAGCCCCTCTTCGAGGCCAAAGCCGTCGGTCTCACGCACCAGACGCTTGTTGGCGCGGTGACTGAACCATGACTGGCTGAGAATCTCCGCCGTCAGGGCTGTCAGTTCGGCGTCGAAGTCGGCGTCGGCGGCACAGAAGTTCGCCAGCCCGATCGCTTCCGCCTGCCGCCCGGAATAGGTGCGGCACGTGAACATCATCTCGCGCGCCTTGTGGGTCCCGACCCGCCGCGGCAGGCGTTGGCTGAGGCCCCAGACCGGGGTCAACGCCCATTTGGCGTGGGTATCGGCGAACTTGGCGCTTTCGGCGGCGAAGATCAGGTCGCCGGCCAGCGCCAGCTCCAGCGCCCCAGTGTAGCAATGGCCGTGCACGGCCGAGATCACCGGCTGGGGCAGATTGGCCAGCCGCTCGATCACCTTGGACTGGAAGTTGGGTTCTGGCGGCCGCTCGCCGGCGGCGATGTCCGCGAGGTCATGCCCGGCCGAGAAGCAGCGTCCCGCGCCCCGCACGACTACCACGCCGATCTTTTCAGTCTCCTCCGCCAGGCTCCTGACGTGAGCCATCAGTTCGCCGAACAGTTCCATGTTCAGTGCGTTCAGCTTGTCCGGCCGGTTCAATGTCAGGGTGGCGGCGCCGCCCTTGTCCTCGCGCAGCACCAAGTTCATCGACGGCGGTCCTTCCAGGCTATCGCGTCCGCTTCGGGCGGACAGGTTGCGGCGTTTCAGGCGTGAGCCGCGAACTCGCTCACTGGATCGCCGGCGAGGCGCGAGTGGTACATGACTCGTGGCTCGGCCATGTCCCAGGGACAGGCGCGGTGCATCAGCGCCCGATTGTCCCAGATCACCGCATCGCCAGGTGTCCATCGGTGATGGTGGACGCGCGGCGGCTGACAGGCGAAGTCGGCGAGACTCTCCAACAGCCGCTCCGACTCTTCCCGCTCAAGACCGGGGATTCCAAACGCATGCCGACCGACCATCAGTGTGCGGCGTCCGGTCTCGGGGTGGGTCTTCACCAGAGGACGCAACGGCGGATCCTTCACGCCAAAGCCATAGCCGCTGTACTGCCTGCCTTCGCTGGGCGTGTGGCCGATCTTGGCCTGGCTGTAGTGCAACGAATGATAAGCCGATAGACCCTCAACCCGTTCGCGCAGGCCGGCGGGCAGCGCGTCATAGGCCGCCCGCATATCCGCCCATCCCGTCTCCCCGCCCGACCGCGGCGTCACGTGGGCCGTGAACACCGCGCCCTTCGCCTGAACCGGCATGTAGGTGGAATCGCAGTGCCAGCCCATGTTGCCTTTCAGCACCTTGATCACGTCATCGGTGGAATCGTCCGGCCGCACCGAGCCGTCTGCGCGCACGTTGCTGATCGGGGCGAGGTCGAATTCCAGCGGGCCAAGGCGCCTGGCGAACGCCACCTGCTGCTCGGTGGTCAAGTGCTGGTCCGGGAAGATCAGCAGCGCGTAGTCCAGCCAGGTCGCATAGAGAGCTGCGAACGTTTCATCATCGAGCTCGGCCAACCGGAGACCGGTGACTACCGCGCCGAACGTGGCGTCCAGGGGTCTGACGTTGAATTGCGCGCCGCTCATTCGTCAGCCTTCCATTGCACGTTCCGCCGTCGCCAACATAGCACCGACCCGCCTGGCGGGAAGGTCGCCTTGACGGCCGGGACTCCTACGCCGCCCTGGCCAGGAACCGCTCGATCGCCGGATTGACGAGGCCCGGGTGCGTGAGATTGGCCGCGTGGCCAGCGCCAGGGATCACGACGAGTTCCGCGTCGGGCAGGTCTTTGGCCAGCACCTCAGCCAAGCTCAGCTTGATGGCTGCGTCGGCGTCGCCATGAATAACCAGGGCCGGGGCCTTGATCTGCGGCAGCTTAGCGGTGACATCGTCCCGGTGCGCCAGGCAGTCCATGCAGCCGCGCACGTTGTGCGGAGCGATCTTGCGCCACTTGTCCTTCCAATATTCTGCGCCTGACCAGCCTTGCCCCAGGATGGTGGCTTCCACGAAGTCAGCCGTACCGTCCGAGAGGCCGCCCGCGAGCCATCCGTCGATCAGTTGGGCGTAGCCGGCCATGGCGGCGGGATCCTCCTGTCCGGCCTGAGTGTCGATGAGGATCAGGGCGCGAACGATCTCTGGGTGCGTCAGGGCGGCCCGGAGGGAAAGGAACCCGCCTTGAGACATCCCCGCCAGCACCGCGCGTTCGATCCCCAAGTGCTTCAGCAGCGCCGCCAGGTCGTCGGCGGAGTCGTAGTATGAGAAGGGCGCCAGGCTGGCTCCTGCCGTGCCGCCGTGTCCGCGCTCGTCCCAGGTGACGACCCTGTAGCGCCCCCTCAGCGCGCTGACTTGAGGGGCGAACATCTCATGGTCCATGAAGAGGCCGTGCGAGAAGACGACCGCGGGGCCCGAGCCGCCCGTGTCTTCATAGTAGATGCGCTGGCCATTGACCTCGGCGATAGGCATCGCGTGCTCCTTGTGTCGGGCGGACCAAGACTGCTCTGGCGCGGCCCAGGCTAGGCCCTTGTTGGCCGCGCGCAGGCTGATTCTTGATACGCCGACAAGCTACCGGCTAGAAGAGCCCGTGCCTGGCGTGTTCAATCATCTTCTGGATCGGCGTCTTGGGGAGGTTGGCCAGGGTCAGGTAGCCTACGTCGTCGCCATCGAGAGCCGAGAAGTTGCCATCTGCGTGGCTTAGGAAGTTCGCCTTCCTGACGATGCCGCGCACGACGAAGTCCACATCCGCCGCGGTGACCGGTTCAGGTTCGCGCAACAGGCTATAGGGCTCAGCGCCGGTGCCAATCTCTTCGTCCTGGGATGGGCGCGTCGGTTCATTCGGCACGCCGCCGTTTGGGTCGACGCCACTCGGAGGTCCAAGTTGCGTCTGACCCGGACTGCCAGGGCCATCCGGCGTATATTCCCCACGGTATTGCGCCAGCCAGAGACCGGCTTCATTCCGCTCGATCGCGCCATAGGCTGAGGTCTTGCGGAAACCCAATATCTCCGGGGCGATCTGGTGTTCGTAGTTCGAGATGTCGTAGGGATCCAAGAGCCCCTGGCCGTTGACGTCCAAGGCGCTGAAGAAGGCCAATGCGTCGGCCATGAACTCGGCGTGGCCCAGTTTGCCGTCACCGTTCTTATCGGCCTGTCGGAACCAATCAGCCACCGGGTAGGGCGCCCCAGGCTTGGCTCGGAACGGCTGGCCGTGAGGACTTATGAAGAGGTTGGGGAGGCCGTCGTCCGGCTCTCGCGCCATGGCTGGAAGCCCGATCGCGACAGCACCCGTGGCCAGCCCCAGCAATGAGAACTGTCGTCGTGTGGTGAACATCTGATCCGCACCGTAAGCCCGTTCCGACCCGCTCAATGATCGCTCGCCCGGTGTCGCAAGACAACGCCGCCCATGAAACATTCGCCACGAGCCCACGCGTCCGGCGTCAACGACCAGCCTCGACGACGGGCGTCGTCGTCAGGCCCGAGCGGCGCAAGGCCGCTTCCGGCAGGCGCGTCCGGGCGGCGATCATCCGCATCAGGCCGGGCGCAAGCGAGAGCGCGCCGACAGTCGCCAGGCGGCCGGTCGCGGAGTTGGCCCACCGCTGCAGGTTGACTGCCAACCCTATCTGTCGCCGGACGTCCCGTCTTAACCGCTGGTGATAGTCACGCGCGCTGGCGCCGGCGAGCACGGCTTGGGCAGCCAGCCTTCCGCTATGAAGGGCGATCGACATGCCATCGCCCGAGAACGACGGAATCACCGCGGCCTGGTCACCCAGCCGGAAAAACCCTTCCGGCGCATCCTGTCGGTCGTGGTGGATGAAGCCATAGGGAACGTCGGCGATGCTCAGAGGATGATCGCCAACCTGCTCGGCGGCGGCGAGGCGGCGGCCAAGATGCGGTTCGGCCAGCAACGTCTGTAGGAGCGAGGGCCAGTTGCGGCCGGCGTCGTCCAGCCGCTCGCGCCCGACCAGCAGGCACAGATTCGCGAGACCACCCTCCACTAACTGAAGGCCGGCATAGCCGCCTTCGAACAAGACCACTTCGACGTAGCCGGCCATGGCGCGCCGCACTTCAGCGTCCACTCGGAAGTAGCTCTTGAACCCGACGAGGCCGGTGAGGGTCCCTCGGGTGTCGCGCCTCGCGCCGCGGACATCGTGTTTGCCGCTGGCCAGCAGGAGCTTGGCTGGCCGCAGGTCGCCGTCGGTGGTCGCGACTGCGCCGGCGAAAACGCTGCGCGCGGCGACCCCCCGCGCGATCTCCGCCCCCTGCCCCGCGGCATAGTCCAGCAACGCGGCGTCGAGCCGGCGGCGCGTCAGCCCGAGCGCCTTGAACGGCAGAGGCGATTCCACCCCGCGATCGCCGACCACCAGCCGCACCTTGTCGATAGGGCTGCCGCCTAGCGCCGCGACGTCGAACCCTAGATGGGCAAGGTGCGCCTGCGCCTCGGTTGACAGGAACTCGCCGCAGATCTTGTCGCGAGGCTCGCGCTCGCGCTCCAGGAGCAGCGGACGCTTCCCCGCTTGCGCCAGCAGCGCCGCCGCCGACCCGCCGGCCAGACCTCCGCCAACGACGACGATATCGCTCACTTGATCCGGCCAACGCAGAGACGGAACGGTGCGCGCCAGTTCACGGTCACCTTGGCGCGATCCACGCCGGCCCGGGCGAGCAATCGATCCCAGTCGCGCGTCCGGAAGCTTCGTGCGACGGAGATGGGACCGTCATGGCGCACGAACCGGTGCCAACCAGCCGCGCTGGCGATCGCCTTGAACCCGTAGAAGGCGATCGGATGGCGGTGAAGGTCGTTGATGAACCAGCCTTTTCGGCTCACCGTTTCCATCCACTTGATGAAGCGAACCACCTCACCGTCGGACATGTGGTGGGTGACGAGCGAGCTGATCACGAAATCGATCGGGGGGTCTCTGGCGAAATCGAAGACATCGCCGGTGCGATAGTCGATCCCAAGACTGGCTTGAGTAGCGGCGCGGGCGGCTGGTTCGCTGCGGGGATTGAGGTCGACGCCGTAGAGGGTCGGCGCCAAGCCTTGTCGGATCGCCCAAGCATGGACCGCGCGCAGCATATCGCCGTGCCCGTAACCAACATCCAGGAGGCTAAAGGCGCCGCCCGCGGGCGTTGCGCGCGTGGCCCGCGCCAGCCAGGCGAGGGTCGGCGGACGGGCGCGCGTGGCGGTGTTCGCCCTGGCGAGGTCTGCCAGGCAGGCGGCGAAGTCGGCGGCGTCGACGTGATCGCCGTCCATCCACTCGGTCTCGCAGGATCGCTCGGCGAAGCTGCGCACGACGGTTCAACCAACCATCCTGAATCGGAAGCTTTCCGCCGCCAGGCCTGGCCCAAACGCGACCGCGAAGCCGTCGCCGCCGCCCTCGGGGGCCTTGCCAGCCCGGAGAATCCGATCCAGCACGAACATCAGGGTCGCCGAGGACATGTTGCCAAAGTCGCGCAGCACGCCACGCGACCAGTCGAGCATCGCCGGCGCCAGTTGAAAGCCGTGTTCGACCGCGTCGAGAATGGTGCGGCCGCCAGCATGCACCGCCCAGAGGTCGAAGTCGGCGGGACGCTCGCCCCGAAGCAGGCCCTTGTCGTCGTTGCGCTCCGCCTCGAGGCGCAGGGCCTTGGCGATCCTACCAGGCACCTCGCCTGAAAGGTGCATGTCGAACCCCTGATCAGCGATCCGCCAACTGATGTCGGCGCTGGATCCTGGGATAGTCGCCGCGCGGAAATCGCGCAGGGCGATGCCGCTCTGGTCGGCGGTCACCAGCGTCGCCGCGCAGCCATCGCCGAACAGCAGCATCGCCAGGGCTTTTGGCAGGGTCTCAGGGTGTTGCAGGTGCAGGGTGCAAAGCTCGAGATTGACCACCAGGACTCTCGACGACGGCTCTGATCGCACGAAGTGGTGGGCCAGCCGAAGCGCGTTGACCGCGGCGTAGCACCCCATGAACCCCACCAGCGTGCGTTCGACGCCCGGGTCCAGGCCCGCCGCCTCGACGATCAATTGGTCCAGGCCTGGGGCGATGAACCCGGTGCAGGAGGCGACGACCAGATGGGTAATTCGCCCGCGCTCGCCGTTCAGGCCCAGGTTGTCGATCGCCTGCATGGCCAGCCCCGGCGCGGTTCGTTCATAGCGCTCCATGCGCGCGCCCGTGGTGGGAAACCCCGACGGCGCGTAGAAGCCCTCAACGTCGGCGACCGCGCCGTCCGCTTGGACCATCGCCTCGAAATAGGAGAACCGATGGTCGATGCCGGCTCGTTCGGCCATGCGCCTGAACAGGCGCTGTTCCTTGGCCTCCCCAAGTTCCTGGCCGACATAGCGAACGAAAGCCTCGTGGATGTCGTTAGGCGGGACGGCAACGCCGATGCGGTTGATGTGAGCCACGGCCATGGACGGTCAACGTCACTTTCTCGCGGCCACCGCGAGACCAGGGCCGATCATCCCTCGCCATCGTCTGGTGGATTGGCCCCGACCGCGCAAGCCGGGGCGTATGATTTCGCTCTGCAGCGCCTGAACCCCACGTGAACGCAGGCGCCGGGCGCGAGTTCCGCCAAAGCTAGCTGATGGCGGCGTCCAGTCAAATGCGCGCCAGCGCCTTGTCTTATCGCGAACGGTGACGTTCTGTGGCGGCGCCCACTCTCGGAGATCGCGATGAGCCTCGATAGTATCGAACACGCCAACGGCGCCGCCCAGGCGGATCTTGATTTCGATCCCAATCAGTTGCGCGAGAAGTATCGCCAGGAGCGCGACAAGCGGCTGCGGCCGGACGCGAACGCCCAATACGTCGAGGTGAAAGGCGACTACCGCCACTACATCGACGACCCCTACGTCGAGCCTGGCTTCACCCGGTCGCCCCTGACCGACGAAGTAGACGTGCTGGTGGTTGGAGGCGGCTTCGGCGGACTGATGGCTGCGGCGCGGTTGCGGGAAGCTGGTGTCGAGCGCGTCCGCATTATCGAGAAGGGCGGCGATTTCGGCGGCACCTGGTACTGGAACCGCTACCCTGGCGCCCAGTGCGACATCGAGAGCTACATATACCTGCCGCTCCTGGAAGAGACGGGCTACATCCCTAAGGAGAAGTACAGCTTCGCCGCTGAGATCCGCGGGCACGCCCGGCGGATCGGCGAACACTTCGACCTCTACAAGGACGCCTGCTTCCAGACGACGATCTCGGAGCTGCGTTGGCTGGACGACGAAAAGCGCTGGCTGATCACGACGAGCCGCGATGACCGCATGAAGGCGCGCCATGTGGTCATGTCCAACGGACCGCTGAACCGGCCCAAGCTCCCAGGCATTCCGGGGATCGAGCGGTACAAAGGTCACTCGTTCCACACCAGCCGGTGGGACTACGCCTACACAGGCGGCGATTCAGATGGGAACCTGACGGGCCTGGCCGACAAGCAGGTGGCGATCATCGGCACCGGGGCGACGGCGATCCAGTGCGTGCCGCACCTCGGACGCCACGCCAAGCACCTCTACGTCTTCCAGCGCACCCCCTCCTCGGTGGACCTGCGCGGCAACCGGCCGACCGACCCGGAATGGGCCAGGACGCTCACGCCCGGCTGGCAGAAGCGGCGCATGGAGAACTTCAACATTCTGGTCAGCGGCGGTCAGCAGGACGAGGACCTGGTCAGCGACGGCTGGACCGACATCATCCGCAACCTACTCTCCGTCGCCGCTTTCAGCGCCGGGCGATCCATGTCCCCCGAGGAGTTGGCGCAGGCCATGGAGCTGGCCGACTTCCGGAAGATGAATCAGATCCGCGCGCGGGTCGACGCCACGGTGAAGGACCGACGTACGGCCGAGGCGCTGAAGCCATGGTACCGGCAATTCTGCAAGCGCCCGACCTTCAACGACGACTACCTGCCGACGTTCAACCGGCCGAACGTCACACTCGTGGACACCAACGGGCGCGGCGTCGACCGCGTGACCGAGACCGGCCTGGTGGTGGACGGCGTGGAATATGAAGCGGACTGCATCATCTTCGCCACCGGTTTCGAAGTGGGTACGGCCTACACTCGCCGCGCGGGCTTCGAGGTCTACGGACGCGATGGCGAGACTCTCACCGACTATTGGTCGGGCGGCCTCAAGACGCTGCATGGCTTCTACAGCCACGGTTTCCCCAATTGTTTCCATATAGGCGTCAACCAGAGCACCCTGACCCCCAACTTCCCCCATCTGCTGGATGAGCAGGCGCGCCATATCGCCGAGATCGTGCACGAGGCGAACCTGCGCCAGGCGACAACGATCGAGCCGACGGCCGAGGCGGAATCGGCTTGGGTGAAGACCATCCACGACACAGCCAGGGATAACCTGCAGTTCCGCGTTGACTGCACGCCGGGCTACTACAACGGCGAAGGCAAGGCGGGCGACGGCGGCGGGATTTTCGACGGCCTTTACGGTCCGGGGCCGGTCCGGTTCTTCGACCTGGTGAACGGCTGGCGCTCGGATGGAAAGTTGGAGGGGCTGCGGATCAGCTGACCCGCGGTCGCTCCTCCGGGGTTCACCTTGGGGGTTGGACGGACATGATCTTCGAGCAGGTGGCTACTGGCGGTTGCCAGTCCTACCTCGTGGGGTGCGAAGCGACCCGCGTGGCGGCCTTGATCGATCCGGAACTCACTCAGATCGAGCGCTATGTGGGCCTGGCCTCCCGCGATGGGTTGGTCATCCGCTACGCCATCGACACGCATACCCACGCCGACCATTTCTCGGCGACGCACGAGCTGGCCCAGAGGTTTTCCATCCCGGTGGTGACCCACGCCCTGAGCGTTGCGCCTTACGCCAGCATGCGGCTCGAAGACGGGGAGCTGTTGCAGGTCGGCGCCCTCAAGCTCCAGGCGCTGCACACGCCCGGCCACACCGCCGATTCCATGTGCCTTCAACTCGAGGATCGGGTCTTCACCGGCGACACCCTGCTCATTGGCGGCACCGGGCGCACGGATCTGCCCACCGGCGACCCGCATGCCCTCCATGAGAGCCTTTTCGGCAGGCTGCTCAAGCTGGCCCCTGAGCTGAAGGTGTTTCCGGCGCATGACTACAAGGGCCGCTCGTCGTCGACGATCGGCGAAGAGATCGCCAGCAATCCGCGACTTCAGCAGCGTGAGTTGGGCGCCTTCGTCGAGATGATGACCCACCTCAACCTCAGCGCCCCGACCCACCTTACCGAGGCGCTGCGCACCAATATGAGCGGCGGCAAGACCGTGACCCAGCTGCTGGCGGAAGCGACCGCGATCGTCCCCTTCGTTTCCATGAACGAGCTAGCCAGGCGGCTTGATCTGGGCGATCCGGGCTTCATCATCCTGGACGTGCGTGAGCGGGACGCCTTCGCCGCCGGTCACATCCCGGGCGCGAAACACCTGCCCCGCGGCCAGCTGGAACTCCGGGTCGACGAGGAACTCCCCAACCCGACCGCCCGCGTCCTCACCTGCTGCGAGTTTGGGCGTATCTCGACGCTGGCGGCCGCGACCCTGCGGACCATGGGATTCCTGCACGCCGCCGCCCTCGACGGCGGCATGAAGGCCTGGCGCGAGGCGGGTCTTCCCGTCACATCGCCAGACTAAGCTGGAGCTGCGGTGGCCGACTTACCCCGATGCGCCGGCGCTGCTAGGAACCTTTCAGACCGTCACAGACTGCGGAGACGATGAGTGGACAACGGCGGCTTCGCGGCGATCGACGAGCAGCGGTTCAAAGCATTCCATTGGCGCGCGACCCTGACCACGGGTCTCGGGGTGTTCTGCGATGGCTACGACCTTTCCTCGGTCGGCCTCGTTCTGCCGCTGATCCTGGCTTCATTCGGCCACGCTAACCTCACCAACGCGGCCGGACTGAGTGGGCTCTTGTCGGCCTCGGCGCTGGTGGGCGCGGCCACCGGCGCCCTGGTCTTCGGCGTGCTGGGCCAGAAGGGGCGCCGACGCTTCTATGGTTTGGACATGCTCATCTTGGGCATAGCCGCGCTGGCCCAGGCTTTCGCGCCAAGCGTGGCCTGGCTCATTGCGATCCGACTGGTGCTCGGCTTCGGCGTCGGTGGCGACTACGTCCTTTCGCCGACCATCATGGCCGAGCACTCCAACCGCGCCAATCGGGGCCGCGCACTGGGCCTGGGCTTTGGCACCATGTGGCCTGTCGGCGCCCTTGCAGCGGCCCTCTTCAAACTCCTGCTGGACGCGCTGCACGTGAGCGGCGACCTGCAATGGCGCCTAGTGCTGGCGGGCGGCGCGGTTCCGGCTCTTGCGGTGCTCTACTTCCGTCGGCGGATGCCGGAGACCGCGCGCTTCCTCGCAAAGGTCGCTGGCGAGCAGGCCCACGCCTCCAGAGTGATGAACGAGATCAGCGGGGAGGACGTCGCCGCGCCGAGCCTGGACGAGCGGGCTTTCGGCGCTGTTTTCGCCCGGCACTGGCGCCAGATCTTCTCGGCCGCTCTGCTCTGGATGGTCTACGACCTGGTGGTCTACGTCTTCATTCTTTTCGGCCCCAATCTGATCGCCAAGAGCTTGGCCATGGGGTCGGCGAAGTTCGCGCTGCTGACCCAGATTCTCTTTGTCCTCCCGGCATCGGTCCTGGGTTCCCTTTTCATCATCGACCGTGTTGGGCGAAAACCGCTGCAGGCCTGGGGCTTTGTCGGCGGCGCGGTGCTCTTGGGCGTCTTCGCCCTGATGCAGCATCAGCTGCTGGCGACGCCTATTCTGGCTTTCGCCGTCTATGGCCTGCTCAACGTGGCGATGACCGGACCAGGACTAGTCTCAGGCGCGGGAATCCTCGGCGTCGAACTGGCGCCAACGCGGATCCGCACGGTAGCCCAGAGCATCACCGTGGCTGGAGGAAGGATCGGGGCGGCGATCAGCGGTTTCGCCTTCCCGCTCCTCTTCACTGGCATCGGCCAGGCCGGCGCCTATTGGGTCATCGCCGGAATCGCGGTTGCGGGCGCGGTCCTGACCTACCTACTCGTGCCTGAGACAGGCCGCATCTCCCTCGAAGCGCTCACCGAGTCCGCACCCCAACAGGCCTGAGAACCTGCCCGATCCTGGCGGCGAGTTGGGCTACCTCTGTGGTGTAACCGCTGGCTCTGCCGCGGGGACTTCACTATCTGAGCATTCCAGCAGGAGGGCGGCGGATGGATTGGCGTGTGTGGGCCGGTTTCGTGGTGGCGTCGGCCGTCATGGGACTGATCCCGGGTCCCGGCGTGACCAGCATCGTAGGGTACGCGCTAGGTTCCGGACGCAGAACCGCCCTCGCCTCGGTCGCCGGTATGGCGGTCGGCAACGTCATCGCCATGACTCTGTCGCTGGCGGGCGCGGGCGCAGTGCTGGCGGCTTCCGCGCTGGCGTTCTCGATCCTGAAGTGGGCGGGCGCTCTCTATCTGATCAGCCTGGGTATCGTGACAATCATGAGGAGCCATCGCGCCGCAGCCGCCGAGCGGCTCGGCGCCGCGCCGATTTCAGCGCGCACGGCCTTCTTCAGCAATGTCGCGGTCGGGACGTTTCATCCCAAGACCATCATCTTCTTCGTCGCCTTCGTGCCACAGTTCATCAGCGCCAGAGGCGACTACGCCCTGCAAGCGGCGATCCTCATCGCGACGTTTGGCTCGGTGGTGGCGGTGACGGACACCGCCTACGCCCTCGCCGCGGCCCGCGCCGCCCATCTCCTGCGGGGCCCAGGCGCCGCGATCTGGTCGAAGCGGGCTGGCGGTGGGGCGCTGATCGCAGCGGGCGTCGCGACCGCCGCGGCCCGAACGTAGCGCAGCGTCTCTCGAATGAGCGCCCAACCGTCTCACGCCTCGGACCAGCTAGTCTCCATCGTTCGTTTGGAGCACGCCGCGGACGGCTATCTGCACGGTTTCGGCCAGCCGTTTCTCCAAGCGCGGCTGCACTTCAGCTTGCCTGCGAGCCTGGACTGGACGAACGTCGACGCCGCCCTCCGGGCCGCGCTCCCAGAGGCGCCGCCGCCTGCGGCAAGCGACGAGCCGCTCGCCGGCGCTCTTGATCGGCTGCTCTACTGGACGCCGGAGTTTCAACGCTCCGCCGCCGACGCCGTCTTTGAAGCCGGCAGAATCCTGTGGCGAGCGGCCGACGGCGCCGAGCTGACCGTCATCGCCCTGCCAACCCTCGATCCCAACATCGCGACCGCCGCATTGAACATCGTCATTGGCTTGATCAATGACGGCATAGGGGCCGCTGTCGCGGCTCCCGATCTGCTCGCCGCCCTACATATGGATATTCAGACGCTCGGCCAAGCGTGGCGCGAAAGCGCCGTCTCGCCGGCGATGATGCTTTATCTCAAAGCGGCCCACCAACGAGGCATACCCTGGTTGCGACTGGGAACGACCACCGCCTACCAGATCGGCTACGGCGTGAAGGCGCGTTGGCTCGATCGGTCCCTATCGGATGCTACGTCGCTGCTGAGCGCCCGCTTCGTAAACAACAAGATCGTCGGCGCTTCGATGTTGCGCCAAGTCGGCTTGCCGGTCCCCGACCACCTGGCCGTCTCAGATGTCGAAATGGCGGTTCTGGCGGCCGAGACCCTCGGCTATCCGGTCGTCGTCAAACCTCTCGATAGCGAAGGAGGCGTCGGCGTTCACGTTGGCCTCAAGGAACCGGAAGCCGTGCGAACGGCTTACTTCAAGGCCCGGAGGTATTCTGAAAGAATTCTGGTCGAGAAATTCGTCGAGGGCCGGGACTACCGTATGTCCGTTTTCCAAGGCCGACTGATCTGGGCCGTGGAGAGGGTGCCTGGATCGGTCACGGGCGATGGCCACAGCACCGTCCGCCAGTTGACCGATCAGCTTAACGCGGATCCCAGGCGCGGGAACAATCCGACAGCCAAGCTGAAGAAGCTGACATTCGATGAGGAGGCCATCGAATGGCTCGCGCAACACGGCCTAGACGGCGATACCGTCCCAGCGGCCGGCCAGACCATCCGTCTGCGAGGCGCCGCCAACATCGCCAGGGGGGGCGTGGCGGTCGATGTGTTCCACGAGGTGCACGCCGACAACAGGCTGCTTGCCGAACGCGCCGCCCGGGCACTTGGAATGTTGGATATGGCGGGTGTGGACCTCATCATTCCCGACATAGGCCAAACATGGCGCGAATCAGGCGCAGCCATCTGCGAAGTGAACGCTCAGCCTGATTTCTTCACCACCATACCCGAGCACGTCTACGGAAAGATCATCGAAGGCCTTGTCCAAGGGGATGGCCGCATTCCGATCGCGCTTACTATCGGCGCGTCCGCGCCTGCCTGTACGCTGGTCGCCCGACTTGTCGCCGCCGCGGGCGTCAGGGTCGGCCTCGCCACTCCCGAGTGTGTATTGATAGACGACGAGAACGTCTTGCCCCTCTCCCCCGACTTGTTCACCGGCGCGCGACTTCTGCTCGGCGACACGACGGTAGCGGCTGCGATCGTGGCGGCTAATGACACGGTCCCCGCGAGCACTGGAATGCCGTTCGATTGTTGCACCGTAGTCGCGTTGGCGGGCTCGCGTCTGGGATCGTCGCGCGAGGAGTTCTACAATCTGGCTCGCTCGCTGTTGCCCATGAGTACCGGCAAGATCGTCATCAACGCGGAAGATCCGGACTGTGTTGCGCTGGCGGAGCAAATCAACGGTGGCCAGTTGATATTCTACGCGGCCACCGAGCACGCGGCGTTGCGCGATCATCGCGCCAAGGGTGGCGCGGCCGTTTGGATCGAGACATCGACCGTGGGCGCCAATCTGATCATCGCCTCCGGGCTCGAACGGTCGGTCAGCATTCAGCTGAACGCCGGCTCGCAAAGCGCGCAAGCTCTCGACTGTTCGGTGGACGATATCGCGTTGGCCGCCGCGGTCGCCGGAGCGCTTGGGTGCGACGAGAACCAGCTGCGCAAGGGCCTGGCCGGCGTCCGCGTTCGCGCCTGAACGTCGCTGAGGCCCCTAGCGCACTGGGCCGCTCACCAGGAGCCAGCCCACGAAGGCCATCAGGGCGATCACCACAAACGCCGTCGAAGCGAGTTTCGCCACCACGCCTGGGCCTAGAAAGCCGGGCGCTTCCTTCGACGGGAGGTCGCTCAGACTGCGTCCGATCGATCGCATTTCGAAGCGGGGGCCGCCATGGCCAGCTGAGATCATCATCATCCGCTCTGTGTGAATGGGTCGGCCCACACACGCATTGATGTCAATCAACCGGAGCGACCGTCACTGCGTGGCGTTCGAGGCGGCATTGGTTGGCGGGGCGGGCCGGTGCGGCGGGCGCTTCGGAGGCGGAGGCGGAGCGGGCTGGCCGCCAGGGCTCGCCGGCTGAGCCTGTTGCGCCTCCAACTGGGCCTGACGCGCAGCCTGAGCCTGGGCTGCGATCTGCGCTTGCCGCTGCGCCTCCAGCGCCGCTTGGCGCTGAGCATTGAGCTGCGCTTGCTGCGCCGCCTGGGCCTCGGCGGCGATCTGCGCTTGCCGCTGAGCCTCGAGCGCCGCCTGGCGTTGAGCATTGAGCTGCGCCTGCTGCGCCGCCTGCGCCTCGGCGGCGGTCTGCGCCTGCCGTCGCGCCTGCAGTTCGGCCTGGCGCTGAGCATTGAGCTGCGCTTGCTGCGCCGCCTGCGCCTCGGCGGCGATCTGCGCTTGACGTTGCGCCTGGCGCTCGGCGTTGAGTTGCACCTGCTGGGCCGCCTGGGCCTGCGACGCGATCTGAGCCTGACGTGCGGTCTGTTCGGCCCTCAGCTGGGCTTGGCGCTGTGACTCAAGATCCGCAGCATGCTGGGCCGCGTTCAACTGGGCTTGGCGAGCGGCCTGAGCCTGGGCGGCGATCTGGGCTTGCTGGGCCGCGGCTTGTTGAGCGGCGGTCTGCTGAGCCGCCGCTTGTTGTGCCTGCCTGACGGCCCGGTCCTGGGCGCGGCGCAGGGCGTCGGCCTGTTCGGATTCTGGACTCGGCGGGACCGGTGGCGCCCCTTGCGGCGGCTGCTCTGGAAGCCCTGTTGGCGGTCGATGACCCTGCCCCGGAACGCCTGGCGCCTGTCCGCCCGAAAAGACCGGCGCAGGGGGTGATGCCGCGGCGGGGGTCGGTTGCGGCTTCGGTCCAAAGCCGAAGAACCCGCCGCGACTTGCCGTCCGCTCGGGCGGCAGCTGTCCGGCGGCGGCGGCGCGCGCCTGTGCCTCCCGCGCGGCCTGCCAGTCCTGCTGAGCCTGCTGCTGGTCGTTGACCGCCTGGGCGTACCGAGCCGCCTCCGCTTCGCGCCGATATCGCTCGGCATCCCAATGGGAGTCTTCCTGTTGTTGGTGCTGGACGTGATAGTCGCGCCAATCCTGATCGCCCGCCTGGTCCTGCCGCCATTGTGCGTGGTCAGCGTCAATCTGGCGGCGGCGCGCGGCCCAATTCGCCTCGGCCACGGCCTCACGGTGCTCTCGGAGAGACGCCTGGTAGAGCGCCCGCGCCCGGGCCAGGAACCGTCCCGCGAGGTCGGCCTGGCGATCGAGGTAGTCCGGCGGCAGGGCATGGCCCTGACGGTCGTAAATCACCACCAAGGCGCCGTTGTCATAGCCGTAGCTGTAGTCAGAATCGCGGACAAGATAGGGACTGTCGGCGCCGGGCTCGTAGTAGTAGTAGCGATCGCCGCCATCGGGCAGCGGCTCGGCCACCCGGGTCGACTGGTCGTCACCGCGCCACACCCAAGGCCGCTCGCCACCGCCATAGTCAAACGTGTAGTCGGGCGGCGCGTCGCCGAACGCCGAACTCATGGCGTAAGCCCGGTCGGCGAAAGCGTAGCGGTCCTTGGGATCGGCCAGCTGACGGACGCTGGCGGGCGGCGCCGGCGGCAACGCGGCGGCGTTCGGCGCTGGCGCGAGGGCCGGCGGCGGCGCGCTTGAGAGCGGAATCGCCGACAGCGGTGGCGGCGCGGCCGCGGCATTGGTCTGCTGAGCGTTGGGATGACAGGCGGCGAGGCCGAGGCTGACGATCATGGCGACGATGACGGGCCGGGATGCGCCCGCGATGAGCGCACTCTTTTGGGTCATTGATCTTTCCTCTGATCCGCTCTGGCGCGCTGACGGAGGATCGCGCACGGCGACAGAGCGCTTCCTGACATGAACGACAACCGAACGCCCTGGCAAACCTTTGGTTCATCGCTTCGGCGTGCGGTCTTCGCCTCGCGCATTGGTCCGCAGCACGAAACCGATCACCACGGCGACCGCGCGATAGAGCTCCTCCGGTATCTCCGTCTCCAGTTCGATGGTGGAAAGCGCCTCGGCCAACTCGGGGTCTTGGCGAAGCGGGACGCCATGGGCCCTGGCCGTTTCGATGATCTTCTCGCCCAGCCACCCGCGGCCCACCGCAACCACTCGCGGCGCCTTGGGTTTCTCATAGGTCAGCGCGACCGCCAGAGCGGGCTTTTCCTTCTCGTCCTCGCTCATGAGCGTCGGTCCACCAGTTGCCCCGCGGCGGGCGCTTGCTGTGGCGGCGCGCCGCCGATGACCCGGACGGCGACGTCGTCACCTTGCTCGGTCGCCAGCGCGCCGGCCAATTCGCCCTGCCCGGCGCTAAGACTTACCCGCGCGCTCTCCCGCTCGGCCCATAGGGTCACCCGCGCGCGGCCGGCGCTCAGGGACACATCGGCGTGGACTGGTCCGCTGGGTTCGACGTTCAGGGAGAACCTGGCGCGCCAGCTGGGTTCTGGCGCCTCAGGCGAACCGGCGTCGGCGCCTTTTCCATCGCGGCGTATGTCAAACTGGGCGATCGCCAAACCGTGGGGCGTCGCCACCGGCGTCTCGAACGTCCAATGCGCTGGCGCGCCAGGCTCGGGCCGTGAGGCGGCCTGCGAAAGCTGCACTCGCGCGAGAGCGGCCTGCGCGCCTTGCCTCAGGACGTGAATCAGCGCCTCGCCGCCGGCTTCCAGCTCCGGGGCTGGCTGGGCCGCAGGCTGACCGGCGGTGGCCCCGCCTTTGATCGGCGGCGCCGGTCGGTCGGCGGCGGATCGGCTCGGGGCCGGCGACCGCACCGGCGACGGAACGGCCTCAGTCGCGGCGGCCTGGATCGCAGCGGCGTCGGTCTCGGCGGGCGCCAGGTCGGCTGTGAGACGCAACAACAGCGCCTTCAAATCGCTGGATAAGTCTGGCGTCGCGACCGGCCCCGGCTGCACCAGCGCGTTGGCCAATCCGGCCTCCAGGAACAGCCCCGAACCCTGCACAGCGCTGCGCAAGGAGCCGGCGGTGACCGAGGCGTCCAACGGCGTCTGGGCGGCCAGGAGCTGGACCGCGGTCGCTCGCGCCGCGTCGGGCAGTGCGGGCGAAGCGACGGCGCCGGCGAGGTCCGCCATCAACGGCGCCAGGCTATTCTGAACCGCCGCCGCCTCGGTCACCATCGCCATCAAGGCTGCGTCCATTGGGGCCGATGCCGTCGCCGTCACCGCCTCGGCCGCTGGCGCCTGGTTGGGCGCCGGGAGGCCCGGCTCCGCCGGGGCTGCAGGCGTGACGCCCAGACCGCCGGGGGGCGCGACCGGTCCAACGCTCATGGCGAGGCGACCCGGATGATTTGCATCGCGCGAGGCTAGACCATTCTGGTGTTTAGGGCATCGCCTAGACGCAGAAGACTTGGGGCTACCGGCGTTCGAGCGCCTTCTTCACCAGCGAATCGATGTCTTCGCCGTACTGGCGGCAACCCTCGACGAAGTCCTCGTCGCCCATGTGATAGCAATCGTCGGGGTCCGTCAGGCGCGCCCGTTTGGCGAAGGCGAAGCCGGCTTTCTGGTGTCCACAGTCTTCCTTCAGACACCGACCCGGCTCGGCGGCCTGAGCGAAGGACATAGGTGATAGCGTCTTCATCGCCACAGCTCTGGCCCGGACGCCGCCGTCGTCTTGGAAGCAGGCGGCCAGCAGCGCCAGAAACGCGTATGCGGCGGGCTGCGCCGCCCGCCGGCAGAGTCCCGAACGCTTCACTTCACCCACGCCCCATGCTGTTCTGGGTGGATACCTCGCCGCCTCAGGTCGCCGCCACGTCGGCGAACAAGCCCGTCAGGGGCCGTATAAAGGAAACACGCATGGCTTCGAAGCTCGCTGCCGATCCTCGGATCGACCCCCGTATCAAGGCGGTCTTCGGGGCCATGCCGGACCTGCCGCCGGCTGGTGACGTCGCCAACCGAGACGAGCTGCTGGCTGAGGAGAACAGCGAGGCCGCCAAGGCGCGGGCGGCCGCACAGAAAGCCTTGCTGGACGCGGTGGACAATGAGGACGTTGCGCCGTCGGCCGGGCTGACCATCCGCACCGAGCGCCTTCAATCCTCGCCAGACGGCAACTGGATCAACATCCAGTTCATTCGCCCTGACACGGCGGAACGGCTGCCGTGCGTCTACTACATCCACGGCGGCGGCATGCAGTCGATGTCGTGTTTCGACGGGATGTACCGAGCCTGGGGAAAGATCATCGCCGCGCACGGCGTGGCGGTCGCCATGGTCGACTTCCGCAACGCTCTTCGGGCGTCCTCGGCGCCGGAAGTGGTTCCCTATCCTGCGGGATTGAATGATTGCGTCTCGGGACTGAAGTGGGTCCATGCGAACGCCGGCGCGCTCAACATCGATCCGGCGCGGATCATCGTCGCCGGCGAGAGCGGCGGCGGAAACCTCACCCTGGCGACCGGCCTCAAACTCAAGCGGGAGGGCGACTTGGCCCTGATCAAGGGGCTCTACGCCCTTTGCCCCTACATCGCTGGGCAATGGCCGCAGCCGCAGTATCCATCCTCGAGTGAAAACAACGGACTGCTGCTCGACCTTCACAATAATCGTGGCGCCATGGCCTACGGTATCGAGGCGCTCAGAGCCCGAGATCCCCTGGCCTGGCCGGGGTTCGCCACCGCCGACGACGTCAAGGGCCTGCCGCCCACCGTCATCAGCGTGAATGAGTGCGACCCGCTGCGCGACGAGGGCGTCGTCTTCTACCGACTGCTGATCGCAAGCGGTGTCAGCGCCCGTTGCCGGCAGGTGATGGGTACGATCCACGGCACGGAAGTCTTCGCCATCTGCTGCCCGGACATCAGCCGAGACACCGCCAGCGACATCGCCAATTTCGCGACGCGGTAAAGCCTCGCCTGCGCCTTGGTCCCCGTCGTCCCGATCACAGACCCGCTTGACCCGCGCATCGCCGCCTATGTGCAGGTGCGCGAGCGAGACCTGGTTGGGCGAGGCGACGGGTTCATCGCTGAAGGCGAGGTGGTGTTGAGGGTGCTGCTGGGAGGCGGCTCGCGCTGCCAAGTCGCCTCCCTGCTCGTGGCTGAGAGCCGTCTCGCCCGGCTGGCGCCGCTGATCGACGGGCTTGCGTCTGAAGTTCCGGTCTACTCGGCCAGCCAGCCGGTCATGGACGCGATCGTCGGCTTTCCGATCCATCGCGGGATCCTTGCGCACGGTCTTCGCCCGCCAGATCCCGGTGCGCAGGCGCTGCTGGCTAGCCTGGGCCCGGACGCGCTCGTGCTCGTCCTGTTCGGCATCGCCAACCACGACAACCTGGGCGGCCTTTTCCGCAACGCCGCCGCCTTTGGCGTCGACGCCGTGCTGCTGGACGATCGATGCTGCGATCCGCTCTACCGCAAAGCGATCCGAGTGTCGGTGGGCGGTGTGCTCCGGGTTCCGTTCGCCCGCCTTCCAGTAGGCGAGGATGCGCTTGAACTGCTGCAGCGAGCCGGATTTGCAGCGGTGGCCCTGACGCCAGGCGGTGCGGAGACCGTGGCTGAGCTGATGCTGAATGGCCGCGTGGCGGTGCTCTTAGGCGCGGAGGGGCCGGGCCTGGCGCCCAGCCTTCTGGCGCGGGCTCGGACCATCTCGATCCCCATGGCGGCTGGCTGGGACTCCCTCAACGTCGCCGCCGCGAGCGCGATCGTTCTGCATCACCTCACGCAGAGCCGGCGCGGTGAGCCGCAATTGTGGCGGACTCAACCGCCCGAGGTGAGCGTTTGACGAGCGCGACCGGACGTGGGCCATTGGCGATTAACCCTCGGAGCCGCCGCCGCATCGCCATGTCCGTTCCCCACCAGCAGCCCTTCTGGCGCGGCCCGATCGCGACGGCGACCCAGGCGAGGAAGATCGTCCGGACCACCGGCTGGGTCTTCGCGGGGTTGGCGCTCGTCTGGCTGGCGCTGCAGGCGACGACGGGCCTGTTGATCACCAATTCTTTCGCCACGGTGGTGACGGTGGCGTTCGTCGCCATCGTCGCCGCCGCCGCCTTTCTCATCCGCGGCCAAAGCCCCGCGGCGGCGCTGCTGCTTTTCTGCGCCTCGGCGGCGGTCGAACTCTTCCTGATATCGCCCGGGATCGCGTTCCCTTACTTCTTCGACGGCCAGCTCCGTCCGTCGCTGTTCCTGCCGGCTCTCTGCTGGAGCCCGTCGATCTACCTGTGCTGGCGCGCGCGCCGCGCCGCGACGATGTTGCGGGTTCTCGAGGTCAGGGGCGACCACTGGCAGACCGCCCAGGTCTTCGACTGAGGTTGGCCTAAGACTCCGCGCTCGAATTGCGTGTCCGCGAGGCTGGTTTGAGGGCGAAGAAATCCGGTTCGCCGGCGAAGTGATAAGCGGCCGTATCCAGCGCCTTCTTCACCGCGTCGAGGATCAGGTAGTCGGGCCCGAAGGGGCGCAGACTGCGCTGCATCTCCAGAATCTTGCCGCGGAGCGGCCGCAACTCATCGAACGCCGCCCTGGGATCGCTGATGCCGAGGTATCGGACGCGCACCATGCCGCAGGCTCCATCATCTGAGCCCGCCGGTCTGGCAGAGGCGGATGCGTGGCGCAAGAGGTTTGTTCTCTTTACGTTCTCATCCTTCGCCGACGCACGCCTTCCAGTGGAAGCGGCTGATCGGCGAGATGCAGTCCGCCTGACGCTCCTCGTCGCGAAGCCAGGCGCGGCCGTCCCTCAGCGACAGCACCCGGTAGGTCGGCAAGCCGCCGGCGTCGATGCTGACCAGGTCGCCGACCTTGATGGCGCCGGGCGCACCCAGGTCCACCAACACCCAATCGACGCGCATGACTGAAATCTCCCTTCGAGTGACGCCGCCCGATGAGGCGGCTAGCGAAGGTGACCGTGCGCCAATGCGGCTGAGTGGCGTCTGAGCGGACCGTTCAAGCCGCGTTCATCCGGGCGCAACGCGAGCGCGCAGGGCGCCATCCGGCTCGCTGACCACTCCGAGGTTCCATGCTAACGCTTTGGGACGATGTATCCAGGATCCCAGACCAAGGTCCGCCCGGACCAACCCGCCTTCATCATGGCCGCCAGCGGCGAGACCGTGACCTACGCCGAGCTCGAGCAGCGCACCAACCGGCTCGCGCACTGGCTCCGCGCCGCCGGCCTTGGCCGGCTCGACCACTATGCGATCTTCATGGAAAACAACGCCCGCTACGTGGAGTGCTGCGGGGCGGGCGAGCGGGCCGGGCTCTACTACACCTGCGTCAACTCCTACCTGACCGGCGAGGAGCTGGCCTACATCCTCGGCAACAGCCGCTCGAAAGTCCTGATCACCTCCGCGGCCAAGCGCGAGGTGGCGATGCAGGCGCTCGCCCTTTCACCGGGCGTGGAGCGCTGCATCCTGGTCGATGGACCAGGCGACGGCGCCGCAGCAGCCAACCTCGACGAGGCAACCCACGGCTTGCCCGATACCCCGATCCCGGACGAGTCTCTCGGCAACGCGATGCTCTATTCGTCCGGGACGACGGGCCGGCCCAAGGGGATCCTGCGGCCCCTGCCCGATTGCCCGCCGGGAGAGGCCCTGCCGCTCTACGCCTTCCTGGCCGACCTGTGGCGCTATCGCGAGGGGATGATCTACCTCTCGCCGGCGCCGCTCTACCACTCCGCCCCCCATGTCGCCGTCAATCTGACCCTGCGCGTCGGCGGCACGGCGATCATCATGGAGCACTTCGATCCCGGTGAGTTCCTGGCGCTGGTGGAGCGCTACCGGGTCACCCATAGCCAGCTCGTGCCAACCATGTTCTCGCGCATGCTCAAGCTGCCGGCCGAAGTACGGGCCAGATACGACCTCTCCTCGCTCGAAAACGCCATCCATGCCGCCGCTCCCTGCCCGATTCCGGTGAAGGAGGAGATGATCCGGTGGTGGGGCCCGATCATCCAGGAATACTATGGCGCCACCGAGGGTCTGGGCTTCACCGCCTGCGACACGCCCGAGTGGCTGGCCCACCCGGGCACCGTGGGTCGCGTGCTGCTGGGCGAACTGCACGTGCTGGACGAGGAGATACGGCCCGTCTCCACGGGTGTCGCGGGCACGCTCTGGTTCAAGACCGCCAGCCCGTTCGAGTATTTCGAGGACCCCGACAAGACCCGGGAGGCGCGCTCGCCCGACGGCTCGATGAGCACCGTGGGCGACGTCGGCTACGTGGACGCTGACGGCTTTCTTCACCTCACCGACCGGCGGACGTTCATGATCATCTCCGGCGGCGTGAACATCTATCCGCAGGAGTGCGAGAACCTGTTGATCACCCACCCCAAGGTCGCCGACGCGGCGGTATTCGGCGTTCCCAACGAGGAATTCGGCGAAGAGGTGAAGGCGGTGGTCCAGCCGATGCCCGGCGTCGACCCAGGGCCGACCTTCGCCGCCGAGCTGATCGCCTTCTGCCGCGAACACCTGGCGGCGCTCAAATGCCCCCGCTCCGTTGACTTCGAGGCCGAGTTGCCGCGCCTGCCCACCGGCAAGCTCTACAAGCGCCTGCTCCGCGACCGCTACTGGGGCGACAAGACCAGCCGGATCGTCTGAGGCGACGGCTCTCCCCGTCCGAGGATCGCAATGAGCCTAACCGATTGAAAAAGATGGTGCCTGGGGGCGGATTCGAACCACCGACACGCGGATTTTCAGGCGGCGCGTTTCGCCAAGGGTGTCAACGCCTTGCACCTCCAGGCAGTGGAAACTGACGCAGGACCGATCAATGGGTTAGCTCATGCTTGGAAACCGTCCGGCCTACTTTCTGGGGCGCCAGAGGCTCGCCGCGAACGGTCGGCCTTGACGGTTGCAAACGCGGCGTTCTCTGTGCGTTCCCATGGCTGCCCCTGGCGCAGAACTCTCGGCCGGCGTCCCGCTAGGCCACTACCGCACCCTCGGCGCCGGCGTGCGGCTGACCTGCCGCGATTGCCAGCTTCACCGGGATCTGGCGCTAGAGGCCGTCATCGCGCGCCTGGAGGCCCGCGGGACGGGGGGCGCGGCCACCGGCATCCGACAACTCGCGGGCCTCGTCACTCGACCCTGTGAGCGGTGCGGCGGCCGGTGCTTCGTGAGCGCGCCGGCGTTCCCGTCCGGCGCGGCGAAGCTCTAGGACAGGCCAGCGGCCAGGAGCGATTGTCAGGGATGCAAGGGAGCGCCGGCCATCAGGGCGGAATGCTGCTCGTGGGCCAGCCGTCGCAGGTCGATGCCGGGCGGGCAGACGAAAGCGGCTTCCCACGCCCCGGCGCTCTTTCCCCAGGCGGCGTGGATGTCCGAGATCCCGCAGCCGACTGGCGCGACCCAGAGTTCGGCGGCGTGACGCCAGACGTTGATTGGCCACTTGCCTGGCATGTCGGCGCCCGCGAGGCTGCGGGTGATCTCGACCATGCGTGGCTCGAGCAGGATCACGTCCTGGTGTGGGTGGACGTAAACGGTGAAGGCCCGACCGTCGTCGGAGATGAGCTTGGCGTCGGACGTCCAGTTGTAGCTGAACAGGCTCGCCGAGGCCGCCGGCGATGCGAGAGCCGCAGCGATCGCAAGTGCGACCCCCGCGCGGATCACTTGCAGACGACCTTGCCGTCGATCGTGCTGCAGTCCCGGTGATCGCGGCTGGCGTCCGCGCCGGCCAGGTACTTCAGCACTTCGCGGGCGTCGAACTCGCCGTCGGGCATCGGGTCCGGCCGTGGACCGTGCACCATCTTGATCATCAGGCTCTGGCCGGGCTTGATCACCGGCATTGACGTGCTGGTTCCGAAGAGCGCGAAGCGGTTGCCATAGGCCGAACCGAAGCTCTGCTCGCCCGTCGCCGTGCGGTCGGCCGAGCTCGCCACCTTGAAGAGGTCGAAGCCGTCGGCGACGGTTTCCTCGGCCGCCCGCCGAAGCGCGTAGCGTTGGATCGTGTCGACGTCGGTGTAGGCGTTTCCCGCCGCAGTGATCTGGGCGGTGTCGTCGGTGATCCTCACCGCACGGACGCCGCCCATGTAGCCCATCTCGCCGTATGGGGTCGCGCATCCGATCAGGATCAGCGAGGCGGCGATGACCACGGGCAGGCGCATCCCCAAAGCATGGCCCCGCTCGTTAGCCCTTGCAACTCACGGTTCCGGCGGGAGAGCGGCGCGCATGCCTCATCACCTAAGCCCGGCGACGCCGGCGACGAGTTGGCTGGTGAACTCGTGAAAATGTCCGCCTAGCGCGAACCCAACGGCGCAGCCCCACATCGTAGGCGCGTTGCAGGTTCAGCCAGATCGTTGCGCTGTTGCCGCACAGCCTGGCGAGGGCGTGCGCGAGGCGCTTGTCGACGCGCAGCTTCTGCTGAAGCAGATCGGTCATGTCATCGGTCGAGACCCCGAGCCGGTGGGCGATCTCTTTGCGCGTCGCGCCCATCTCTTCGAGCGCGGGGACGACCACCTCGGCGAGCAACTCGCCCGGGTGGACGGGTCGCAGGCCCCGCTTGTTCGTGCGACGCGCCATCCCCTCAGGATAGGGCAAACCGCGAAGCGCGTCTTCGCAGCCTCCCGGTGGTTGGGTGGAGGGACCACAATGCGCGCGCGAGTTCGCTCTCTGTTCAGACGCACGGGAGCGATCACGCTTCGTTTCCAACGCGATCAGGTGGGCGAAGCTCTTGATATGGTTGACCTTCACAGGGTCCTTCCTGGGGGGTCGAACGCAATACGGTCGCGCAGAGCGTGCGGTCTTTCTAGTGCGCCGGTTGCGGGGAGTGGTTGACGAACTAGCAGAGCGAGGGCTGGGAACGATGGGGACACTGGGAACCCTCTTTCTAAGATATTGATAAGTCAGAGTTTTAGATAGATACGACGGTTCCCACTCCGGTGCGCCGAACTGGGGACCGCTGGGAACCGTCGACCGCGAGCCTGGGACTCCCCCATTTCGCGCACGCCGTGCGCCGGAGGGTAGGATTTTCCTGGCAGGCCCTGACCCTCGCGCGCAGTGAGGCTCCCTTCCGCCACAAACAGCGCGGTTTTCCTCGGCCTCGCTCGAAGGGACGCGGCTGGCCCAGGCCGCGCCGCCGTCGTGTTGCACGCTGGACTAGTTCGCCGGGTTTAGATCGCTACCGCCGTCCGGCGCGTCGCTGGCAGTCTGCGCAACCGACAAGAGCCGAACGAGGTAGTGCGATGCCGCGATCCGATCACGCCCCGCGAGAAGCACGCGAGACCGCTCCGATGGCGCGCCGCGCATCGTCGAGGTCGCCGGCCAGCGGCAATCCATTTGCGGCCGAACTCCCGCGAGCGCAGGCGATCGCCGCCTCGGCCGAGGCGGCTTGCAATCCGCACCTGGCGCTGGCGGCGATCAAGACCGGCCAGTCGCTCGCCCAATTCCGCGCGACCTTCGCCGCCGGCGGTCTCCAATCCTTCGACAGCTGGGCGATCTACGCCGCCCGGCGCGCTCGCCAGGCGCTTTGAAAGCGGGGAGGCTGCATGCCGGTCCAACAGTACTCTGAGGCCACCCACCGCGGGGAGTTCATCCTTTCCGAGGTCCCCCGTTCGCGCGACATCATCGTCATCGCCCAGAGCCAGGCCCTCAATCCTGGCACGGTGCTCGGCTACTCGTCCGTTGGCGCGCTCGCCGGCGCCTTCACCCGGCCGGGCGCCACCGGCAACCCGACTTGCGGCGCGATCACCGTCACCGCCGGCACGCCGATCGGCGAGTACGACCTAGTGATGGACGATCCGACCCACTTCCACGTGCTGCAGCCGCCGGTTCCCGGGACGGACGTGCCCGGCGAAGTGATCGGCGAGGGCGTCTTCGGGTCGGCCTTCTCGGCCGGCGGGCTCGGCTTCACCATCACCGCCGGCGGCACGGCTTGTATCGCCTCCGACATTCTGCGCATCACCGTCACCCAGTCCGGCGCGCTCAACCAGTACGCGGCGTTCAACCCGGCCGGGACCGACGGCACGCAGAACGCCGCGGGAATCTCGCTCGACGCCGTGACCACGGGCGCCGGCCAGAACGCCAAGGCGATCGCCATCACTCGCGACGCCCAGGTCAAGGCAGCGGCTCTGGATTGGGGTGCGGCCAGTGGCGGCCAAATTGCCGCTGCGACGTCTCAGCTCGCTCAGCGCGGCATTATTGTGCGGCCATGACACGGGCCGCGCCCTCCAATCCTTCGACCAGCTGGGCGATCTACGCCCGGCGAAACGCCGGCCGCTGAGAGCGGCCTTCCACCACAAGAGGAGAAAGCGAAAATGCGTGACGAGCGTCAGGATCTCGAGCTTGGCCAGCCATCCGTCTACGCGGCTCAGGAGGCGGAGCGTTGTGCATGGGTGCGAGGGATCGAAGCAGAGGCCGCCGCAGTCGAGAAGGCCGTCCGAGAGAGCCCTGAGGCGAAGGCCCACCCCGACATTCTGTCGACGGCCCTCTTCTTCAGCTGGGATCTGGACATGTTCCGCCAGGCGATCGCCAATCGAGGCAAGCCGCTCCTGATCGTTGCCTGAGCCTCGGCAGCGCGGTCTCGCGATGCCAGGCTGTTCTCATCGACCAATGAGTCCGCGCCAAAGGGCAGAATTGATCGATGCTCCGCCTCGCGCACGGCGTGCGCGAGGCGGCTCGCAATTCGTCTCTCCGGTCCCGGGCCTCTCGTTCGGCCAACGTGAGAGCGGGACCATCGATCTCGCCGGCCTCCTCTCCGGCGTGGTCGCTTGGGGCGCGGGGCGGCGGCGTCTCGACGGGATGCGCCGCCGCCCCCGTTGCCTTCGCCAACCAACCGAGAGGCTTCCCCGATGAGCAGCAGCGGCGGCAGTATCAATCTCCGTTTGGCCATTGTGGGGAGCGAGGAGGTTCGCGCGTCGCTCGCGAGCCTCGGCCCTGCCGGCGCCAGCGCGCTGCGCCAGATCGAAGCGGCCCAGCAAGCTCCGACAGCTGGCATGCGGGCGCTGAACGCGGCCGGCAAGGACGTCGAAGGCGGCATGAAGGGGCTCGCCGCCGGCGCGGGCACGGCTGGCGCCGCGCTCAGCGCCATGGGCCCGGCGGGGATGGCGGCGGCGGCGGGGATCGCCGCGGTCGTCGCCGGCGGCCTGAAGCTGATCGAGGCAACCAAGAGCGCCATGCTGTTCGGCGAGGCGCTGCTCGCCACTTCGCGCGCCGCCGGCATGACGACGACGACGATCCAGCAGTATCGCTACGCGCTGGGTCAGGCCGGCGGCGAGGAGATGGCGGCCGATCAGGCGCTGAAGAGCTTCGCCGAGCGCTTCGGCGCCGCCGGCGAAGGCGTCAAGCGCTACCTGCCGTTCCTCGAAAAGCTTGGCTTCACGCCCGAACAGATGCGATCGTGGACCTCGGCTGATGAAGCGGTCGATCAGATCGCCGGTAAGATCGCCAGCCTCGCCAATTCGTCCGACCGGGCGTTCTTCGCTCAGAAGCTCGGGCTCGAGGCCCTGCTGCCGCTGCTGGCGCAGGGCCGGGGCCGGTTCGAGGAGCTGAAGAACGAGGCGCTGAGCGTCGGCGTCGTCATGGACGAGTATCTGGTCCGCAAGCTGGCGACCGCGGAGGAGAAGTTCAAAAGCGCCAGCGACGTCATCCGAACGCAGTTCATGAGCGCCATCGTCGATCTAGCGCCGGTGATCGTGAACATTGTCCAGCATATCGCGGACCTGGTGCGCATGCTGGACGAATTCCTCGACCGGAGCCGCCAGCTCGAGGACAAGTCCGCCGGCGGCATCCGGACCGCCATCGGCGCGGCCTCAGTCGAGAACATGCAGCTGCTGGCCAAGCATGGTCCGGAGTTCTTCAAGCAGGACTGGAAGAACCTGGTCGAGAACGTCCGCGGCGGCGCCAGCGATCGCGCGGACTACAAGACCTACCAGGCCAATCTGGACGTCATCAATCGCGGAACCGACACGCTTGACAGTCGCGCCGGCGCGTTCCGGCCGCCCGCGCAACCCCCGCCGATCGGCGGCTTCACACCGGCTGGCCACAAAGGCGGGACCGGCCCAACGGCGGATGAGCTCGCAGCGCAAGGCGCGCGTCTGGTCGAGCAGGCGAACTCGGATCTGCTGCGCGAGAAGAAGGCCGAGCTGCAGGGCCAGTTGGGGCTCACGGCCGATGTTCTGAAGCGCGAGGAGCTGCAGAAGCAGATCAACGCCATCGACGACCAGCAGGCGCTGCTGGCGGCCGCCCGGCGCGGCGAGGAAGCGCGGCTTTGGCTCGACAAGATCGAGGCCAATAAGCACTCGACCGAGGCGGAGAAGAAGGCGGCCCAGGCCGCCGTGAACGAGGCGGGCTTCGCCGAGATCGCGGCCATGCAGGGCGCCGCGCGCACCCAGCACCTGCGTGACGAAAAACAGACGCGTGACACCCAGCTTGCGCTCGCCGAGCAGCAGGTCGCGCTCGACCAGGCGAGCCTGCAGGGCCGCATCGAGATGGACCGGGCGCTGCTGGCCATCACCCACGACATGGGCGAGCGCCGACGGCTGGCGCTGGAGATCTTCGACCTCGAGCTGCAGGGGAAGGAAGCCCAGCTGAAGCTGACGCTGGCCAAGCAGCAAGCCGCCGGCGACGCGGCCGGTGCGGCTGTCACCCAGAAGCAGCTCGACGCGCTGATCGCAGCCGCGCCGGCGCAGCGCACCCAGGTCTCGAACGCCAACCCAGCGAACGCCTGGGATGCGTGGGTGCAGAAGCAGAAGGACGATCTTCCCTCGCTCACCCAGGAGTGGGCTAAGATGAAGGCCGATGGAATCGATGCCTTCAACCAGTCTTTGTTCGACAGCCAGGGCAGACTACAGAGTTTCGGAAGTATAGTTCACTCTATACTGACCAAGATGCTCGTCGACCTGGAGCAATATTTGCTGAAACAAGCTGAGGTCGGTCTCTTCGGCGGCGGCCAAGGAGGCGGCCTGGGCGGTGGGGGCGGTTTCGGCGGCTGGATCATGTCGCTCCTCGGCGGCGGCGGCGGCGGTGCGGGCGGCGGCGCCATCGACTCACTCATCCAGAATGCCGGCACGGCTGGCGTCACCGACCTCACTGGCCTCTTCGCCAATGGCGGCCGGGTCGGCGGTCGCGGCGCGCCTGGCGGGCCGCGGCTGATCGTCGCCCACGAGGGCGAATGGGTGATGACCCGCACGGCCTCGCACCTGTGGGCGCCGCTTTTGGATGCCATGAACACCAGCCATGGCGCGATCCCGCAGTTCGCCGCCGGCGGCCGCGTGGGCGGTCCGGATGGCGGGGGCTGGCCGTCGTTCGGCAAGGTCGAGAACCACTTCCACATCGATCGTTCGATCTATGCGCCGGGCGCCGACCCGGCCACCCTGCGACGGATCGAAAACCGCATGGACGAGTTCGAGCGTACCGAGCCGCAGCGGAACGTAGCGATGATGCGCGCGGCAGGGGCTATCCCGAAGCACCCGCGCAGGCCCTGGTGAGACGAACGCGCACGCCGTGCGCGGGGCTTTGAGGAGGGCCAAATGAGCACCGAAATCACGGAGTGGGCCTATCTGGCGCCTGGCGTCCGGTGGCTCTTGCGCCCTTGCACCACGGCGCTGGCGGAGCGGGTTAATAGACGCGTCGCGGCGATGATTGTGGCGACCGGGAAAGGAGATTTGGCCGAATTCGTGGGACTCGGATGCACGCTGGCCGATCTACCAGCCTTCCATGCCGCTATCGCCGCCCGCGGCGCCGCCCTTCTAGATTTCAGCTACTACGCCGGGGCCGTCTGGTACGCGGAGGCGCTCCTCGTCGCCTGGGAAGGCGCGATCTATCGAGAGACAGGGGAAGACGCGCCCGTTGGTCCTGAGGGTATCCGTCGGGCCCTGAGGTTCTCCTGGTCGGGGCGCGACATGATCATTTTGTGGCCTTTTCTGCATTGGATACAGCCGCCAAAGCAGCCGATCGCCGCCGACCTGCCAATGTTGGCGGCGTTCGCCAGAAGCCATGTTGCCGCCCTGGGTGGTGGCGGGGCCATCCCCGCGGCCCTCGAGGAGTTGGCTGATCTCCGGACCCTCTCGGCCAGGTGCGCCGTTGATGCGGCGTTGCAGCCGGGCAGCTGGGGCCGCGCCGGCGCGGCGGGCCCGATCGCCGGCGCCGACTATGATCGCTGCCTCCATGCGAACCCGGCGATCGCCGAGGCTGACGGCGGCGGCTTCGTGCGCTGCCTGCGCGCGATCGAAGAAGGGGCGCTCGCGGCGCAGGTGAAACATTGACCATCGGGACACCGGTCCAGCTTGGCTCGAACAACAACGCGGCCAACACTGGTCACACGACCGTCGTCATCACGACCGTCGCCGACTCGCCTGCCGGCAACACCATCATCGGGTGCGTGACGGCGCACGATACGCCGGCGCGATGCCAGCCGACGAGCATGACGGACTCGGCCGGCAATACCTACGTCATGGGGACGGACGTCACCCAGGCCGCGGGAACGGCCAACGGCCTGATCTTCTACTGTAAGAACGCGCTCCATCTGCCGAGCGGCGGCACGATCACCGTCACGTTCACGGGAAGCGCTGTGACCGCGGCGTCGCAGTACGCGGAGGCGATCTCTGTCTCTGGGCTGGACGCTGCCGCGCCCGCCGACCAGCAGGGTTCCGGGACTCACAACACATCGACCACGCCGAGCATCACGACCGCGGTGTTGAGCGTGCCAAATGAGCTGGTCTATGCGTTCACCGACATCTCAGTTCGACGGCCGCTGACACCTACGCTCCGACGCTTGGGACCTCCCGGGTCTGGTTCCAGAACTATTGGACGTTCAAGGCCGCCATCAGCTGGATGCCCTTCAACCAAGCCGAGCGGCATCAGTACCTTTGCATATGAGATGCCGTCTTCCGCGCACGCCGTGCGCGCCGACTTGATGCCGGCGGCAAACGGTGGGACTCTGGGGGTGGGTGTGAGAACCCGGACCAGTGATAGGCGATCGCCCGTTGGCGCGGAACGGTCGCCGAATGCGAGCCTTGGCGGGCTTGCTTTAGGCAGTCGCTTGGCGGCGACGCCTGTCCCCACCATTGGGCCGGGGGCGGCGCGCCATGTCCAGAGCGAAAGCTTAAAAGCCGTCGAGCCGTCTCACTGGCGGTTTTTCACCCCCCGGCTTCCGGCGCCGCCGCCGGTGATAACTTGCGGGCTCGCCCCGGCCCGCACCCGGGCGCTGCGCTCCGGTCGGCCTTGGGGAAAGGGAGACTACCGCGATGAACGCTCACGTAAGGATGACAACGCCGATGGTGGCGGAGAGAGAGAAGAGCAGTGCGCGCACTTGGTGCGCGGACGGGGAGCCCGAACTCACGAACGCCGCGATCGAACGGACGATCAAGGACGCCGGCGCGAACGCATCATTGCAGCGCCTGGCCGATCTTTTTCACGTCGCTCGCATGAGCGCCGGTCTCTACCGCCGCCGCGCCCAGGACGCGCATATGACCGCGATCGATCTCTACCCGCCGCAAGTCGAGGGGCTTCGGACGCTGGGGACGTCTGGCGCCGAGCGGGGTCATTGGGCTTCGCCGCCGATTGATCGGCAGGACGAGCACTGGCCGCAGTGGCGCGTCACCCTCTATGAGCGGTGGGCGCGCCAATGCGCGGCGATCGATCGGGGCATGGGGGCTGACGACGCCGAGGAGGCGTCGCTGGCGGCCGATGCGCTCATGGACGGTCTCGCTCACCGCGTCGAGACGATGCCGATCGCCAACCTGGCCGACGCCACGGCGAAGCTCGCCGTCGCGAAGTACTCCTACGCGGGCGCGGACGAGGACGCCTTCATGCGCTTGATCGAGCGCCTCGAGACCGAGCTTCGCGTGCTGGAAAAGGCCGCGGCCTAATTGCAGTCGCGCCGGCGGAGGCCCCGTCGGCGCGCTGCTCGAAGAAGAGAGGAACGGCATCATGGACGAGCGGTCGCCCGATCAGAGCTCCGGCGTGGTCGAATTCCGACGCTGGCCGCGTGGACTGGACTTCCCGGTTCACCCGCTGGCCCGCGCCCGCCTGCGTGAGCATCCAGAACAGCTCGAAGAAGGCGTGAGGCTGATCCACCAGCTGCATCTCGATCAAGGTTTTCTGGCCAGGCACTCGATCATGGCCATCTCCGCCAAGTTGCGAGATCTGATCTCCGAGGATCGCGTTCGAGAACTGCTGGCGCAACCTGCGGAGTAGCGCTTCAATTGGCTTTCGGCGGGCCATGTGCCCGCTTGGGAGAACCCAAGATGGCGGTTACGCAGCCGTTTCTGACCCGAACGCTCGGCTGGCCCAACGCGGATGGCGCCCGGGCGCTGCTGTCTCGCGAGATCTCGGCGGGCAAGCGCGAAGCCGCCGACCTAGCTGCCTTGCTGCCACCGTTTCGCGTCGCGCCGGACGCGCTGGCCGCGCTTGCGGACCCGGCCATCGAGGCCCGGGCGAGAACGCTCTCGCTCGATGAGTTCAAGAGCGGCCTCAGCCATCGCCTGACGGGCTACGCGGCCAGGATCGCGCCAGGCCGATCGCGCGGCCTAGCGGCTCTGCACGCCCGCGCTGACGAGCTCCTGGCCGCGGCGTGCCGAGGCGTTGTCGTCGCCGGCCATCGGACCGGGGCCGACGACGCGGCGCTGCTTGCCGATGCCGAAGCGCTCGGCCTCGGCCGGGACGATACGAGCGCCGCCCTCTCCAAGGCCGTGTTCGAGGAGGCGCTAGCGCGTCTCAGCGCGCTCGCGGCCGATGGAGAGTTCAGTCCCGACGACGACGCCCAGATCGCCGCGCTCTTCGATGGCTTGCATGTGGCCGGCGGCTGGCCACAGCCGGTCGCCGAGCGCGTCGAGGCTCTTCGGGCCACCTGGCGCGCCCGCCACGGGCCGCTGAAGGCCATCGAATCGCCGGTCGGGCTGAAGCGCGGCGAGATCGCACTGGCGAAGGCGGTCGCCGAGGCTCACCAGAGCCGGACGCGCACGCGGCGCGTCGGCTTTGCTGGGCCTTCCGTGCGTCTCCGCGTGATGAAGGGCGTCTACTACCGCGCCGGCGCCTACGACGTCGGCGCTCAGACGGCGGAAGTGGACCAGCTGGTCGGAACCGGAGACCTGGTGGTGACGACGAAGCGGTTGATCTTCGCCAGCCCCCAGAAGGCGCTCTCGCCAGCGATCGACAGCCTCCTGAAGGTCGAAACGATCGACGGGCGCGGCATTCGGGTCACCTTGAGCTCGGGCAAGCCGATCACCTTCATGCTCCAGTCGGCCGATCCGCATTTCGTCGACCTCCTCGAGCGCGCGCGAAGGGGAGAGACGACGTGAGACGCTCGGCTTTCGCGCAGCTGGCCGGCGTCTCGCGGCAGATGATCTCGAAGTATGCAAAAGCCGGGTTCATCTTCGAGGGGCCTGAAGGAGTGGAGGCGTCAACGACGCTGCTGCTGCTCGAGGGCCGGCTCGACGAGGGAAAACGGCAGGCGGCGCTAGCGGCGCTGAAGACCCTTGGGAATGCGGCTCCCTCGTCGATCGCGACACCGGAACACCGGTCGGCGAAGGCCGAAAAGGATGAAGTCGAGCTGCAGCTGAAGCGGTTGCAA
Organism: Caulobacterales bacterium; assembly: GCA_044445785.1. GTDB lineage: Bacteria > Pseudomonadota > Alphaproteobacteria > Caulobacterales > Caulobacteraceae > Acaudatibacter. Next base: position 70,494 of record JBIOEF010000001.1, read on the forward strand.
TACGCCCGCGAGGCCGGGCAGCTGGTCGCCGCCGCCGACGTGGACGCCGCCGCGCGCCAGGCCGTCGCTTCCATGCGTGAGGCCTTCGGCAATCGCCGCCGGGACACCGCGGCGGCGATCTGCGCCCAGTTCGGGCTACCGGCGGACAAGGCCCCGCCGCTGGCGCGTTTCATCGCCCAGGAATTCGAGGCAACGCTCGGCGTCTTCGCCGACGCTATGGCCGCCCTAGCTCGCTGAAGGCTGCTGCGATGACCACACTATCCGCGCTCGAGCGCATGATCGACGAGACCCCCGACCTCGCCGGATGGGCGCCGCTCTTCGACTACCCGAACGAAGCCGAAGAGATCCGATACCTTGGACCCGAATCAGGCAGGCGCCTGGAGCCAGAGGACCATTGGGGAGAGAGCGGCAAGTTCGCCATTTCGTGGATCAGGATCGCGGCCAGGTACCCGGGCGACCCAGAATGGCAGGAGTTTCCCGGGGCGATACCGTTAGGGCGCCCGGGCAATATGGCCGGCGGCCGCGCCGAGCTCAGAAACGGTCGACGCCTCATGCACCGCCTGGCGGGCTACGCGGGATTTCAGCTTGCATCGCCTCCCGCCGGCGACCCCTTTCGCTGGGCGGCCGATCCAAAGCTTACAGGAGAGTTCGCCAAAAAGAGCGCGCCGGTGGCGCTGGAAGTATGTTCGCTCTACGAGGAAATCGCTTCCGATTCCCAGGTCGATCTGCGTCGCCTTGACCGCCTCGTCGATCTTCAATTCAAGCTCGGCATGATGTGGGGCGCCCACGTCGAGCGCTTTTCTCGTCGTGCCGGCAGAGAGCCGCCAGCGTGGTGGCGTTCAGCGCTTGGATACTTCGTGGAGCAGCTGGGCACCGACGCAAAGCTGGAACTCATCGAATTGCGTCTTCCCCATGCTGACCGCGAGCCGCCGGCGGCCGAGAGGGCCATGCTCCACGCTTTGCTTCTTGAGGCCCTTGAGACGCCAGGATCGCCCAAGGCGACTGCGCCGCAGCAGTCACGAAACAAATTGCTCGCCGAGCTCTACAGCAAGAGAGATCAACACCAGGCGCCCTACCCGGGCGGAAGGCATTTGAGCGAGAAACTCACCGACTGGCTCGACTACGGATTTCTCAGGCGGCCGCCGGCTTGGCCGAAGAAGCGGAAAAAGAACCCGCCGAGCTAGTCCAGCCGCATCGCGACGAAAGCCCAGCTGCCCAAATCGCCCCAGCGTCCCACATGCGCCGGCCGCATCGCGGCGAAATGCAGGGATTTGCAAAAGTGGGACAGAAGCTGACGACCCGAGAGGCGGCGGACCGTCTCAAGATTTCGGTGAGCAAGCTGGAGAAGTGGCGCGCCGAGGAAGGCGGCCCTCCGTTCGAGCGGCTTGGCGGATCGATCCGCTATGACGAGGACCGCGTTGATGCGTGGGCCAGAGAGAGATCATCCGCCAAGACGGAGGCGACTCCGATGGAGATCGCCCAGCGCGAACGCGAGAAAGCGGGCGATGTGGCCGACCTGCAGCGCGGCGTCGTCGCGGATCTGGCCCACCAGCGGGCGGAACTCGTCCAGAAGCTCACCGGGAAGCGCGATGAGCGGTCGGCGCTCGCGGCCGCAGCGGCCAGAGGCGAGGAGACTGACGTGCTGGGGCGGGTCGCCGCCATCGATGGCGAGATCCAGACGTTCGAGCGCCACCTAGCGTTCTTTGATGAGCACGTGGCGCCGCCGGCGCAGGAGAGGCTGAACGGCGCCGAGGCGGCGGAAGCTGAGGCGGTTCGGCGGCTACGCTACGAGCACGCTGGCGAGCTCGTGCGGGCGGGCGCCGCGAGGGTCGCCAGGGAATACACGGATCTCCGAGCGAAGCTCATGGCGCTCGTCGCCACGATCGCTGAGGCCGAGCGATGGGTCGACGCCGTAAACGGTGAGCTTCCCGCCGGCGCGGAGCCGCTGGAGAAACCCGAGGACTCAGTCCGCGACTGGCCGGGCCTCGCCCGTCAGGAACTCGGCCGAGAAAAAGTGTGGCGATGGGTGTGGCCGAGCGGCGATGCGCTGAGCGAGAGCCAGGCGGTCGCAGTGGTGAGAACGGGACCTCGCTCCGGGTCGGTGGAAACCGGCACCGCGGCGAAGCTCGTTCCGAACAGGACGGTGCGGGAAGCGCTGTTCTGGAAGATCCGCCACCGGCCAGCAGCGCCGCGGGTGGTGGGCGCCCGCCTGAGGGATCTACGTCTCCCCGAGCTCGCGCCGGAGGAGCCTTATGCGTTCGTCGCCGGTGAGCGCGTGCCCGCGTCCGCTCGCGAAGAGGTCGAATACCTGCCTTACGAGGATGAGGCCCCCCGGGACGATCTGACGCTCGCCGCTGGCGCGCTGAAATTCGGCGGATGGCTTCCGCCCGAGCCATCTCAACCTCGGCCGCCGCAGGAGGATTGAGCCGTGGCCGGCGGATTGGTCGACTTCGGGCGCGTGAAGGGCGCCGCGCTGCGCAACGCCGAGGCCGTCGTCAGAGGTTTGCTTCCTGACGGTCGCCGCGAAGGCGCGGAGTGGGTCGCGAGAAATCCGCGGCGGACGGACCGACGGCTCGGGTCGTTCAAGGTCAACTTGAGCTCGGGCAAATGGGGCGATTTCGCCAGCGGCGATCATGGCGGAGACCTCGTGTCCCTCGCCGCGTTCGTTTGCGCGCTTTCCCAGCGCGAGGCGGCGGTGAGGCTCGCTGAGAGCCTCGGCGTCGATCCCTTCGCATGAGGAAGTCGCCCCGGGTCTTTTCAGCTGCTCAATCCCGCGCCGGGCGAGGACTCCTCGGGTGGTCGCGGGAGGAGCTCGCTCGCCACTCGGGCGTGCCGCTGGAGGCCCTCGAGCGGTTCGAAGTGGCGGCAATCTCTCTCGACGCCGCCCAGGGCGAGCGGCTGGTCGAGGCCTTCGAGCAAGCCGGGGTGTGCGTCGTGAGGCCAAGGCTCGCAGGCGAAGGCGTCCGCTTCCGCCGGCCGGCGGCGCCGGCGGCCGGCGTGAGCGTGGCGCTGTGACCGGCTCCGACGACCCGTTCGACGATATCAAGCGCGAGGCTGGCAAAGCCTCCCATGGCGCTCCCGTAGACGACCGCGCGGCCGGCGAGCTGGTGGCTCCCGTTCCACCAGGCGCGCCGCGCCCGCCGTCGGCGCACCGCGTGCGCGGAACGCCCTCTGCGGTCTGGACTTATCGCAACGCCGCCAGCGAGCCGCTCTTCCTGGTCGCTCGGTTCGACGAGGCTGACGGATCGAAAGTCGTGCTGCCGCTGACGCTGCGCCGATCGCGAGGCCGTCTGGCTTGGGAATGGAAAGCCCATCCGGACCCGCGCCCGCTCTATGGCCTCGAGGAGCTCGCCGGCCGCCCAGGGGCGCCGGTGCTGGTGGTCGAGGGCGAGAAGACGGCGGACGCGGCGCGCACGCGGTGCGCGGATTGGGCCGCGGTCACCTGGTCAGGCGGTTCCAAGGCCACGGGAAAAACCGACTGGTCACCGCTGGCCGGGCGGGACGTCGTGATCTTCCCCGATGCGGACGACGCCGGCCGCGGCGCCGCCAGGAAGGTCGCTCGGCTGGCGTCAGCCGCCGGCGCGGTGACGGTAGCCATCGTCGAGCTGCCTGGGTGGCTGCCGGATGGTTGGGACCTGGCCGACGCCTGGCCCAAAGGGTTCGGGCAGGCCGAGGCTCTGGCCGCGATCGAGCACGCCCGCGGCGATGCAACGCCGGGCGATGTCGAGTGGCCATTCGGCTATCGGATGGAGCGAGGCGGCCTCTTTTTCGATCAGCCGGTGAAGGAGGGCCGCACCGTTCCGGTGTGGCTCTCCAATCCGTTCGAGGTCCTGGGTGAGGCGCGCGACCTGGATAGTCTTGGCTGGGCGACGGTGCTGCGCTTTCGCGACCGCGACGAGCGCGAGAAGACCATTCCTGTCGCCAGGTCCAAGCTCGCCGCCGGCTCCGCCGAGGTGCGCGCCGAGCTGGCCGACGCCGGCCTGGTGATCTCGCCGGCGCGCGGGCAGGCCGACAAGTTCGCCTTCGCGCTCAGCCTGGTGCGGTGCGGCCGACGCTTGAGACTGGTCGCCGCGACCGGCTGGTGCGGTGAGCGCTTCGCCCTTCCCGAACGCGCGCTCGGCGCGCCAGGCGGGGAGCGCGTGCTCTTCACCGGCCCGGCCGCGCCGCTCAGGTATGGTGAGGCCGGGTCCCTCGCCGACTGGCAGTCGAGCGTGGCGGCGATCGCCGAGGGCAACCGACTTCTGGCGTTCTCCCTTTCGCTTGCGTTCGTCGGGCCAATGCTGCGGTTGATGGAGATCGAGGGCGGCGGCTTCCATCTGCGAGGGCCATCCTCTTGCGGGAAAACGACGCTGGCGCTGGCGGCGGGGTCGGTGTGGGGCGGGGGCGGACCGTTAGGCTTCGGACAAACCTGGCGCGCCACGGCAAACGCGCTCGAGATGGTCGCTTATGGCCACAACGACGGCCTCCTGGTGCTGGACGAGCTGGCTCTCGTCGCGCCGGAGGAGGCAGGCGCCGCCGCTTACGCGCTCGCCTCTGGACAGTCGAAGGCGCGCTCGCGTTCGGACGGCTCCCTTCGCTCGCGCTCGGAATGGCGCACCGAGATACTCTCGACTGGCGAGATCTCGCTCGGCGACCACATCAACACCAGTCGGCGCGGCGATCGGCCGATGGCCGGGCAGGAGCTGCGCCTCCTCGACCTGGCGGCCGACGCTGGCCAGGGCCTTGGTGTCTGGGAGACGTTGAAGGGGCATGCCTCGCCCGCCGCGCTCTCAGATGCCGTTCGAATGGCCTGCGATCGCGCCTTCGGACACGCGGGGCCAGCTTTCCTCGAGCGCCTGATTGCGGACCGCGCCACTGCGACGGCGATCGCCAAGGAGATCCTGGCCGGGTTTCTGAAGGTGGCCGCCCTGCCAGACGATACCGGACAGGCCTATCGGGGCGCCATGCGCTTCGGCGCCGTCGCCGCTGCCGGTGAGCTCGCCTCGGCGTTCGGCGTCGCGCCGTGGGCGCCTGGTGTCGCAGCTGACGCGGGGCTCGAGCTCTATCGGCGCTGGGCTCGCGCTTTCGGCCGCGATGCGCCTCGCGAAGAACGGGAGATCCTGCGGCGTCTGAAGGGCTGTATCGAGTCCGAGCGGTCGGCTTTCTCGCCGCTCGGCGACGACGACGATATGATCGCGCCATCGCCTGGAGGCCGGGATGGCGAAGCGCGGGGGCTCAAGACCTATGGCTTCCGATGGGTCCGCGCTCCCGAGATCCGCTATTGCTTCCACGATGACGGCTGGGGACGCCTTTTCAAAGGGTTCAACGCCGCTGAGGCTGCACGCATTATCGATCGCGCCGGCTTCCTCGAGCGCGATCGAGGCGAGAGCCGCCTGAAGCGCAGCTTCAAGATCCGCGGCGAGAAGCACCGTCTCTACTGCGTGCTCGACTCGATCACGGAGGCGTCGTTTGACGACTGACGATCCCCTCTGGGCGGCCATCCGCCGCGCCCGCGAAAGGTGGTCGCCCGGGTCCGCCGAGCGGTTCCCAGCACGTCCGCCCTGGGAACCGCCGACGGGAACCCCGCAGTCCGGCCAACCCATTGCCGGGAAAGACGAATTCGGTGTGGTTCCCAGTGTCCCCACGGTTCCCACCGCGAGCGAGTATCTTGCGCCTGGGGCTGCGTCTGACGCCGACTCCGAGGAACGCGCGGCGATCTTGGAATTCGACGCCGGCCTTAGCCGCCACGACGCGGAGATCGTGGCGTTCGCGCCGAGGTCGCGTCGATGAGCCGTCTAACCCTGCGCCGAACCAGACGGAGCGCCAGTCGTCACGTCGCGGGGCAGTTCGTCTGGTGTGAACGGCCCGGCGAGGATCTCCACGCGGCGCCGCACGCTCTCTGCAACGCGACCCAGGGTCGCCTGCAACTTTCCGAGGTTGATCGCCAATGCCTGCAGCGTGTCGTCCCGGCCGCCGGGCGCCCAACCCACCTTCTGGCAAGCCCGGATTGTATCTGCGGCGGACCAGGCAAGCCCCTTCGCCGACTGGAAGTCGTTCATCATGGCGAGGTCTTCCAGGGAATGGATTTCGAGGTCCTGGAGCGCCCTGGCGTCGGTATCGAAGGCGCGGGCGAAGAGATCGAGATCGTTGCTGTTCAATACTGCCGCGGCGCGCATGCTCTTGAGTGTCGCGGTGAAGCGCCGCTCCACCAGGCCGCAAAGATGCCAGGCCGAAATTCGCCGCCTCCTGAGAGCTCTGGCCTCTTTGGCTTCCTCGCGTTCGCCCGTCTTTGCCAGCTGCTCGCGCATGACCGCGAAGCCGCCAAGGATGGCTCCGATCGTCCCGATCGCCAGCATCCAGGCCGCCGTGGCGGGCGCCTTGAGCAGGGGAAGCGGGCCGCCAAAGGGACTGGACGCGACGATGGCCAGCGCCAGGACCCACGCCCCGCACATGCTCAGAATGAGCCAGTTCCACCGCTTCATGCGGCGCAGGTTCGCACGATTCCGATCGCCCCAGCAGGGAACCGCGACCCTGAGAGGGGCGCGACATGAGGGCGGCGCGGATCAGACCTGCGGACGTGCGCCGAGCGCTCCTGGGCGCGATCGACGCCTTCGAACGCCTAGGCCGACCGATCAAAGCGGCGCGCATCTTCCCGGATGGCACGGTCGAGGTGTTGACGGAGTCCCCCGTGTCGCGCGTAGAATCGTCGGACGACGACGGGGATTGGATCGCACTTGCCGGCGAGAAGGCGCTACCTGGTGCCTAAGGGGCTCAAGCCAGTTCGCAAGCGCCTGGCGACTGGCGAAGTGCGCCTCTACTGGTATCACCGCGCCACCGGCAAGCGCCTCGGGTTCGATCCGCAGAGCGCTGAGGGCTTGCTCGAGGTCCGCGCGCTGGACGATCGGGCGAAGATCGGCGCCGCCGCGGCCGAGGCCGCCTCCGGGTCCTATGCGCAGCTCTGGGCGAAGTATCGGGAGAGCCCGGAATGGCGAAACCTGAAGCCGCGCACCAGGTCGGATTATCAAGCCGTCCGCGACTGGCTGGGCGAAGCGGCGGAGCGCCGGCGGATCGCCACCCTGACGCCGGGCATGGTCTATGGCCTGCGCGACAAGGCGGCGGCCGAGAAGGGACGGCGCTTCGGAAACTACGTCGTCCAGGTGCTGCGCCTCACGCTGGCCTGGGGCCGTGATCGAGGCCTCTGTGCGGACAATCCGGCCCGTGAGGTCAAGGCGATCCGCAAGCCAACCGGCGCGGCGACTGTGAACCGCGCCTGGACGGCCGCCGAGCTCGAGGCCTTTGCCGCCGACGCGCCGGCCCAGCTGCTCACGCCGTTCGCGCTGGGCCTCTTTGCGGGAATGCGCCAGGGCGATGCGCTCCGGGCCACCTGGAGCGCCTATGACGGCGTCGCGCTGCGCTGGATCGCGGGAAAGAACGGCGAGGCTGGGATCGCGCCGGCGACGGGTGTCTTCAAGGCGATCCTCGACGCAGCGAAGGAACGCCGCGGCAAGGCCGTGCAGATCGCCGTCAACAGCGCCGGCCGGCCATGGACACAGTCGGGCTTCAGGGCCTCATTCTTCAAACGCCTGCGCGAGCTGCGGCGGTCGGGCGCGGTCAGTCCGGGGTGCACGTTCCACGGCCTGCGGCACACGATCGCCACCATGGCAAGGGACGGCGCGGAGTCGGAGTTCAGGATCGCCGCGGCGATCGGCGACCGCTCGACGGCGATGGCCGCCATCTATGGCCGCGACGCCGATCGCGCCGGCGCGCAGGCGGCCATCCTGGAGAGCGTGCAGAAACGCTTTGAGAACGCCGATTGGAAACCGCACCCCCGCTGATTGGAAACCAGCTCCGCCGGCCGCTGGCCTATCTAGCGGGGCTAGCGCGCTGAATAAGCAGGAGAAAAAGGCGTGGTGCCTGGGGGCGGATTCGAACCACCGACACGCGGATTTTCAGTCCGCTGCTCTACCAACTGAGCTACCCAGGCCAAGGGCCCCGGCGGGGGGAGCGCCGTCTATAGGGGACCCCGGGGGTCGCTGTCCAGCGAGCGGGCGCTGGCGTGATCGCAGCGCCGTAGACGCCGCCGCCAGCGTCCAGGCCAGCACCAGCGCCAGGCTGGCAAGAGAGAGCCAGCCTCCCACCCGCTCCTCTGTGGTGGCGTCAATCCGGAGCACGCACGCGCGCGCGCCAGACGGCGGCGTGAAGCTCGCCAGCCGGGACGGACCGCTTGGCGCGACGTCCGAGCCTGACGCGCCGCAATGGGCCCGCCAGCCGGGGAAGTAGAAGCGGCGCACCACCACCGGCCCGCTTCGCGCCGGCGCGAACGTCAGGGCGACCGAGCCGGTCTTGGGGTCCGCGGCGGCCGACACCCCCTCGCCGGCAGCCAGCGGCAACGCCTTCAGCGTCGCGAAAGCGATCTTCGGGCTGGGATCGCCGCCGTGGATGGCCAGCATGCCCTGCGGCAGGTATTCGGGCGCGTCCAGCGGATCGGCCATCAGCGCCGCGGCGTAGGCCGGAGGCGCGAGACCACCGGCAGGCTCCCCGCGCAGGAGGTTGCGCGCCGCCGCCGCCAGCCCTGGGTTGGCCAGGGCCAGCGCCGCCAGCAGCACGCCTAGCCGCCTTGCGCTCAAGGTCGGCGAGAGCGCCAGCAGGGTAACAAGCGCGAACTCCTGCACGGCCATGGCTCGCCACGGGAACTGCACCTTGGCCATCAGCGGAGCAGCCCAAAAGCCGGGCACGAGACCCGTCATGACCAGGAAGATCAGCGCCGCCAGACCAGCCCAGAACGCCGTCGCCCTGTCGCCCGCGCGCCAGGCGCCCATGCCCGCCAGCACCGCCATCGCCGTCTCCAGCGCCGAGGCCAAAGCCAGCAGGGCCACGAACGGCATGGTCCAGGCGTGCGGGTTGGCGAAAAGCTGGCCGGTGAGGTTGAACTTCGGGCTCCACAGATACTCGGCCGAGATGAACCGCTGCAGCAGGAGCGCCGGGACCAGGTAGATCGCGGCCAGGCCGACGCCCAGCACGAGTGCGGCGGCGCTGCGTGCAAGGAAGGCGACCCTTGCGCCGGGCGTGCGCCAGGCGAGCAGCGCCGCATAGGGAGCGATAAGCAGGACCGAGGTCAGCAGCGCCGTCGGCAGGTGCGCCAGGATCAGGGCGCCGTAGCTGGCGGCCAGCACCATCGGCCCGAAACGTTCGCGCCGCGCGGTCTTGACCAGGCCGAGCGCGACGAGGGGGATGACGCCGATGGCCAGGAATTCGGCGAAGGCGCCCCGGATGTAGTGGTCGTCCATGTGGTAGGGCGCGGCCATGAAGATCACCGCGCAGATCAGCGCTCGCGCGGCGGTGGTCTGGGTCTTCAACCAGAGGAACATCGTTAGGCCCGACATGGCCAGGAAATCCAGGGCCGCGAGCTTCAACTGCAACAACGTCGAAAGCCCCTCCCCGCCCAGCGCCGCGACGACCGACACGCCCCAGAAGGCTAGCGGCGGGTAGAAATAGAAGGTCGGGCTCCCCAGCCCCTCGAACGAAGCCGGCATCCAGCGCGGATAGAGCTGGCCGTGTCGCACCAGGGCCGAGAACTGGTTCGACCAGATGAGGTTGAGATCGAGCGAGTCGCCGCGGCCCACATCCAGCGCCAGCGTGGGCGCCCAGAGCGCGCCCGCCGCCAGAACGATCGCCGCGAAGGGCCAGAGCCGCTTCATCGCCGACTCTTCGGCCGATTCAGCCGCCATGCAAAGCGGGACGGCCAGTCTGCGCCTGGTCGGTTCTTACAGGTCCGGTCAGCAACGGGCAGCTCCTCAGCGCCGGACCCATGTCGATCCGGTGGCCAAACGGATAGCCCAGGTCGGAGAACACGGCGTCGTAGCTGAAATACCGTCGGAACGCGGGATCGCGCTGGGCCAGGTGCTCGAGGAGCTCGAAGATCAGATCCTCCTTCAGGTAGTAGCTGCGGCCCCGATAGATTCCGCTGAGGATGCCGTCGAAATAGGCCATCGAGTTCGGCTCCAGCGCCATCGACCAATCGGTCCGGTCGACGCCGGCCCGCGCGGCGACGTCGTTGATCTCGGCCAGGGCGTGGACGAACTTCAGCTCTTCCATCTCATAGACGTCGCGGTCGGGATCATTGGCGCGCGCGCCCAGACGCTTTATGCGTGCGGCATTCTCGGCTGTCAGCGCGGTCCTGACCGCGGCCAGAGCGTCGCGGCTCGGTTTTGGCGCGGACGGACACTCCAGGAGTTCGGCCAGGAGATCGCGCTCATGCGCGGCGAAGCCTGGCGCGGCCGCCAGCTTGCGGTAGATTCGCTGGCGATTGAGCTCGGTCAGCGCCATGCCGAGCCTTGCGTTGGGCAAGAACGGAAACGCGGCTGGGTCCAGCTCCACGACGCCGCGGCGGACCCGGCGGGGGTCGAGGTAGGGCGTCACGGGGCTGCCGCGCCGGAAGATCAGGGCTCGATAGACTCCACTCCTGCGGGGCCCGGCCAGGAACGCCTGGTAGAGCTTCTTTTCGGAGCGCCCCACCCGGTCGCGCGGGAAAGTGTCCAGCACCGATCCATAGAACCCGGGCCAGATCGGGTAGGCGTCAAAGATCGGGCGCGCGTCGCCGCCATGGCAGCTGGAACAATTGGAAGCGCCGGCGCTGGGACGCCAGGCGCGTCGCTCGGCCGCCGGCAGCAGGTAGGCGCGAAGGGAGAACGAGGCGGCGGAATCGTCGAAGCTCATCGTCTCGACGAGATCGTCGGCCGGCGCGTTCGGATCGCCGGTGAAGGCCAGGACGAAGCGGGCGTCGTCGCTGAACAGCACCACCCTTGGATACTTCGGCGAGATGCTCGACGCGAATGGGCTGCGGCTGTCGTAGACGAGGGTGAAATTGGCTCTGAAGCTCCGCGGCAGCAGCGGCAGCAGCTCCCCAATCGTCTCCACCGGCCTGCCGGTCGCGGGGTTGTTCCGGAGCAAGGCTTGCAGCCGAGCATCATCGAATGGCGGCTCGCTCGCCCGGGCCGACCCAAGAACCAGCCCCATCACCATCGGACAGATCAGCCGCCAAGTCCGGCCGACCACTTTGGCGCGCCTGGTCCGCTGCGTGCGCGGGCCAACATCCGATTGCCGGATGGACTGAAACGGCGCAAGACGCTTGGCCGTCCGTCCCCAACTCAGATCCGAATTCATCAAACGTCGGAGAAACGTCGTGAAAGCTTTCTGGCTGACCCTCGCGCTCGCCGCCGGCATCGGCATGGTTCAATCCTCAGCTTCAGCCCACCCGCGGCACTGCGGACCGGGGCACCGTCGTCACTGCATCAACGGCGTCATCGTCCATCACGGCCCCCGCGGCGCTCCCGTCCACAACAGCCATGCCGTCAGAGGCGTCCCCGTCCGCAAGAGCTACCGATCAACGCTTCCATAGATGAACGCCAGACAACAGCGGTATCAGCCCGCATTCAACGGCGTCGCGGTCTCTAGCCAAGTCTGATGGCGGGTTCGCCATCGCTCTTGGGAGGCGACCACCGCATGGCCCGATTTCCTGCCTACGCCGACTCGCTGGCGCCCGTGCGACGAGCGGGCCCGCCCTCGTGGACACGCCTTGCAGGCGCGCTCGTGCTAGTTGGCTTCTTCGGCGTGATCCTGGTGCTGACGCACTAAACGGCGCGTCTTGGCGAACGGCTTTCCGCTCGCCAAGACGCACCGGCCGGCGGTGTCAGTGCAGCAGACGCGCCGTCGCGACCGCCTTCTGGAAGAGAGCCGTCAACGCCGCGGAGATATCGCCGTCGGTGCTGACCTCGTAGTAGAGGCCGGGCGAAGCGCAGGCCAGGGCGGCCGGCGCAATCTGGTTCTGCTCGGGCGCGATGTAGGTGTTGTACCAGCCGTTAGTCGGAAGCGGATTGTAGGTCGTGTACAGGAACGCGATCCGGATACCCCGAGCCTTGATCGTTGTGCACCAGTCCGTCGGATTGGTGCTGATCGGGTAGTACCGGCGGTTGCCGCTGACCGCCTCGTCGTTCACGCCGTCCGAAACAATGAACATGACCTCCTGAGGCGTGTCTCCAAGGTTCTTCGTCCCGTTGCCGGGATTGGGCATGGCGCCGTTCAGGTCGTTCAGGCCCAGGTCCAGATAGGTGTCTTCATCGCTGTTGCTGTCGCCGCTGACCAGGTGATTGTTGCTGTACATGGTCAGGGAGGCGAGGTTCGCCGCCGCCGTCTGGGCGGTGGCCAGGTTTGAGGTAAGCGCCTGCAGGGTCGTGAACGAACGATCCATCGTGTAGATGGCGGCGCGGTAGGTGGTGTTGTTGTTCACCTCGGCCGTCTGCGCCACGGTCATGAGATTTTGCGTCGCCTGATTGACCAGGTCGATCCGAAGCGGAACGTTGAGACAGCGCGCCAGGGCGAAGTTGTCTTCGCCGCCAGCCGGGAAACTCACGGTGCCCGAGGGTTGGCAGGTGACGTTCGACGGATTGCCTAGGCCGTCCGCGCCGGGATTGGTCTCGTGACAGCCGAACGCGCACCCGCCTTGCGGCGCGGTATTGGCCACCATGGTGTTGATCCCCGCCGTGGTGGCGGCGATCTCCATCGAAGGCGAGGTGTCCAGTATCAGGTAGAAGTCGATGTTCGGCGCCACGCTCGAGGTCGCCGTCGATGTGCCGGTGATCGGGAGCGTGCTCACCCCGAGCAGGGAGCTGAAGACGTTCTGCGAAGCCGCGGTGTAGTTCACGGTGACCGTCCGGTTCACGGTCGCGCCCACCACTGTGTCGGTGGCGACGACCGAGACATTGGCGGGCACGTAGCTCACGTTGGTCACCGTTGCGACCTGGCCCAGGAACATGTTCTGGGCCGCGGTCTGCGCAGAGTCGGACGACAGGGTCATCTGGGTCGGCGTGACGGCGGCCAGGGCGGCCGCGTCAGCGAACCCGTTAAGCTGGTCCTGCCGGCGAGTCGCCATGGTGTAGTCGATGCCCATGCCGACCGAGAAAGCCAACGGCAGCATGACGGCCGCCGCGATGATCGCGACGTTCCCGCGATTATCGACCACGAATAGTTTCGTGGCCTTCAGGTATCGGCCAATCTTCGCGAATGCATTTTTCATCGACATGCCATCAACCTGTGTATGGAATTGCAGGAGATTGCCTGGGAAGCATCCAAATCTGATCGTTCATTGGGAAATTTCCAATGACGTTAGCTCCGACCGTCGGCACGTAAGTGTAGGTTGTCTGGACCAATATGTAGTTCGTATTCGGTGTTCTTGACCCAGTTGGCGGCGTTACGGCGCTGCCCACGGCCAATGCTGTACCTTGGAAGGTCTTGCTCCAGGTGACGGTGGCGTTGCCATTGACGTCGGTGGTGACTTCCGACAGGACGATTGTCAGGTTTGTGGTCGAATCCGGCGACATGATCTGCGCCGACGCGTTGAGCACGTTGTTGACGTCGAGCGCGCTCATGGTCGTGTACTGGGTGGTCACATTGCCGAGCTGAACGGTGGTGTCGGTGAGCTTTCGGTAGGCCGCCACCGCTTGGCTGGTCTCGAAGCCGACCAGGTAGATGACCATCAGGATCGGCAGCACCATGGCGAATTCGACGGCGGCGACGCCGCGCGTATCCGCCCGCCAACGCGCCCACAGGGCTGACAGCCGGCGCGCGCTCATTGGTAGGGCTCGTTCTTGAAGACGGTGGTGGCGACCAGCAGGTGGCTGCCGTTGGCCTGGTTGGCGAGGCCGACCGCGAAGGGCCCGCCGACGATCGGCCAGTTGTACATGACGCGCATGATGACGATGTCGCCGGGGCCGCCTGGGCTGTAGCTCCAGGTGTTGGTGACCGCGCCCGCCCCGTTATAAGTCACCGTCAAGGGGCTGGTGTTGATCGACGAATAGGCCCCCGCAGACTGCACGTCGACCATCAGATTGCCGCACTGGAAAATGCTGGGCGCGTTGTTGCAGACGATCGTCTTGAACTGCGCCTTGGTGTCCCCGGCCTTCTGCACGGTGCCGGTCATCAACTCACGACCCGATGCGATGGCGACTGTCTGCAGCGTCTGACCAGTGAAGAAGATAATCGCCAACTGCAAGGAAGCGAGGATCAGGGCGAAGAGGGGCGCCATCAGGAGCGCGAACTCAACCGCGGTCGCGCCCTTGTCGCTGACCGTCAGACGCCGCAACACATGGTTCTTGGCGGCGGACATATTCCCCAGGCCCTGCTCTCTTCCTTGCCAACAACTCATCCCGCCGCCTCGGAACAGCTCGCGGCCCAAGACCGGCGGGCGCTACAGACAGCGGGCGACCTGGAGACGACTGGCGCTCTAGCTTGGCTGCTCTAGGTTGAGCCAAGTGGAGATTCGCCGCGTCTCTCAATCGTGCTGGGTCGAACTGAACACAGCCCCGCGTGTCTTAGTATGATGTCAGGAAGGATTAAGGACTTCCTCAATTGAAGAGTTAATCCTCGTGTAACTATAGGGATTTCCAGGCCAAAACGCCGCACCGACATTTGCGAATTCCGCGGAAACTCAACGTGCGTGACGGCAGTGCCTATCGGGGTCTAGACACACCGAGGGCCGGTAGGTCGTGTCACAACCTGCCGGCCCTTGCAGCATCGTCTCGAGGAGCCATCCCGTCGGCGAAGCGCAAGCGAGACCCTATCCGCCAACTTCTGACCAATCCGTAAATCTACGGACTACCGACCGGACCGAGGCTCACCGGTCAGCGCATGTGCTCCCAGAGCGCTCGTTCTTCCTCAAGGCGCGCGTGTTCGTCACCTGCGAAGTCGCCACGCGAGACCACCCCGACCAGGCGATCACCCTGCACCAGGGGCACGTGCCGGAACCCGCCGTCCCACATGAGCCGCAGGGCGTCGATGGCGGTCTTGTCAGGGGTCATGGTGACCGGGTCGCGGCTCATGACCTCGCTAACGGAAGTGGTCGAGCTGTCCTTGCCGTCCGCCAGCACTCGGCAGACGGCGTCGCGTCCGGTGAAAATACCAACCAGCGCGCCCGTGTCGTCCGTTACGAGGGCCGAACCGGCTCTGCGCCGGCTCATTTCCTGGCAGGCTGACTTCACCGTCGTCGTGAGGGGCACGATCAAGGGATCTTGATTGAAGATGATGTCCGAGAGACGCCTCATGGCTAGCCTCTTTCGTAGCAGGGGCAAGGACCCAGCCTCCGCCGGGCCAAGCCACATGAAGGCCCTGGCGCAGCCGCTCGTCGTTGACCTCGATCAAAGGCAGCTGGCGAGGCTGCCCCGGCGAACCGGTCGCGCCAGTAGCGCGTCCCCTCGAGCCGTGCGGGAGCGGGGCCGAGGCACCGGTTCACCGCGACGATCCGACTTAAGCCCCCACTAACGCTTGTTTGCTAGCGTCAGCCTGGAAGTAGGCGCCTTGTGCGGTGAGAGCCGAACGAGAGCCCTGGGGTAAGGAAAGTCCTCTTCGTGACAGCCACAGCTGTGTCCGCCTCCGGCAACGAGGCGTTCGACCAACCTCTCACCGTCGCCGTTCGCGGAGACGAGGTGATGATCCTGGGGCCGGACGGCGCCAACCTGAACCTGAGCATCCGCGCCGCCCTGCGATCGGCCCAGCGGCTGCTTGATGCGATCGCCGTCGCTCAGGGACGTCATCCTGCCCAGCCGCCGCTGATGGGCTTCTCAATCGCCGAGCCGCTCAAGGGTGAGGCGGTCGCCGACCCCCCCGAAATACCGCTGCAGGGCCTCGCCAAAGACCCCGCCGGGGGCGACGGCGTCGAAGAGGGTCATGGACGATCGGAACTTGAGGTCATCGGGCGAACCGAAAATCGCCTGCGCAGAGCGTCCTGAGACCTGGTTGACCAGGCCGGTCAGCTCGCGCAGCCGCGCTCCCAATACCGGATGTTCAAGGAAGGCCCGCGCCTCAGCGCGCGAAGCGATGGCGTAGCGGATCGCCATCGGACTTGAGCCCAGGCCGGCGATCTGCGGAAACACGAACCACATCCAGTGGCTCCGCTTCCGGCCCTCGGCCAGTTCGGCCCGCACGGCGGCGATGACGGAAGCCTGGGCGTCCACGAACCGTTGCAGATCGAAAGCGTCGTCCTCTCCCAGGTGATCGCCGCTGCTGCGCTGCTCACCCATCAGCCCCCAAGCTCCCACCGGTCCGCCGCAACCCGCCGGCCAAGGGACCGCACAATCAGTGCGCCGTCGAGTCCGCGTCGTCCTCCTGCCCTCCACCCTGCCCATCGTCTCCATCGTCGTCCGCCTCGACGGCCGGGACCGTGTAGGCGCCCGAGAGCCAGCGCTGCAAGTCGATGTCGGCGCAGCGGGCCGAACAGAAGGGTCGGAACTGGGTCGCGATGGGCTTGTCGCAGATCGGGCAGCGGCCGGCGGTCATCGGGGAACGACCTCGAAGGCCTCCAGGGGCCGGGTCGGATCGGCGACGACGGACAGACGCGCGCCGAACCGGCTCTCCAGCGCCTTAAGATAGGACGCGGCGGCCGCAACGACATCCGGCGCCGCGTGCGCGGCGATGCGTGCGCCAGGCTCCGCCGCCGCCTCGCGCTCCAAGACCCGGACAAGGCGTAGCGCCAAGGTCTGTGCGGTCGGACGTCCGTCGGCGTCCAGCAGCCGGTCGGCGATCGAGCGACGGCGGCGCGGCACGGTCAGCTCCAAGGTTCCGAACCGGCTGATCGGCCCAAGCGCGACGCCGGGGTTGTCCGGCGCGAAAGCCGCGCGAGCCGCAGCGATCAGCGGTGGGCCGTCATGGCCCCGTCCCGCCAGGTCGATCACCACAAGCCCTCCCTCGCCCTTCAAGCGCAGCACTCGCGCAGCCGTGGCGAGCGCCGCCAGGTTCGCGGCCCGTGTCGCGCGTTTGGCCTCACCGCCGGGGCGATCGCCGACATCGACGTCCACCGCCAACAGCGCCCGCGTCCGCTCCACCGCGATCGTCCCGCCGCCGGGGAGCGGGAATATGCGCTCCAGCGCTTCGGCCTCGGAGAGGTCGGCGACCGCCCGCGCCTTGCCGCCCGTCACGATCTCGCCGTTTGACCCGAAGGCGCGGAGTTCCTCCTCGATCGAGGGCGCTGGTCTTGTCACGCGAGGCGTTCCTTCGTCTTCGCCGATCAGGCGCGCCGAGGCGCCCTTGCCGCCCCTGGCCTCGGCGCGGATCTCCACCCTGAGCGCCTGGCCTTCGACAATCCGGCCCATCTCGGGCCGCAGGTTCAGCACCGCGTCGGGCCCCTCGCCGAGATCCAGGAAGGCGATCGCCAGGGCGCGATCCAGCTTCCGGACCCGGGCGACGACCTCGGCGCCCAGGGCCTGGCTCGGCCGGTCGTCGTCCCTGGAGACCAACAGCCGCTCGGGCCGTCCATCCAGGGTCACCACCCCCCGCGTCTCGCCGACGCCGACATCGAGATAGAGCCGCCGCTCGGTCATCGGACCGGGTAGCCCAGGCCGATCAGCAGCGACCGCGCCTCATAGAGCGGCAGGCCCACGACCCCGGTGTATGAGCCGTTGAGGCCGACGACGAACGCCCCGGCTCGGCCTTGGACGCCGTACCCGCCAGCCTTGTCCGCCCACTCGCCGCTGGCGACGTAGTCGGAGATATCAGTCTGGGTGAGGCGCTTGAAGCGCACCCGTGTTTCCGAGAGCCGCACGCCCGTCCGGCCGTCCGCGGCCACGAGCGCGACGGCGGAGAGCACGCGGTGGGCGCGGCCCGACAGCAGGGTCAGCATCCGCTCAGCGTCCGCCGGGTCGGTGGGCTTGCCAAGCACGCGGCGGCCGACGGCGACCACGGTGTCAGCCGCCAGCACGAAGGCTGCCGGATGCCTGAGCGCCCCCGCTTGCGCCTTCTCCGCCGCAAGCCGCGTGGCCAGCCGTCGGGGGGGTTCGTCCTTGAGCGGGGTTTCGTCGATTTCAGCGGCGTCGATCAGGTCAGGCTCTAGACCTATCTGCCGCAGCAGCTCCAACCGCCGCGGGCTGGCGCTGGCCAAGACCAGGATGGGCTTGGAGGCGGCTATTTGAACCGATAGGTGATGCGCCCCTTGGAGAGGTCGTAGGGCGTCATTTCCACCAGCACCTTGTCGCCAGCCAGCACCCGGATGCGGTTCTTGCGCATCTTGCCGGCGGTGTGGGCGATGATCTCGTGATCGTTGTCCAATTTCACGCGAAAGGTCGCGTTGGGCAGCAGCTCGCTCACCGTGCCCGGAAATTCCAACAGTTCTTCTTTCGCCATTCGGCCTCTCTGCAAGGGCGTCTCGCCCGATACGCGACGGCCCGCGCCGAGGTCCAATAGACTCGGTCACGAGCCGCAACAACCACGCAACATACTCTATCGCAGGCGCTTCTTCATCCCCCGAACGTCGTCATCTGGCCGAAGCGCTCGCGGATGCGGGCGGCCAGACTGTCGCGGACCTCGCGATAGGCGGCCAGCACGGCCTCACGGGGCCCCAAGGTCAGGGTCGGATCGTGGGTCGGCCAGTATTCGATTTCGACCGCCCGACTGCGCGCCATTTCCACCGCCCTGTGCTGCGCCTCTGGCGTGAGCGAAACCACGAGGTCGAAGCTGTCGTCTTCCAACTCGTCGAACAGCTTGGCTCGATGATGCGTCAGGTCGGCGCCCAGCTCGTCCATCACCGCCACCATGAAGGGGTCCGGTTCTTCATCGTCCTCGCGTTTGAGGCCGCAGCTGTCGACGTAGATCCGATCGCCGAACATCAGCTTCATCAAGCCCTCGGCCATGGGCGAGCGGACCTGGTTGAAGTTACAGGCGAACAGCACTGCGCCTGGCAGGGGTTCGGCCATGGCCGCTAACCGCGCCAGTGCAGGGCGCAGATCAGCGTGAAGAGCCGTCGGGCGGTGTCGAGATCGGTTTCTACCTTGCCCTTCAGCCGCTCCTGCAAAAGGGCCGAGCCTTCGTTGTGCAGACCGCGCCGGCCCATATCCAGCGCCTCAATCCGCTGCGGCGTCGCGTTGCGGATCGCCTCGAAATAACTCTCGCAGATCATCGCATAGTCGCGCACGACGCCGCGGAACGGCGAGAGCGAGAGGATGTGGCGCTTCTCATAGCCCGGTCCCGTGATGTCCAGCGCCAGCCGATTGTCGATCAGAGCGATCCGCAGATCGAAGGGACCGTGCGTCGCCCCTTCCGGGACGAAGACGTTGTCCTCCAAGAGATCGAAGATGGCGATCTGCCGTTCCTGCTCCTGGTCGCGCGAGGCCGCGCCGAGCGAATCCTCGTCCAGGACAACCGATTGCAGGCGCTGGTCGCCGCTCACGATCAGCCTCCGGCGGGCGAAGGATTGCGGCGGATGCTGACGCTGCGCGCATGCGCCGGCAGCCCTTCAGCCTCCGCCAGGGTCTGAGTCGCCTCCGCCAGAGCCGCGAAGGCGGCGGCATCGCAGGCGATGATCGAAGTGCGCTTTAGGAAGTCGTAGATTGAGAGACCCGAAGAGAACCGGGCCGCCCGGCTGGTGGGCAGCACATGGTTGGAGCCCGCCACATAGTCGCCGATCGCCTCGGGAGCGTAGCGGCCAAGGAAGACGGCGCCGGCGTGGCGCACCCTCGCCGCCAATTCCGCTGGATTCTCGACCGCGAACTCCACGTGCTCGGGCGCGATCCGATCGACCAGCGCCGGCGCGGCCTCCAGCGGTGCGATCACCACTGCGCCGTGGTCACGCCAGGAAGCCGTGGCGTCCTTGCCGGTCGCCAGCGTCTTCAGCTGACCTTCGATCGCGGCCTCCACCGTCTCGGCGAACGCCGGATCGTCGGTGATCAGGATCGACTGGGCGGCCGGGTCGTGTTCGGCCTGCGACAGCAGGTCGGCGGCGATCCACGCCGGATCGTTCGCATTGTCGGCCACCACGACGATTTCCGAGGGCCCGGCCAGCGCGTCGATGCCGACCACGCCGTAGAGTCGGCGCTTGGCGGCGGTGACATAGGCGTTGCCGGGCCCGACGATCTTGTCCACCGGCCAGATCGGCCCGGCGCCGAAGGCCAGCGCCGCGCAGGCCTGAGCGCCGCCGACGCGCCAGATCTCGGTGACGCCGGCTTCGCGCGCCGCCGCCAGCACCGCCGGCTCGAGCTTGCCGGGCGGGGTCACCATGGCGATCCGCTCCACCCCCGCCGCCTTCGCCGGAATGGCGTTCATCAGCACCGTCGAGGGATAGGCCGCGCGGCCGCCTGGCACATAGATCCCCACGGCCTCCAGCGGCGTCCAGCGCCAGCCAAGTTCCACGCCCGCCTCGTCCGTGAACTGCACATCCGCCGGCCGCTGGCGCTCGTGATAGGCGCGGATGCGCGCCGCGGCGAAGGCGATCGCCTGTCGCACCGGCTCCGGGCAAGCGTCGACGCCGCCCTGGATCTCCCGGGGCGTCACCTCCATCGAGTGCTCGTCGAGCACCACCCGGTCGAACCGCTCGGTGAACCGCAGCACCGCCGCCAGCCCCTCTGTGCGGACCGCCTCGATCACCCCGGCCACGGCGGCGTCCACGTCCGGGGGCGAGCCGCGGCGTTCGTTCAGGAACGCGCCGAACTCGGCGTCAAACTCGGGATCGGAGGCGGCGAAGCGGCGCATGGCCGGGTTGTGCCGGCTCGGCGGGGAAACTCAAGGAGTTTGTGCCGGAGCGCCGGGGCGCCGGCGCCTCGACGCACACCGCAAACGATGCTCCGATGGCCCCGTCCTCACTGCCGGAGCGACGCTCATGAAGCGCCCCGCCCTCCTCGCCGCCTTCGCCCTCCTGGCCGCGCTCACCCTCTGGGCCCCAGCCGCGGCGATGGTGTCCGCCGATCTCAACTGCACGAACGGCTACTTCCCGACCGATCAGGGGGGGCTGGGCCTGGCCAAGGTGATCGACGGCCCGCGGGTCTATCTGCTGCAATGTCCCGACGAGGCTCCCGACTGCCGGCAGAAAGCCTATGTGGTCCCGGGCGACATCGTCCTCGTCGGCCGCGAGAGCGGCGACTACATGTGCGTGTTGATGCCCAATCGTTTCGGCGGCAGCGCCGGCTGGGTGCGCCATGACCGCCTGACCCTGACGCCGACACCGCCCGCCCCACCGCTCTCGAGTTGGGCCGGCGACTGGGCGAACGGCGACGACACGCTGAAGGCGACGATCCTCGCCCAGGCGCTCAAGGTCGACGGCGACGCCTGTTGGCCCTCCTGTCACGTCTCGATCAGGGAGCGCCCCGGTGGCCCGAATGTCGGCGAGATCCATGGAAGCGCGGCGCCCAAGAGCAACGACTTGGTCATCATCGATGGCGATGGGCCTGAAGCGTGCCGCGCCGACCTCAAGCTCGTCGGCCCCTACCTAGTGGTCAGCGACAACAACGCCTGCGGCGGAATGAACGTCAGTTTCAGCGGCATCTACCAGCGCAAAGCGCGCCGGTAGCGCTCACGCCTCGTGCGCCGGCGTGCGGGGCGTCGGCCAGGGCGTGGAGACGTCCGCCAAGGCGGCGTCGACGCACTCGACCGTCAGCGCCAGGTCGCCGTCGCCGGCGAAGGCCAGGCGCACGACGCCGCCGGGCGGCTCGCCCGGCTCGAAGCTGACCGCCAGCAGCTCCACCACCGCGTCCTTGGGTTCGCGGCGCAGGTTGCGGGCCCGAACAGCCAGCACTGAGCCGAACTGCAGGCCCGCGCGCACACGCTCGCCCAGCCACGCCGGTCCCGCTTCCCAGCGGAAGCGATTGAGGGCGATGGTCAGGCGCCGGCCTTTGGGCTCCCATTCGATGTCGCCGATGCGCGCGACCGCGTCCTGGACGGCGGCGGAGATCACCGCCAGATCTTCCTCGTCCTCGGCCAGCAATCGAAGCGGCTCAGGTTTCGCCATCAGGCCTCCTCACCGTCCGGCCCGCTGATCCGGCGGACCTGGGCGCCGCAGGCCGAGAGCTTCTCCTCCAGCCGCTCGAAGCCGCGATCGAGGTGGTAGACCCGGTTGACCATCGTCTCGCCGCGCGCCGCCAGGGCTGCGATCACCAAGCTGACCGAGGCTCGCAGGTCGGTCGCCATCACCGGCGCGCCAGCCAGCTGATTGACCCCGCGCACCCGGGCCTCGCCGCCGGAGACGACGATCTCCGCCCCCAGCCGGGTCAGCTCCGGCGCGTGCATGAAGCGGTTCTCGAAGATGGTTTCGCGGATCACGCTCTCGCCGTCGGCCAGGGTCATCAGAGCCATGAACTGGGCCTGCAGGTCGGTGGCGAACCCCGGATAGGGGTCGGTGGCGATCTCCACGGCGTTCAGGCGCGCACCGTTGCGCCGAACCCGGATCCCGTCGTTCAGCCGCTCCACCTCGACCCCGGCCTCCTCCATCTTCGTCAGCAGAGACTCGACGAAGTCGGCGCGGGTCCTGGTCAGGCGCACGTCGCCTCCGGCCATGGCGACGGCCAGCGCGTAGGTGCCGGTCTCGATCCGGTCCGGAGTCACCGAGTGGGTGGCGCCGGCGAGCCGGGAGGCGCCGACGATCCGCACCACCGGCGTGCCGGCGCCCTCGATGGTCGCGCCCATCTTGGTCAGGCACTCGGCCAGGTCGGCGATCTCCGGTTCGCACGCGGCGTTGGAGATCACGGTCTCGCCCCTGGCCAGCACGGCCGCCAGCATCACATGCTCGGTGGCGCCCACCGAGACCGTGGGGAAATCGATCTGCGCGCCCTTCAGGCCCCGCGGCGCCTGGGCGTAGACGTAGCCCTCGTTGAGGTCGATCCGCGCGCCCAGCGCCTCCAGGGCGCTCAGATGCAGGTCCACCGGCCGCGCGCCGATCGCGCAGCCGCCCGGCAGCGAGACCTTTGCCTGGCCGGTCCTGGCCACCAGGGGTCCCAGTACATTGAACGAGGCGCGCATCTGGCGGACCAGGTCATATGGCGCGATGGCCGAGACGATCTCGGGCGTCGTCAGGATCGTCTGCGGGCCCGCCTCGGCGTCGTCACTCTCCTCGACGATCACGCCCAACCGCTGCAGCAGCTTGGCCAGGAACCGCGTATCGGCCAGGCGCGGCATGTTCGTCAGGCGCAGAGGCTCGTCGGTCAGCAGGCTAGCCACCATCAGCTTGATGGCCGAGTTCTTGGCGCCGCTGATCGGGATCTCCCCCTCCAGCCGCGCGCCGCCGGTGATGGCGATGCGATCCATCAAGGACCCTTCAGCTAGCGGCCGGCGCGGTCGGCGCCACGAGACGGTGCAAGCAGGTCTCATAGCCGGGCCAAGCGGCGCCGGTAAGAGGGGTTTCTCCAAGCCGCGATTGAACCTGTGGGCGGCCTGGGCCATCGTCGGGGGCGGCGTGAGACGCGTCGCGCCGCCCGGGGAGTGGGCATGCAGGACATCGGCGGCGGCGAGCGTCGCAACGCCCATCCGATCGTGTTCCTGGTGCTGTACCTGCCCTTCGGCATGTCCGGCGGCTATTTCAGCGGGGCTCTGGGCTTTCTGCTCAGCAAAGGCGGCGTCAGCACGCTGGCTCTCGGCGGTATCCTGGCGCTGGCGATCCTGCCCCACACCTTCAAGGTTCTCTGGGCGCCGGTGGTCGATACGACCCTCACCGTCAAGACCTGGTACGTGCTCGCCACGACGGTGGTCTGTGTCAGCCTGGCCGCGACCGGCTTCCTGCCCATGGAAGCCAAGTCGCTGGGCGCGATCACCGTGCTGGTGCTGATCACCAGCGTCGCCAGCACGTTTTCGGGGATGGCTTGCGAGAGCCTGATGGCCAACGCCACCGCGCCCGACCAGAAGGGCCGCGCGGGCGGCTGGAGCCAGGCCGGCAACGTCGGCGGCGCTGGACTGGGCGGTGGGGTGGGGCTGGCGATCGCCAACAACTTCCATTCCGTTCCCGCTTCGAGCTGCGTGGTCGGCGCTTTGATGGCCGCTTGCGCTGCGGCCCTGCTGTTTACGCCGGAACCGGATCGCAGCCATCGCCGCCCGAACTACTTCGCCTCGCTCTGGGTCGTCGCCAAGGAGTGCTGGCAGGCCGTGTGGTCGCGCGCGGGCTTCCTCACCCTGCTGATCTTCGTGCTTCCAATCGGCACCAGCACGGCTGCAGGCCTCTTTGCGGCCGTCGCCAAGCAGTGGCGGGCGTCGGCGAACCTCGTGGCGGGACTCACCAGCGTCGCCGCCGTGGTCACTATGGCGGGGGCGATCGGCGGCGGTTGGCTCTGCGATCGCATGGACCGACGGACCGCCTACGGAGTCTTCGGCGTGATCCAGGCCGCAGTGGCCGTCGGGATGGCGCTGGGACCCCGTACGCCGACGTTCTTCGTCATCTTCGGCCTCGCCTACGCGGCGACCATCGGCCTGACCTATGCGGCGTTCGCCTCGGTCACCCTTGAAGCGATCGGCGTTGGCGCCGCGGCCACCAAGTTCAACCTCTTCGCCTGCGTCAGCAACATACCCATCGCCTACATGGACGTTGTCGAAGGCTGGGCGAACAACCGCTGGAACGCCGGCGGCATGCTGCTGACCGAGGCGACGCTTAGCATCGGGGCCGTCGTCCTCTTCGCCGTCCTCGCCCTCACCACGCGGCGGCGACAGGCTATGGCGGTGGCGATCTAAGCACCGGCCGGGCGTGGCGCCGACTTGCGCCGCTTCAGGTTGGCCCTGAGCGCCGCCGCGAGCTTCGCTTCGCGCGCCCCGGCCGAACCCGTGGGCGCCGGCTCTTTCGGGCCGACCTCGGGCCGCAGCGGCTTTTTCGGCTCGTCCATTGTCTCCGCCTAGTCAACGGTGCGTGGCGGTCAATACGTTTTCGACTTCACACAGGGGCGCCCGTCCGCTAACACCCCGCCTCCCCGGGCCGTCGTAGCTCAGTGGTAGAGCGCATCCTTGGTAAGGCTGAGGTCGGTGGTTCGATCCCACTCGACGGCACCATTAGATAAAATATTTCAATATCTTAGAGAGTTTATGGGGAAACGAACGCGTCCGGAGTGGGACGCGGGTCGACGAGAGACAGCTTCGAATGGCCGCCGGGAGGCAGAGCCACCGAAGTCGCCCCGCTATCAGGAGCGAGCCAATGACCCGCAAATCCCGAGCGTGAAATGGTCGGTGTGGGCCGTCCCGCATGAGCGTCTCGCACGCGCTCTGTGACGCAGCCGCCATCGCGGCGCGGCCACCTGGCGCCTCGGCACATCCGCGCCTGGTGTTGGCCACGACGATCCTGGCGTCGAGCCTGGCCTTCGTCGATGGGTCGGTCGTTAACGTCGGCCTGCCAGCGATCGCCCGCAGCCTCCGCACTGGCGCGGGCGAGCTGCCGTGGGTGATCAACGCCTATCTGCTGCCCCTCAGCGCGCTGTTGCTCTTCGGCGGCGCCGCGGGAGACCGGTTTGGGCGCCGCCGGCTGCTGGTCGCCGGGACGCTGCTTTTCGCGCTCGCCTCGGCCGCCTGCGCGCTCGCGCCAAATCTGGGCCTGCTCTTGGCCGGCCGGGTAGTCCAGGGAGTCGGCGCGGCCATGCTGATGCCCAACAGCCTGGCTATTCTCGGCGACGCCTTCTCCGGCGAAGCGCGGGGCCGGGCCATCGGGACCTGGGCGGCGGTCGGGGCCATGGCGGGCGCGATCGGCCCGGTTTTGGGTGGTTGGTTGATCGACACGGTAGGCTGGCGGTCGATCTTTCTGCTGAACCTGCCCCTGGCGGCCGGCACGGTGTTCCTCGCCCTGCGTTTCCTCGCCGCGGCGCCGGACAATCGATCGGCGCCGCTGGATACGGTGGGCTCGTGCCTCGCCACGCTTGGCCTTGGCGCTCTGACCTGGGGACTGACGATCGGTTCGGGGCCCCACGGGTGGACGTCGGCCGCGGTGGCCATGATGGTCGGCGGCGCCGGCCTCGGCGGAGCCTTCATCGCGGTCGAGCTGCGGGCGGGCGCCAAGGCGATGATGCCGCTGACGATGTTCGCCTCCCGCGAGTTCGTCGGCCTCACCTTGTTGACGCTGCTGGTCTATGGCGCGCTTGGCGGGCTGCTGGTGCTCGTGCCCTATGAACTGATCGAGGCCGCCCACTATTCAGCGACCGCGGCGGGCGCGGCGCTGCTGCCGTTTCCTCTGGTCATGGCGCTGACGTCACCGATTCTAGGCGCGGTCGCGGGACGGGTCGGCTCTCGTCTGCCGCTCACGGCCGGATCGTTGGTGGTCGGCGTAGGCTTCCTGCTGGCGATGCGGATCGGGCCGGGCGGGGACTATTGGACCACTGTCTTGCCGACGATCCTGGTCATGTCGCTGGGCATGTCCGGCGTCGCCGCCCCGCTCACCGCCGCGGTCCTGGGTTCGGTGGATGCGCGCCACACCGGCTCGGCCTCCGGGCTCAACAGCGCGGTCGCGCGCACGGGAGGTCTCATCGCCACCGCCCTTCTAAGCGCGGCCCTCGCCGCCAGCGGGCCGTCCCTGACGACCGAGTTCCGCGCGGCCATCCTCGTCGGTGCGTTGGCCGCCTTCGCCGCCTCCGCCTGCGCTCTCTTGCTCATCCGCGCCACTGATCCGCGACGTGCGAGCGCGATATAGTCGGTCGCGCGCCTCCCAGGCCCGATCGACGACCTATATTGGACGTGCAGATGGGCTCCAACGGCGCCGCCGACGTGAACTTCCAAGTAGGACAGAAGAGAGGGGCGCGCGCGATGCAATGCTACCCCGTCGGTTGGCCGCCAAGATGAACGCCGCCCCTACCGAACGCCGGCTGATCCGCCCGGTCGATCGTCGGCGCGACCACGTCCGCGGCGGCGCGGCTCGCAGCCGGCGCGTGACGGTCGTCCTCTACGGCGACTATCTTTGTCCCTACTGCCGGCGCCTGCGTCAGGTGATCGAGCGCCTGCGAGAGGCGCTCGGCGAACGGCTCGCCTACGTCTATCGCCACTACCCCAACGAGCGGGCCCATCCGGGCGCCGAGTTGGTGTCTATCGGGGCCGAAGCGGCCGGCCGGCAGGGCAAGTTCTGGGAAATGCACGACGCGCTCTATGGGCGCGAGCCGCCGCTCGACCGCGCTATCCTGTTGGAGATCGCCGCCGGGCTCGACCTGAACCTCAGCCGGTTCAAGCGCGATCTCGACGATGCCAAGCTGCGGGCGCGCGTTGCGGAGGATCACGCCGACGGCGCCCGCAACGGCGTGACGGCCACGCCCACGATCTTCGTCGACGGCGTCCGCTACGACGGCGCCTGGGACTTTTACTCCATGCTGGAGGCGCTGGAGCGGCCGGTGGGGGTGCAGGTGCGCCGGACCGCTCGGGCGTTCGCCAACCTGCCGTCGTCAGCTGGTCTGGTGCTGCTGGCGGCGGCGGCGGCGGCGCTGATGTTGGCCAACAGTCCGCTCGCCTCGCTCTACTCGGGATTCGTGAGCGCGCAATTCGGCATTGGTCCGACGAACGGCGCGCTGTCCCTAAGCATCGCCGAATGGTGTTCCGAGGGTCTGCTTGCGGTCTTCTTCCTGATTCTGGGGCTGGAGCTGCGGCGCGAGATGGTCGGGGGCGCCTTGACCGACTGGCGCGCCGCGGTGGCGCCGGTGCTGGCGGCGGTCGGCGGCGTCGCGGTTCCGGCGGCGATCTATCTGGCGTTCAATTCCGGGGCGACCGCCGCCGGCTGGGCGGCGCCGGCCGATACGGGGGTCGCCTTCACCCTCGGCATCCTGGCGGTGTTCGGGGCGCGCGCCTCCGCCGGGCTGAAGGTGTTCGTCGCCACCTACGCCATCGCCGACGATGTGCTCTCGATCCTGATCCTGGCGGTCTTCTTCCCCCGCGCGATCCATGCCGAGTGGCTGCTGGCGAGCGCCGCCGCCATCGGCGCGATGATCACGCTCAACCGCTGGCGGATCTATGGCGCGTGGCCCTACCTGGTGGCGACGCTTGGCCTCTGGCTCTCGCTGCACCTCGCAGGCGTCAGCGGAGCGCTGAGCGGCATCGCGCTCGCCGCCTGCCTGCCCCGCCGTCCGGTCCCCACCGCCGGGCCGCTCCTGGCCCAGGCCGCCACCGCGCTGGCCGAACTCGAGCACGCCGAGCATGAGCTGAAGCGCGCCGGCGCCGACCGCCGCCGGCTGGTCGAGACGCCCGTCTGGGACTGGGCGAGCCGCAACCTCTCGGCCGCTGCGGAGCGGTTGCTGTCACCCGCCGAGCGAGCGGAACGCGCCGTCGGTCCTTGGTCGACCTACCTGGTGCTGCCGCTCTTCGCCTTCACGTCCGCCGGCGTCTCGCTTGTCGCCAACCTCGGGGCGCCCGCCGCGCTGCGGGTGTTCCTGGGCACGGCCATCGCGCTGGCGATCGGCAAGCCGATCGGCATCGCGCTCGCCACCTGGGCCGCGGTCAAGGCGAGAGTCGGCCTGTTCCCCTCCGACGCCGCACCGATGGCGTTCCTCGGCGCCGCCCTCCTCTGCGGGATCGGCGACCCACTGTCGCTGCTGATGGCCGACCAGGCGTTCCAGAACGGCGGCTACGCTGCTGTGGCCAAGATCGGGGTTCTCGCCGGCTCGGCGCTGGCGGCAGCGCTTGGCGCACTGACCCTCACGCTTAGCCCGGCGCCAGCCACTGACGCGCAGCTGCAAGACAGCTAGCGCCGATGCAGCCCTCCGCAAAGCGAGCGTAGGACCTTCATGCGGCAGTCCTTGTCGCCTGCGCCATCCCGGTCTAGCGTCTGTGGACCACCCTTTTGGACCGCGCCCATCGGCTGAGGGCCCGCTTCGAGGAACCAGCTTTCCAGGAACCCTTCAGCTAAGGACGCTTGGATGATCAGGACGCCGATCTCGGCCGATTCCCACATCACCGAGCCGCCCAACTGCTACCTCGATTTCATCGACCCGAAGTTCCGCGAGCGGGCGCCCAAGGTCGTGTCCCTCCCCAACGTCGGCGATAGCTTCGTGATCGAGGGCCTTACTACGCCCGTGCCGCTCGGCCTGCTGGCGGCGGCCGGAAAAGAGCCGTCCAAGATCACCACCGACGGCGTCGCCTTCGAGGACCTCTGGCGCAGCGGCTGGGACCCGAAATACCGCGTCGCCGATCAGGACCTCGATGGCGTCGCCGCCGAGATGATCTACCCCACCGTCGGCATGCTGATCTGCAACCACCCCGACTTCGACTACAAGAAGGCCTGCTTCGAGGCCTACAACCGCTGGCTCGCTGGCTACTGCAGCGAAGCGCCCGAGCGCCTGCACGGCCTGGCCCAGGTTTCCATGCGCACCCCCGAGGACGGCGTCGCCGAACTGAAGGCGGTCAAGGCGATGGGCTTCAAGGGCGTGATGATGCCCGGTGACCCGGCCGTGGAGGACTACGACAGCCGCATCTACGACCCGGTCTTCGCCACGGCGGTGGAGCTGGGCCTGCCGCTATCCTTCCACATCCTCACCACCAAGTCCGGCTCGCTGGCGCAGAACCCCCGCGGCCCGCGAATCAACAGCTTCCTGTCGATCATCCGCGGATGCCAGGACATCATGGGCACGCTGATCTTCGGCGGCGTCTTCGATCGCCACCCGGGCTTGAAGGTGGTCTGCGTCGAGGCCGACGCCGGCTGGGTGCCCCACTACATGTACCGCATGGACCACGCCTACAAACGGCACCGCTACTGGATGAAGGCGCCCCCGCTCGAGCGCCTGCCCAGCGAGTACTTCGCCGAGCACATCTACGTCACCTTCCAGGACGACTGGGTCGCCTTCAAGACCAGGGACCTGATGAATGTGCGCCGTCTGATGTGGGCGAGCGACTTCCCCCATTCCGACTCCACCTGGCCCCACTCCCAGTCAGTGATCACCGAGCAGACCGCCGGCCTCACCGAGGACGAGCGCAATTGGATCTGCCACGACAATGTCGCGGGGCTGTACGGGCTCAACTGAGAACTGCGGCGGCGGCGGCGCGACTGCTGGGCTGATTGCTGTACAAGTCCGTCCGCGCCCTCCTCTCCACCCCAATAGAGCCCCCGCATGAGCCGTTACGTCGCCGCGATCGACCAGGGCACCACCTCCTCGCGCTGTATCATCTTCGACGAGGCCGGCGAGATCGTTGCTCGGGACCAGAAGGAGCACCGGCAGATCTTCCCGAGACCGGGCTGGGTGGAGCACGACGCCCTGGAGATCTGGGCCAATGTCCAGGCGGTGACGACCGGCGCGTTGGGCAAACTTGCGATCACCGCCAGCGACCTGGCCGCGGTCGGCATCACCAATCAGCGCGAGACCACCCTGATCTGGGATCGGGCCACCGGCACGCCGGTCCACAACGCCATTGTCTGGCAGGACACCCGCACCGACCGCCTGGTGCGCGAACTGGGCGGCGACGAGGGGCAGGATCGGTTCCGCGGCCGCTGCGGCCTGCCCCTGGCCACCTATTTCTCCGGACCGAAGATCCGCTGGCTGCTCGACAACGTCGAGGGCCTGCGTCCCCGCGCGGAAGCCGGCGAGGCAGTCTTCGGCACCATGGACAGCTGGCTGATCTGGAAGCTCACCGGCGCCCACATCACCGACGTCACCAACGCCAGCCGCACAATGCTGATGAACCTCCAGACGCTGGACTGGGACGACGCCCTGCTGGCGGCGATTGGCGTTCCCCGCGCCATGCTGCCGACCATCCGCTCGTCGTCGGAAGTCTACGGCGCGGCCTCGGGCGTCCTGGCGGGCGTTCCGGTCGCCGCGGCGCTTGGCGATCAGCAGGCGGCGCTTTTCGGCCAGACCTGCTTTGCGCCCGGGGAGGGAAAGAACACCTACGGCACCGGCAGCTTCCTGCTGGTCAACACCGGCGGCAAACCCGTGCAGTCGGAGAACGGCCTTCTGACCACGGTCGCCTACAAGATTGGCGATCAGCCGGCCGCCTACGCCCTGGAGGGCTCGATCGCGGTGACGGGGTCGCTGGTCCAGTGGGTGCGTGACAATCTCGGCCTCATCGCCAGCGCCGGCGAGATCGAGGCTTTGGCCCGGACAGTGGAGGACAACGGCGGTTGCTACTTCGTGCCGGCCTTCTCCGGGCTCTTCGCCCCCTATTGGCGCTCGGACGCGCGTGGCGTCATCGCCGGCCTGACCGGCTACATCACCAAGGGCCACATCGCCCGTGCGGCGTTGGAAGCCACCGCCTGGCAGACGCGCGAGGTGGTGGACGCCATGACCGCCGATTCCGGCGTCGCGCTCACCACCCTGAAGGTCGACGGCGGCATGACCGCCAACGAGCTGCTGATGCAGTTCCAGGCCGACGTCCTGGGCGTGCCGGTGGTGCGTCCGGTCGTTTCCGAGACCACCTGCCTTGGCGCCGCCTACGCCGCGGGCCTGGCGGTCGGCTATTGGCCCAACATCGAGAGGTTGCGCGCGAACTGGCGCAAGTCGGCTGAGTGGGCGCCGCAGCTTTCCCCCGGCGCGCGCGACAAGGGCCTGCGACAGTGGAAAAAGGCAGTCCAGCGGACACTCGACTGGGTCGACGACGACGCCTGAGACACGCCTGGTGTCTTGCCCACCCGCCGCCTGGCGCCTAGTGACGCGTCAATATTATGCTAGTCATACCAAGGGCTTCGGAATCGCCTATTAATTCTGATAGGAGCCAGTCGCCTGCTGGATGCGCGACAATGCGTGGAGTTTTGGTGTTGTGGCGGAAGACACTGAGCCAGCGCTGACGAAGCCGCCTCACGCCCCGCGTGCGCCGCGAAAGTTTCTTGGCTTCAACCTCTCTGATCTTCTCGCGGAACGTAGACGCGCCGGCATCTCCTTCGCGGTCGGCCTGATAGTACTGTTGCTGGTTCAGTACCCTGCGGTCGAACAGTCATTTCTCGGCGCTCCGGATCGGGAAATGATGGAGATGGCGTTCAAGCTGCGCGCTGACGCTATTGGCGGGACGGCCGACCCTGTGCTGTTCCTCGACTTCGACGACAGCACGCTCAGCAAACTTGGCGCGGCGACGCCGTTTTCGCCGCCTCTGGCGACCGTGCCCAGGGCGACGCTCGCCGAACTGCTCGACTTCGTCCGCACTTCGCCGCCTGGGCACGGGGCGAGCGTGGTGATGATGGACGTCGATATCGCGGCGCCACCGTCGGATGGCGCGACCGGCGTCGAGAAGCTGCAGGCATCGCTTGCCGCCTGGGCGGCCGACAAGGCGGCGGCGCCGCTGATCATTTCGCGCGAAGCCTACCCGACCTCGACGGTGGGCATGGACGGCCCTGGCCTCGTCCTGCCCGACACGCCCTACGATGCGATCGTGCGACCGGCGCCGAACATTTATTGGTCGGAGGCCAGTGTGCTCTCCGATCAGAACGGGGTGGTGCGCGACTTCACGCCCTATCAGTGCGTGATCACCAGTTCGGGTCTGAAGCCGCTCTACTCGGCGGCCCTGATCGCCTACCAGTTCGTCGAAACCAACCAGGCCGTTCTGGCGCAGGCGCATGCGAAGCACTGGATGCAGGACGCCGCCAGCAGTTGCCAGACCGTGAATACACCCCCGCTCAGGCGTGGTGAGCTCATCGACTATCACCTGTCGTTGGAGCTTGGGTTCATGCGCCGGGTCTGGCCGGACCTAGATCCGAAATGGCCCGGCTTCGCCACCTGCGACCAATCCGACCGGACCGTCTTCCGACGGCTCTCGGCGATCGACATCCTCGACGCTATTCACGGCGGCGGCGACATCAGTCGTGGCTTGCTCTGCAGGCACGTGCTGATCATCGGCGGCACCAACGCCAGCGCCGGCGACTTCATCCAGACCCCCATCAACGAGATGAACGGCAGCGTCGTCTTGGCGAACGCCGTACGTGGATTGCAGCTGACCCACGGGGGGCTCAAACCCATTCCCCTGATCGGTCAGGTGTTGCTGCTGGCGGTGGTCAGCCTGGCGATCTCCGCCTCGGCCGCAGCGACCAGCCGCGCTCGCCGGCGCTACATCCGCCTGCGAACCGGGCCGCACAAGGACAAGCTCGCCCATAGACTGGCGATATTGCCGTTGAACCCACTGCTGCTGAACGGAATAATCGCCCTCGCCGCACATTGTTTCGGCGTGGCGCTGCTCGCGATCTCTTTGAACTTTGGGCTGTGGGGTTTCCTATCCGCCCCCGCCTTCGCCTCCGCCATAACCGAAACCATACAGGAGTTTACCGATGGCTAGACAGTCGCTGGACAGACTATCTCCGATCGCGGTCGCGTGCCTGCTCAGCGCAGCGCCCCTCGCCGCCCACGCCTGCCAGGGGGTCGGCGTGATCACCCGCATCGACGGCCTGCCGCAGGATGTCGTCATCACACGGGTCGAGAGCGGCAAGCCGATGGTGGTCAGCCGCCCCCGGGTTCTGGAAGTCGTGTGCCAGGACGACTCCATCCACGCCAACGGCTCGACGTCGATCGTTATCTCCGTGGACGGACGGGGTACGATCAAGGTCAACCGCGACCTGGACTATCGGGTGCCGGCGCGCAGCGGCGCGCCGAGTGTCGCCGGCAACGCCTATCGCACCATCAGCGATCAGGTGATGCCGGACATGAAGCGCCTGCCCTGGAACGTCCGGATCAAGGGGGCGGGCGACGACTTCGGCTTTGCCTTGCCAGCGCTCTCGGCCGGTGGCCAACAGCTGCAGACGGGACATCGGAACCTGTTGGTGCGGCTGGTCGGCGGGACACCGCCCTACAAGGTGGAGGTCAAGGACGCCGCCGGCGCGCTGGTGGCTTCGCAGTCGAGCGCCGGCCACGAGGTCGTGCTGCCGAACGTGGATCTGAAGGCCGGCGGCTATCGAATCCGGGTGACCGATTCCGCGCCCAGCGAGCTTTCCGCACAGATCGTTGCGGTGGACGCCGGGCCGCCGCTGGATTCCACGTTCAGCGGTCTGGACGATCCGGAGATACGCGCCGCCGCCACCGCCACCGAGTTGGCGAGGGCCAACCCCAGCGCCTGGTCGTTCGAGGCCGAACAGCTGATCGAAGCCGCCCCCGAGAGCGGCCTCGATCGCGACAAGGTCTATGAGCTGATCGAAAGCTACAGCGCCGACTAAGGCCCGCCACGCCTCAGATGGGAGATTCCGCCAATCCGGGTATAGGGTTGGCGGGATTGGCCGGACGCGAGGGGATGAGCGCCATGCAGGAAGTCGCCAGCGGCTACGGCCTGATCGAGGGGCCGGTGTGGGACGCCTCAGCGGGCCTCTACTTCAGCGACGTGAGGAACGGCGGCGTCTATCGCCTGGGCCTGGATGGCGAGGTCTCGCTGGCGATCCCCAAGCGCCGCGGCGTCGGCGGCATGGCCTTGCACGCATCCGGCGGCCCGATCATCGGCGGCCGCAACATCGCCTGGGCGCCGCTGGATGGCGAGGAGGGTAAAGTTCTGCTCGCGCCGGACGCCATCCCTGGCGCGATCGGCTTCAATGACCTGACCACTGACCGAGCCGGCCGCATCTATGTGGGCTCGCTGACCTACCGGGTCTTCGCCGATGAGCCAAAGCCCGGGTTCCTGCATGTGATCGACCTCGATGGCGCGATGCGGACGATTTCCGACGGCGTCATGCTGACCAACGGACTCGGCGTCTCGCCGGACGGAAAGAGGCTCTTCCATTCGGACTCCCGGTCGGGCCACGTGCGCGTCTACGACGTCGCGGCGGACGGCTCGGTCGGACCCTGGCGCGTGTTCGCCGCCCTCGGCGAAGGCGCGGTCGCCGACGGGCTGAAGGTGGCCAGCGACGGCTCTGTCTGGGTCGCTGACGCGCGCGGCGGCCGCGTCGCCGTCTTCGAGCCCGACGGCGCGCACCGGGTAGACCTGGCCGTGCCGCTGCCGATGGTGACCAGCCTCTGCTTTGGCGGCGAGGATCTCAAAGACCTCTATGTGGTCACCGGATCGGACGGCGGCCCACGCGAAAACTGCGGGACAATCTTCCGCACGCGCGTCGAGGTCGCCGGACTGCCTCTGGCGCCGGCGCGCGTCGCGCTCTGAGTCCGCGGGCGCTACTTGCCGTCCACCGAGAAGGCCAACAGCACATTCACCCCATTGCCGCCTGTGTTCGACGCACCGTTGTGGCCGGACATGGTGTAGACCATCCCCCCGGCGATGGTCGGGCCCAGGCCATCGATGCCGCCGCCAGGCTGTCCCTTGACCCCATTGACGGTGTCGTAGATCTGAGCGGTCGTGCTGTATTCCCACAGGATCTTGCCGGTGGCCGCGTCGTAGGCGCGAAACCAGCCGTCGAGGGTCCCGGAGAAGACCACGCCCGGCATGACCGAGGGCGCCGCCGACTGGGCGCGGATGCAGGCGCCTCTTGCGTAGTCGCGCGAGCGGTCGCCGGCGTATTTGCACGGCGCGACCGGCGCGGGCACGCTCCAGATGACCTTGCCTGTCGCCGGGTCGAGCGCGGTCAGGCCAGGGCGCGCGGGGTCGGTCGCCGGCGCCACCTCCGGCAGGCCCTGAGCCTTCAGCGCGTCGTCGATCAGCCCGACGATGTCGGCATTGGCGACGAAGAGGCGCCGCTTGTCAGTGGCCATGCCCCATTCGACGCCGCCCAGCGCCGAGCCGACCCCGACACGGGTCCGCCAGAGTGTGTGGCCGGTGTCAGGATCGATGCCGTAAACCACGCCTGACTTTTGTCCCGCCAGCAGGATCTGCTTGCCGCTCGCCAGCGTCAGCAGGATTGGCGAGGCGCCGAAGTCGAAGTCCGGGCCGCCCGGATCGGGGCAGTTCGCCGCCTTCACCGCATCGGTGCAGCCCATGATGAAATTGTCGCCCGTGGTCACCTGGTTGCTCCAGACGATGCGCCCGCTTTTCATGTCCATCGCGACGATGGCGTCGTCGCCCGTGGTCGGCGCGTCCGTGTAGCTGTCGCCGGTGGCGACGTAGACCAGCCCCCGCTTGGTATCGACCGTCGGCGCCGACCAGATGGCCGCGCCCGCCGGCCCCTGCATCTGCGTTCCTGAGGCGTTGAGGTGCGTCGGATGCAGCGGCTCGGTGATGACGTAGGTCTTCCAGAGTTTCTTGCCGGTCGCTGTTTCGAGGGCGACGAGGGAGCCCCGGAAACTGCAGCACGGATACTTCGGCTGCATGGCGGCGCCTTCCTCGCCCGAAGTCACCGGGACGAAGATCTGAGCGCCGGCGATCGCCGGGGCGCCGGTGATTCCCGACACCGGGTTCGACTCCACCTCATCGCCCCGCCAGATCTGCTTTCCCGTCTGGGCGTCGAAGGCCCGCACCGAACGGGCGCCGCGGTCGCCGACAAAGGCCGCCCAGCCGCTGGGCGAGATCGCCGAGCGGATCACCACCGGAGTCGTGCGCGAGGCCACGCCACTGGCCGCCCAGCGTACGCAGCCGTTCTTGGCGTCCAGCGCATAGAGTTTGCCGTAGGTGGTGATGAACAGCCAATCGCCGACCACGGTCGGCATGCCGCCGGTAGTGGCGAAGGACCACTTCAGCTTCAGGCGCGAAACGTCGTTCGCCCGCAGGCCCGGATTGGACTGAAAGCGCGTGGAGGACGCGTCGAAGCCGACGCTGGACCAGTCCGAGGAGGTGGCCTTGATCGACGGATTGCTCGCGCAAGGCTTGTCATCGCCAATCGGACCCATGGCGAAGGGATTGAACCGGCGACGGGCGCCCGCCGCGGCCGTGGCGGCGGGCGCGGACGGCGCCTGGGTGAGGTAAGTGGCGATGGACTGCTTGTCGGTGTCCGTCAGCCCCTGCCCCATCGGCGCCATCGCCCCGGTGGTCAGCGCCTGGACGATATCGGCGGCCGGCATGACCGCCAGAGCCGCGCGGTTGGGCGCCCGGCGGACGGCCGCATCGTGGCAGGACGCGCATTTGGCGTTGAACAGCGCTTCCCCGTCCGACGGCGCGGCGGGAGTCTGAGCCCCCAGCGCCATCGGCACGATCAGCCCAGCCGCGCCCGCCAGCGCCGCGATCGCGACGTACGCCCCTATTCGCATGCCAGTGATGTGTCCCCTGCCTGCGCTTGCTTAGACGCCGCCGGCCTCGCTGGACAAGGGGGTCGGCCGTCCGCCCGGAGAGCTGTCCGGGCGCCGCGCGGCAGTTGCTGTTGACATACTGTGTGTATCTATGTACAGTGTTTATCACGGTAATTGGTGGCGCATGGTAGACACCCGAGAAAATGCGGCTGGAAGGCTCGACGGCGAACTGCGTCGCGGCGTGCTGGTGCTGGCCGCGCTCTCGCAGATGCGGACCGCCCAGTACGGATACTCGCTGCGCCAGGCGCTTTCGGCGCTCGGCATGCCGATCGAGGAGGGAACCCTCTATCCCCTGCTCCGCCGGCTGGAGGGCCAGGGTCTGCTTGCCAGCGAATGGCGGATCGAGGACGGGCCGCCCCGCCGCTACTACCGGCTGAGCCCCGCAGGGGAGCAGCTCTATCGCGACCTCACCGCCAGCTGGCGGGGCCTCGTCGCCACCATGGACCGGCTGTTGGACGAAGGGACAGAACGATGAACCCGAGCGACCTGATCGAGAGCTATGTGGACGACATCGCCAAGCGACTGCCACGCAAGCTGCGCAATGACGTCGGCTTCGAGCTGCGCGCGCTGCTGGGCGAAGAGTTGCAAGGCAAGGCTTCCGACGCGGATCGGCCGGCCGACGAGGCGATGGCGCTGGCGCTACTGAACGCGTTCGGGCGTCCCGAAGACGTCGCCGACCGCTATCGGCCGGCGAGCTTCGTCATCATCAAGTCGTCGGAGACCCGGGGGTTCGCCCTGACCGCCCTGCTAGCCGTCGCGGTCCAATGGGCCCTGACCCTGCCGCCTGTGTTCATGCTGCCAGAGTTGTTTCCGGGCCAAGCGTTCTCCCGACTTGGGGCATGGTGGACCAGCTGGGGTCTGGGCGCCTTCTGGCTGCCGGGCTTTATGGTCGTCGCCTTCATCATCGTACGCTGGATCGGCCATCGCTGGCCGCGTGCTGACGCCTGGGCCCCACCGCGCCTGGCGGATCGAGACAGAATCAACCGCCCGCTGACGATACTGGCCATGGGGGCCTGGACGCTGGGCGCAGCTGTCTGGATCGGGATGCCCTGGTACGGGCCCCACTTGCCCGGCGTGCTTCCGTCGGTGTTCGCCTTCGACGACGGATTCCTGCGAGCGCGCGGCCCCTGGCTTCTGCCCCTTTGGGCCGCCCAATACGGCGTCTACATGACCGCGCTTGTGGACGGGCGGTGGCTGAAGATCACGCGGCGCATCCGTCTTGGCCTCGACCTGGCGCTCTGCGGCCTGCTTGCCTGGTTCACCGCCGCGGGGCCGATCTTCGTCAGCAAGACCACGGACGCCAGCGGCAGGGGACTGCTCTGCCTCGTCGTCCTGATCAGCCTGATCTCTGTGTCTGTGACGCTTTATCGCGAACAGGCGCGGGTCGGTCGTCCAAAGGGACTGGCCGGCGCACCAGGGGCCTGAAGCCCCGATCCGCGGGATGACTGGCTCAGGCGTTGAAGCGCGCGACCACGTCTTCGAGGGCTTCTCTCACATCCAGATGCGACCCGGCGGAGAACCAGATGCGGGTGCTGGTATTGGCGTTGTTGCCGCCATACATGCTGGCGCCTTCGCCGGCGTTGTCCGGGCGGCTGACGTAAGCCACCTGCCCGGCGCTTACCCAGACGGGCAAGCCTTTGACGCCGACGAATTCCAGCAGTTTCATTGCAACGCTTAGACGGACTTCAGTTGGCCCGCCGAGTTCTTGCCGGTGCGCTGGTCGCGCTCGACTTCGTAGCCGATCTTCTGGCCTTCGTGCAGCGAGCCGAGGCCCGCACGCTCGACCGCCGAGATGTGCACGAACACGTCAGAGCCGCCTTCATCGGGTTGGATGAAGCCGAAACCCTTTTGACCGTTGAACCATTTCACAGTGCCGGTAGCCATGTCATATCCCTTTCCGGGAATGAATTTCCGCGACGCCAGGATGGCAGTCGCGATCAAATCTTCGGTAGGGGTCGAGGTCAGGTCCGGGAGCCCCTGAAGATAGGGGACGCGGAGAAGGGCCGAACCAACACGATATTCGATGATCAACTAGATCACTTCGGCCGCGCAAAGGCAATTTATTTCGAGATTTCGTGGTTTCGGCCGAGTTTATTTTGCCCCGAAGACATTTGCTCGGCGGGCATGCTAAGGTGAGAAATGGACAGAATTCCAGCGCATCTGAGCCCCGGGGTCTTCGCCTGATGGCCCGCGTGCTCACCAAGTGTCCCAAGAGCGGCGCGTCTGTGCCGACCGGTCACCACATGACCGACACCCAATTCGCCGCAGCCGGCGCCAGGTACGCTTTCCGCTGCAGTTCGTGCGGTGAGATCCACCAGTGGGTGCGAGCCGACGCCTGGGTGGAGGTTGGGCACAAGGGCCTGGCGCCGGCGGTCCGCTAGGGCTCTTGCCGGGGCCAGGGCGCCCCACCACTTTTCGATCATGCCTTACGACAGTCCCGAGCGCGCGGAAGATGCGCTCGATCCCTATTCCCATATCGTCAGCCGCGCCTTCGAAACAGCAGGGCCCGCGGTCGTCCACATTGCAGCGTCCACCGCCAAGGGGCCGCGCGGCGCGGGCTCTGGCGTCGTCTTCGCCCCCGATGGCTATCTGATCACCAACAGCCATGTGATCGCCGGCGCGACCCGGCTCTCCGCCACCCTCACCGATGGGCGACGCTTTGAAGCGAGCGTGGTCGGCGCCGATCCGGCGACGGACCTGGCGGTGTTGCGCCTCAGCGCCGCCGGCCTGCCTCATGCCCTGTTCGGCAGCTCCTCGCGCCTCCGCGTCGGCCAGCTGGTGGTGGCGATCGGCAATCCGATGGGCTTCCAGGCCACCGTGACCGCCGGCATCGTCAGCGCGCTCGGCCGCACCTTGCGCGCGCCCAACGGCCGACTGATCGAGAGCGTCATCCAGACCGACGCGCCGCTGAACCCCGGCAACTCCGGCGGGCCGCTGGTGGACGGCGCCGGACGCGTAGTCGGCGTCAACACCGCCATGGTCGGGCGCGCCCAGGGCCTTTGCTTCGCCATCGGCGTCGACACCGCCGTCGACGTCGTCGGCCGGCTGATGCGCGATGGCCGCGTGAAGCGCGCGCGCCTGGGCATTTCCGCCCAGACGGTGACCCTCGACGCGCGGCTCGCTGCGCGGCTGCAGCGCGCCGCCACGGGGGTGATGGCGGCCGAGACGTCCGAAGGCGGTCCGGCGGCGCGCGCCGGGCTCAGCAAAGGCGACATCATCCTGGCGTTCGATGGCGTGGCGATCGGCGGCGTCGACGACCTCCACCGTCTGCTGACCGACGAGGTGGCCGGCAAGGCCGTGGAGCTGTCGCTGATCCGTCAGGCGCGCCTCCTCACCCTGACGGTGACTCCCGAGCTCGACGACTGAACCTGTAGCAACGCTGGAACCCGCGAGGCCCGCTTCGTGGTCCGCTTCAGGTGACGTTCCGGTACTTGAACCTGGGGTCGCGAGCGACCGCTATTGGTCCCGACCGCCTGGCGCCCAGCTTCCCCGACGCGGCGGCGAAAGACCTGCAACCGGTCTGATCCGACCCTCTCCCGACGATCTGGCGCGGACGGATGGTTGTCACGTGCGCGTCACGTCCCAGCTTGATAGGAGGCCGGGACTTCGGGATTGGGAGTGATCGATGAGAGCGCCCGTGCTCCGCCGCGCCTATCCCGCGCTCAAGGCGCCGTTCAACGCCTGGGACCTGGTGGCGATGGCCTTGATCGTCGCTGTCTTCATCACCCTTTCCCACGGCGCCCAGCACACCTTCGCACCCTTGAAGACCCTGGCGCAGGCGCCGATCAGCCTGGATCCCTGGCGGCTGCCGGAATACGCGGTGCGCACCAGCCTGCGCATGATCGCCGCAATGATCGCTTCGCTGGTCTTCACCTTCGGTTACGCGACCCTGGCCGCCAAGAGCCGGCACGCCGAGATGGTGCTGGTGCCGTTGCTGGACATCCTGCAGTCGGTGCCGGTGCTGGGGTTTCTCTCGTTCACCGTCACCGGGTTCATGGCGCTGGCGCCCGGCAACGTGGTTGGCGTCGAGTTCGCCTCGATTTTCGCGGTATTCACCGCCCAGGCCTGGAACATGGCGTTCAGTTTCTATCAGTCGCTGAAGACCATTCCCGCCGACCTTAACGAGGCCGCCACGGCGTTCGGCCTGACCCCCTGGCAGAAGTTCTGGCGTCTCGAGGCCCCCTACGGCGCACCGGCGCTGATCTGGAACATGATGATGTCCATGGCCGGCGGCTGGTTCTTCGTCACCGCCTCCGAGGCCCTGACCGTCGGCCAGACAACGGTGACGCTGCCAGGCGTCGGCGCCTACATCGCCCAGGCCAACGCCCAGCAGAACTACGGCGCCATCGCCTGGGCGGTGCTGACCATGGGCGTGACCATCCTGATCTTCGACCAGCTGCTCTTCCGGCCCCTGGTCGCCTGGGCCGAGAAGTTCCACGTCGAGCTGACCGCATCGGCTGACCCGCCGCGCTCGTGGGTGCTGGACATGATGCGACGCACGCGGCTGATGGCCCGGGTCGGCCGACCGATCGGCGCGGCGGTGCGGTTCGTCGCCAGTTTCCGCGTTCGGACGCCGTTGCCGCGGGCGCCGGAACTGAGCGGCGCCGCGGGACGCACCTTCGACGCCGTCTGGATCGCTGTGGTGATCGTCCTGGTGGGCTTCGCCGGCAAGGAGATCGTCAGTTTCGTCGCGCGCGAGCTGAGGTGGAGCGATCTTTGGCATGCCGTGGGCCTCGCTTTCCTTACCCTGGCGCGGGTGGCGGTGCTGATCGCATTGGCCTCGGTGGTATGGACGCCGATCGGCGTCTGGATCGGGCTGCGCCCGAAAATCGCCGAGCGGATCCAGCCGGTCGCCCAGTTCCTGGCCTCGTTCCCGGTCAATCTGCTCTACGGCCTAGTCGTCTCCGGCATCGTCGCCGGGCGGCTGGATCCCAACATCTTCCTCAGTCCCCTGATGATCCTGGGGACCCAATGGTACATCCTCTTCAACGTCATCGCCGGCGCCGCGGCCTATCCCACCGACCTGAAGCAGGCGGCGCAGACCTTCGACGTCAAGGGCTGGCTCTGGTGGCGCAGCGTGATGGGCCCGGGGATCCTGCCCTACTTCGTCACTGGCGCGCTCACAGCCAGCGGCGGCGCCTGGAACGCGGCCATCGTCTCCGAAGTGGCCTCGTGGGGCGCGCACCACCTTCGCGCAGCCGGCCTTGGCGCCTATATCGCCGACGCCACCGTGGCGGGCGACTACCCGCGGATCGTGCTGGGCGTCGCAGTGATGAGCATCTTCGTGGTCGCCCTCAACCGCTCGATCTGGCGACCGCTCTATCGCCTGGCGGAGCGCAAGTACCGCTTCGACTAGAGGAGTCCTTCCCATGCCCAAGACGCCAGACGCCCAACGCCTGCTGCAGGTCGAAGAGGTGCGCATGGCCTACGGCCTGGAGGGCAAGGGCCCGCTGGTGCTGGACGGCGTCAACGTCGACATCGACGAGGGCGAGATCGTGTCGCTGCTGGGCCGATCCGGCAGCGGCAAGTCATCGTTGCTGCGGATCATCGCCGGCCTGATGAAGCCGACCAACGGCCGCGCCCTCTGGGAAGGCAAGCCGATCGACGGACCGAACCCGGGCATCGCCATGGTCTTCCAAAGCTTCGCGCTTTTCCCCTGGCTGACCGTCCAGGAGAACGTCGAGCTGGGACTGGAAGCGCACCGGGTGCCCGCAGCGGAACGCGAGCGGCGCGCCGCCGAAGCGATCGACCTGATCGGTCTCGGCGGGTTCGAGTCGGCCTATCCGAAGGAGCTTTCCGGCGGCATGCGCCAGCGGGTCGGCTTCGCGCGGGCGCTGGTCGTGCACCCTGAGCTGCTTTTGATGGACGAGCCGTTCTCGGCCCTCGACGTCCTCACCGCCGAGACCATGCGCACCGACATCATCGACCTCTGGATCGAAGGGCGCCTGCCGGTGCGTTCGATCCTGATGGTCACCCACAACATCGAAGAGGCGGTGTTGATGAGCGACCGGATCCTGATCCTCTCTTCCAACCCCGGCCGGATCATCGCCGAGATCAGGATCGGCCTGGACCACCCCCGCAACCGCGACGACCCGCGTTTCCGCCAGCAGGTCGACGACATCTATGGCCGGATGACCGCCAGAACCGGCGCGGACAAGGGAGAGGCGCGCGGCGGCCAGGGGTTCCCGGGCATCGGCGTCGGCATGTCGCTGCCCGAGGTCTCCACCAACGAATTGGCGGGCCTGATGGAGACCTTGTCGGCCTATCCGGACGGCCGCGCCGACCTGCCGGCGCTGGCCGAGGAGCTGAACTTCGAGGTCGACGATCTCTTCCCCATCGCCGAGACCCTTCAGCTGTTGCGGCTGGCGGAGCTCGAGCAGGGCGACATCCAGCTGACGCCCGCCGGCCGGCGCTTCGCCGACAGCGATCTCGACGACCGCAAACGCCTCTTCGCCGAGCACCTGATCGCCTATGTGCCGCTGGCGGCGCTGATCAAGCGGGTGCTGGAGGAGCGGCCCAACCACCGCGCCAGGGCGGCGCGATTTTCCGAAGAGCTGGAGGACTTCATGTCCGAGGACTACGCCGAGGAGACGCTGAAGGCCGTCGTCGCCTGGTGCCGCTACGCCGAGCTCTTCGTCTACGACGAGGCCGACCACACCTTCAGCCTTGAGGCGGCCTGATCGCGGCGCGAGGCGCCTGCTGCAGCCGAAGCCGGACTCATGCCGCTCAGCTGTGGGCGGCGGCCGCCGCGCTTACTTCACCTCCGCCGACAGCGGGACCGAGCAGACCGTGAAGTCGATGCCGGCCTTCAAGCGCCGGCGTTCGATCTCGGCCTTGAACCAGGCGCTGGCGGGATCGATCACGCGGACTTTCGGCCGGCTCGCCTCGGGGAGGTCGGCGAGAACCTTGACGCTCAGCATCTTGTCGGGATCGCTCACGGGCTCGCCGGTCTTGATCGCATCGACCACGTCCTGGCCGGC
Organism: Caulobacterales bacterium; assembly: GCA_044445785.1. GTDB lineage: Bacteria > Pseudomonadota > Alphaproteobacteria > Caulobacterales > Caulobacteraceae > Acaudatibacter. The sequence continues at coordinate 114,193 of JBIOEF010000001.1, forward strand.
GAGCACCCGGCCCCAGGCGGTGTACTTCTTGTCCAGGGCGTGGGTGGCGTGGTCGGCGGCGTTGGCGTTGGTGCGCATGATGTAGAACTGGCTGTTGGCGCTGTCGGGATCCTCCGCGCGGGCCATGCCGGCGACGCCTGCGCAATAGACGCCCCAGGCCTGCACCTTGTGGTCGGCGGTCAAGAGGCCAAGGTCCATGGTCTGGCTGATCACCGGCAGGCTGCCGACGATCCCGCCCTCCAGACCGCCGTTCTTGGCCACGGTGACGAAGGGGGTGTCGGCGCCGCGCTTGAAGGTGAACTCGGCGGCAAGGTTGGGCATCGACGAGCCGCCCATGCCGCTGTCCAGCGGATCGCCGGTCTGGTCCATGAAGTTGTCGATCACCCGGAAGAAGGCGCGGCTGTCATAGACGCCGGCGCGGACGAGGGCGCGGATCCGCGCCACGTGGTTGGGCGCGGCGGCGGCGTTCATCTCGACGATGATCCGGCCCTTGGAGGTGTCGATCACCAGCACGTCCTGCGGATCGGGTGTGCGCCAGTCGGCGTCGGCCGGGCCGGCCGGTGCGGCGGCGGCCGGCGCGGGCTTGGGCTTGGCGGCGATCGCGGGGGCGGTGAGCGAAGCGGCGAGCGCCGCGGCGAGGGCGAGTCGAACGATGTGCATGGGCCTCCGCCTAGACCGCCAGCGATCGGCCGACAAGCCGGAGCTCAGTCGCGCCCGACCTTGGCCATCAGGCGCGCCTTGATCGCGGCCGGTACGAACGGGGTGACATCGCCTCCCATGGAGACGATCTCCTTCACCAGGCGCGAGGCGATCGCCTGGTGGTGCGGGTCGGCCATCAGAAACACCGTCTCGATCTCGCGGTCGAGCTGCTGGTTCATCGACGTGAGTTGGAACTCGTGCTCGAAGTCGGAGAACGCCCTGAGGCCCCGCACCAGCACCTGGGCGCCCACCTTGCGGGCCGCGTCGATGGTCAGGCCCGAATAGCCGTAGACCTGAATCTCGGCCTGGTTCTTCAAGGGTTCCATCTCTTCGGACAGGATCTCCAGTCGCTCCTCCAGGCTGAAGAGGGCCGACTTGCCGGTGTCGACGGCTACCCCGATGACCAGCTTGTCGAACAGCTTCACCGCGCGGCCAATGATGTCGAGGTGGCCGTTGTGGATCGGGTCGAAGGCGCCTGGATAGAGGCCGGTGCGCTTCATCTTGGCTATCCCTCCGAGGGCTACGCGAGATAGGCCGAGCTTCGACGAGGAATTCGCGCCGGTGTCAATCGGCTTGCGGCGCCTCGTCGTCCTCCGCGACCTCGCCGTCGCTCGCCCCCTCGCCCTCCAGCCGTTCCACCGAGACCACGTGCTCGTCTTCGGCCTTGCGGAAGATGGTGACGCCCTGGGTGTTACGCCCAGCGATGCGAACCTGGTCGACCGGCACCCGGATCAGCTGGCCCTGGTCGCTGACCAGCAGGATCTCGTCGCTCTCCTCCACCGGGAAGGAGGCCACCAGCCGGCCGCCGCGCTTGGTGAGGTCGTGGGCGATGAGGCCCTGGCCGCCGTGGCCGGTACGGCGATAGTCGTAGGCGCTGGTGCGCTTGCCGAATCCCTCGGAGGAGACGGTGAGCACGAACTCCTCGGCCGCTCCCAGCTCGGCGATCCGCTCCAGGGTCAGGCTTACCTGACCCTCGGCCACTTCCTCGTCCTCCTCGGCTGGCGACGGCTCCTCGGCGCTGGTCTCCTCCGCGCCGGCCTCGGCGTTGGCGGCCGCCCGCATAGCCGTGGCGTGCTTGAGGTAGGCTTCCCGCTCGGCCGGGGTCGCCGCCACCGCCCGCAGGATGGCCATGGAGATGACGCTGTCGCCCTCGGCCAGGCGCACGCCGCGCACGCCGGTGGACTCCCGGCCGGCGAAGACCCTGACGTCGTCCACCGGGAAGCGGATGCAGCGGCCAAGCGCCGTGGTCAGCAGCACGTCATCGGCGGCCGTGCAGAGCGCCACGCCGATGATCGCATCGCCCTCGTCGAGCTTCATGGCGATCTTGCCGGCCTTGTTCACCTGCACGAAGTCGGAGAGCTTGTTGCGCCTGACCCCGCCCGAGCGGGTGGCGAACATCACGTCCAGCCCCTCCCACGCCGCCTCGTCCTCGGGCAGCGGCAGGATCGAGGTCATGGTTTCGCCCGGCTCGATCGGAAAGAGGTTGATGAAGGCCTTGCCGCGCGAGGTCGGCAGGCCGACCGGCAGGCGCCACACCTTCAGCTTGTAGACCTTGCCGCCGGAAGAGAAGAACAGCACCGGCGCATGGGTGGAGGCGGAGAACACCCGGGTGACCGCGTCCTCCTCCTTGGTCGACATGCCGGCGCGACCTTTGCCGCCGCGGTGCTGGGTGCGGTAGGTGTTGAGCGGCGTTCGCTTGACGTAGCCGCCGTGGGTGACGGTGATCACCATGTCCTCGCGGGTGATCAGGTCCTCGTCCTCGAGGTCGGCGTCGCCTTCGACGAAGATGCTGCGGCGGGGGACGGCGAAGGCTTCCCTGATCTCGACCAGTTCGGCGCGGACCACGGCCATGATGTTATCGCGCGAGGAGAGCAGCTCCAGCCGCTGGCGGATCTCCTCGGCGAGCATCCGCGCCTCCTCGTCGATCTCCTCGCGGCCAAGCCCGGTCAGGCGAGAGAGGGTCAGGCCCAGGATCGCCCGTGCCTGCTCGTCGGTGAGCCGCACCTGATTGCCCGCCACCAGCGCCGTGCGCGGGTCGGCGATCAGCTCGATCAGCGGCAGCATGTCGCCGGCTGGCCAGTCCCGCGCGGTCAGCCGCTCGCGGGCCTCGGCCGGGTCCTTCGACGAACGGATGATGTGGATCACCTCGTCGATGTTGGCCACGGCGATGGCCAGGCCCACCAGGGTGTGGCCACGATCGCGCGCCTTGCCAAGCTCGAAGCGGGTGCGGCGGACCACCACCTCCTCGCGGAACTCCACGAAGGCGACGATCAGCTCGCGCAGGTTCATCAACAGCGGGCGGCCGCGGTTCAGCGCCAGGGTGTTGACGCCGAACGACGACTGCAGGGTCGTGAACCGGTAGAGCTGGTTGAGCAGCACTTCGGCCGAAGCGTCGCGCTTCAGCTCGACGACCACGCGCATGCCCTGGCGGTCGCTCTCGTCGCGCAGCTCGGAAATGCCCTCCAGCCGCTTTTCCCGGGCGAGCTCGCCGATGCGCTCGACCATCGCCGCCTTGTTCACCTGGTAGGGCAGCGAGGTGATGATGATCGCCTCGCGCCCGGCGCGGATCTCCTCGATGGTCGCCGAGCCGCGCACGATCACCGAGCCCCGGCCCGTGAGCAGGGCCTGGCGAGCGCCCGAGCGGCCGATGATCTCGCCGGCGGTGGGGAAATCGGGTCCGGGCACGATCTCCAGCAGCGCCTCGATGTCGATCTGCGGATCGTCGATCAGCGCCAGGCAGGCGTCGACCACCTCGCCCAGATTGTGCGGCGGGATGTTGGTGGCCATGCCGACGGCGATGCCGCCAGAGCCGTTGACCAGCAGGTTGGGGATGCGCGCCGGCAGCACCGCCGGCTCGCGTTCCTTGCCGTCGTAGTTGTCCCTGAAGTCGACCGTGTCGAGGTCGATGTCGGCCAGCAGCGCCTCGGCCGCCTTGGTCAGGCGGCATTCGGTGTAGCGCATCTGCGCCGGCGGATCGTTGTCCACTGAGCCAAAGTTGCCCTGGCCGTCGATCAGCATCAGGCTCATCGAGAACGGCTGGGCCATGCGCACCAGGCTGTCGTAGATCGCCACATCCCCGTGCGGGTGATACTTGCCCATCACGTCGCCCACGACGCGGGCGGACTTCACGTACGACCGGTCCGCCGTGTGGCCCTGCTCGTTCATCGAGAACAGGATCCGCCGGTGCACGGGCTTGAGCCCATCGCGCGCGTCGGGCAGCGCGCGGCTGACGATGACGCTCATGGCGTAGCTCAGGTACGAACGCTGCAGCTCCTCCTCGATGGAGATAGGAGAGACGGCGCCGCGCCGGTCATCGTCGGGCGGAAGGGTGGTCTTGTCGGCCAATTTCGGGGGGTCAGTTCGTCAGAATCAGGAGCTTGATGGAGTGCGTTGTTGTTAGCACCTAAGGGGGGCCCTGCGCCACCTGAACCGGCGGTGGGCCGCATTGACGCGGGACGCGGGCTGGCCCTACTGGGAGGACCCTTCGGGGGCGGCGAACCCCAGCGGGTCGGAGCCAAGTCACGGGCCTGATGCAGCAAGTCCTTACCTACCTCACCGAACCGCCGCGCCTCATTCTGTTGTTGCTCGTGCTGTCGGCGACGTTCGTGAACCTGCGCGGGCGCGTGCGGCTGAAGTTCGGCCGCCAGCTCACCGACCACTCGACCTTCACCGCGCCCTACAACGCCTTCGTCTACCTCTACTCTCGCGCGCCGACGCGGCCCTTCCTCGACCCGGCCATGTTCCCGGACATGAAGCCGATCACCGACAACTGGGAGCTCTTGCGCGACGAGGGCCTGCGGCTGATGGACGAGGGCAAGGTGCGCGCTGCCACCGGCGACAACGACGTCGGCTTCCACACCTTCTACAAGCGCGGCTGGAAGCGGTTTTACCTGAAGTGGTACGACCATCCCCTGCCCTCCGCCGACGCGCTTTGTCCGAAGGCCGTGGCGCTGCTGAGGGCCGTGCCCAGCATCAAGGGAGCGATGTTCGCCACGCTGCCGCCGGAGGGACGGCTGGGACGCCACCGCGATCCCTTCGCCGGGAGCCTGCGCTATCACCTGGGCCTGCGCACGCCCAACGACGACCGCTGCTGGATCGAGGTCGACGGCCAGCGCCGCAGCTGGCGCGACGGCGAGGCCATGGTGTTCGACGAGACCTATGTCCACGAAGCGCTGAACGAGACCGACGTCACCCGCCTGATCCTGTTCTGCGACATCGAGCGGCCGGTGGCGGGCCTGATGCGGCCGATCAACCGCTGGGTCATGCGCCACGTGATGGGCGAGACCGGCGCGCCGAACGAAGAGGGCGAGGCGGTGGGCGCCATCAATCGCCTCTACAGCCGCCTGGCGGGCACACAAGCCGCGTTCAAGCGGCTGAAGGCGCGGAACCAGACTCTTTACTATCTGCAGAAGAACGCCACCATAGCGCTGGTCCTGGCGCTGTTCCTGTATCCCTACTGAACCGTCGAATCACCGTTGATTCACCGTAGATACGGTGGTTTTCCCGTGGCTATCGCCGGGCGGAGGTGTTTGCTTCGTGGTCCGTCATTAACATTGCTAACCGCAATATCACAGCTCGATCCAGACGTCCAGCCTTCATCCGCTCCCATAGGGCCGGGTGATCACCTCGAACAGATGCCCGTCGGGGTCGGGGAAGTAGACGCCGCGGCCGCCGTCGTTGTGGTTGATCTCGCCGGCGCGCCGCCTCGCCGGGTCGGCCCAGTGGTCCAGTTTGCGCAGGCGAATGCGCGAGAGCACCTCGTCGAAGTCCGGCTCGCCGATCAGGAAGGCATAGTGCTGGAAGGGAATCTCGCCCTCCCGGTCGTGGAAGTCGAGCGAGACGCCATTGTCCATCTCAACCACCAGGAACGGCCCGAACGGGACGGGCGCGCCCCGGCCGAGCATTTCGGCCAGGAACTTCGATGACGCCTGCTTGTCATGGCACCAGACGATCGTGTGATTGAGTTGCGCGCTCATGGTCAGCGCCCTTTCCGTTCGCGAGCCGGCCGCCGTCGGCCCGGACCTCGCCTTGCCGCCACTAACCTAGCCGCCGCCGCGAAGGGTTCAATCGCCCCGCCGCTTTCTCAGGGTTTCTCCGGCCCCACCCAGTGGGCGCGGATCACCGGCTCGACGAAGATGCGGCTGGGTTGAGCGGCGTTCAGAACCGCCGCCTTGCCGTCCGGCGTGCAGCCCAGGTCGCCAGGCGTGATCCCCGGGAACGGGCGCAGGGTCGCCGGTGGCAGGTTCCATTTGGGCTGGTCGCTGCCCTGCAGCGGCGGCGCCGTCTTGGGCGTCGGCGCCGGGGGCCCGCACAGCACCGGCCAGAAGCCGGCCTCGACGATCCGGCCCTTGTCGTCCAGCAGCGTCGGGTCGACGGCCAGGAAGTAGTAGAGCAGCAGGGTCTCGCCGTTCTTGCCAGGCGGCATCTGTACGCCGAGTTGCGCCACCGGCGGGCGCCCGCCTACCAGCACATACTGACTGGGCGTCTGCGGCAGGGGCGAGGCCGGGTCCGGGGCCATGGATTTGTCGTAGACCACCCGGATCTCTTTGGGCGTGACCACCCACCATTGCGGACACTTGGCCGCCGGCGGCCGCGGCGGCTCTGCGTAGAGGTGACAGCGCTCGTCCGCCCAGATCCCCGACTTCAGCACCGGCCCGCCGGCCATATCCGCCGACTCGAACACCGGTTTCTCGGAGATCACCATGTCGCAGGCGCAAAGCGTCAGCGTAGCGGCGAACGCCGCGATCAACCTCAAGACGTGTGACATGGTCCTGCCCCGCACTTCCGCGATTCAGCGAGGATAGCCGATGCGGGATTCTCGCCCTAACGACCCCTAGAATGGGATCTCGTCGTCCAGGTCGGCGGAAAAGGTTTCCTTCGGGCCCGCCGACTGGGTGCGCGGGCCACTGGAGTAGCCGCCGAAGTCGCCGTCTTCGCGCCCGCCGCCCTCGCCCTTGCCGTCGAGCATGGTCAGCTCACCGCGGAACTTCTGCAGCACCACTTCGGTGGAATATTTCTCCGCCCCCGACTGATCGGTGAACTTGCGCGTCTGCAGCGCGCCCTCGATGTAGACCTTCGAGCCCTTGCGCAGATAGTTCTCGGCCACCTTCACCAGGTTGTCGTTGAAGATCACCACCCGGTGCCACTCGGTGCGCTCCTTGCGCTCGCCACTGGTGCGGTCGCGCCAAGACTCTGACGTTGCAAGGGAAAGATTGGCCACCCTGTCGCCGGAATTGAGCGTCCGGATCTCCGGATCGCGCCCGAGGTTGCCCACCAGAATGACTTTGTTGATGCTGCCCGACATGGCCGTCTCCTAAGCTCGCCCAGCGACCCTGCGCGCTGGAATCGCGAAGACCCTAGCCTGACTTTTCCGCCGGCGTCAACGTCGATGTTCTATTTTTGTTCTGACCCGATTTCAGGGCTGAACCGCGCCCGGCATGGCCAGGCGCCCGTCGCCCGTGCGAACCAGGAAAGGATAGCGCACGCCGTCGTACCGGGTGGAGGTGAACACCCCCTGGGCCTGCAGGAAGAGGAAGTTGCCCTGATAGGCGCCGGCGATCTCCGATTGCGATCCGCCCAGCGACAGGAAGCGGATCCGCATGGCCTCCAGTTCGGCGGCGCAGTGCTCCATGTCCGGGACCTTGGTCGCCACCACGTTGAACTTGGCCTTGCCGCCGGTGAGGCTGGCCAATTGGTAGCAGACGCCCGTGTCCGTGGGCGCCTGAGGTGCGTTGGAGCAGGCGGCTAGCCAGGCGGCGGCGAGAGTCACGAGGAGTGCTGTTCGAAGCATCGGCTCACTTTACAACGCCAAAGTCGGCTCGGCGAGCCAGCTTAGCCGGAGACGGCCGCGCACCCGGGCCAGGGATCGATCAGGCTGTGGAAGTCGCGGTTGTCGTCGGCGACCTCGACGCGGCCGTCGGTCAGCCTCAGCGTCTCGGCGCCCCATCGGCCGTAGGCCGCCTCGTTGCGCCGCTCGCACCGACCGGCGTAGAGCGCCTGGACGCAGGCCGAGCGCGAGAGCGGGGTCGGCAACTGGCTCCAGCCGCCGGCGCCGTAGCGCCAGCAGTCGGCGCCGGTCGCCTGGGCCTCGATCGGGACCGCGGCCTCACCGTCAGCTGGCGCGCTGGGCGCCTCAGTTGTCACGGGTTGCGGTTGCTGAGGCGGCAAGGGGGTGATGTCGGCGCCGGCGCCGTTGGTGGCCGCCAGCGATCCGGATTCGTCCAGGCCCACGTCGAGCGCGCCGGTGGCGACGCCGTTGCGCTGGGCGCACACCGCCAGGGGGAGCTCGCCGACGAACTGGCCGCCGACGAAACAGCGCAGCGGCCGCTTGGGATCGAGCTTCAGGTCATCGTCGCGGCCGGTCTGCACCACCAGCCCGCCCTGCGACGCCGGCGGCGGCTGGACCGGACCGTTGTCGCGGCCGAGGAAGACGTAGGCGATCGCCAGGCCGGCGACGAGCGCCAGAACCGCGCCGCCCCCCAGGACCACGCGTCGATCCTTCAGCAATCTCGACCCCTATGCTGGTCCCCATGCGCGGCGCCCGGCGAAGTGGGGAGCGGTCTTATCGCCCGGCGCGCGACAGACTATCGCGGCGACGGGGCGCAAGGCCAGTTCTCACTCCGCCAGGGACTCATTTCGCCCCTGTTGTCCCTTCGACCTGCAGCGCGCCTTGCTCAGGCGCCGAACAATGAGGTCAGCGATGCGTTGGAATTTTGACTTCCGGTCAGGCGGTTGAGGGCGGCCTGGTAGTTGGCGATCTGGCTGGTGAGATAGGCCGGAACCTTGCCGGTGGCCGCCTGGGCCTTCTGCAGGGCCAGGACGTTCGCCGGCGTCGCGGCGGTGAGCAGGTTCTGGTAGGCGCCCTTGAGCACCGAAAGCGCCGCGGTGATCTGCGCCTTGGCGTGGTTGATCGCCGCCGCCGAACCGAGGTTGAGCGTGGGATCCAGCCCCAGGCCATAGATCTGACCCTTGCCATCGGCCGGGACCGTCCGGCCGTTCTGGGTTACCGTCTTGTCGAGGATGCCCGCTTTGAGGCCGAGTTCAGAGAGCGCGTCGGCGCCCGCCGGCCCGTTGCTCAAGGTGACGGTCGAGGAGGCGTCGAGGGGCTGGATCTCCAGCGTCGTCGAGCCGCCCAGGGTCTGGGTGCTCACGTTGACCGTGAAGCCGGTGGCGCGGGAGATCTTGGTGGCCAGCGTGGCCATGGTGTCGTCCGCCGCGACCGTGACCTTCACGGGCGTGCCGCCATCCGCGGCGATGCTGAAGCTGTCGCCGGCCTTCACCGGCGTGGTGGCGGTGACGAGGTCTGAGACCGGCCCGTCGACCACCCCCTGGGGCAGGCCCAGCTGGTCCAGAATGCTGGCGCCGGCAGAGGCGACGGCGATCGAGGTCGGCGCCACCTTGCCGTCCAGCCCGGTGAACCGCTGTGACCAGTCCACCGCGCCGGCGCCGACGTTGAGCGCGGCGACGAAGCCGTCGTGCGCGCCGATCGCCGGCTCGTTCGGCAAGGCGCCGGTGGTCGAACCGGTCAGCCACACATCGCCGTTGGAGACGGTCATGGCGCTCACCGACTCATCGCCGGCGCCGCCGTAGTAGGCGATCGCGTCCGAGGGCGCGGCGGCCAGGCCCGTCGAGAGGGTGGCGGCGAAGGCGTCGAGGCCGCCGGAGGCGGCGCTGGTCACGGTTCCGGCGGCGAGCGCGCCGTTGTGGGTGCTGCCGGCGACATAGACGGTCCCGTTCTGCACGGCGACGCCGACGACATTGCCGCCCTGCAGGTCGCCAAGATCACGCGTGGCCACCAGGCTGGGCGCGGCCGGATTGCTGACGCTGTATTCGCTGACCACCGCACGGCCGTCCTGCGTGCCGGCGACATAGACGTTTGAACCGTCGACCGCCACGCCAGATCCCACGTTGGCCGTCCCGCCACCGAACTGCGTGAATGAGCTCTGCACGCCAGTCGGCGAATACACCTGCAGGTAGGCGTTCGATGGCGCCTGCGGGCCTAAGACATCGGTTCCGACGCCGGGCTGGGTCTGGCCGGTGACATAGACCGATCCGTCCGCGCCGAAGGCGACGGCGTTGGCCTGGTTGGCGGAAAGGCCGTCGCGCTGCTGGCTCCAGACTTGTTCGCCCTGCGGGTCGAACACCGTGACGAAGCTGTTGGTCCCAGTGGGATTGTTCAGTGTCTGGCCAGTGGTGAGCGGTCCGGCGACCGAACCCGCCACCGCCACCTTCGAACCGTCGGCCGACACCGCCAGCGAAAGGCCGCTGGCGCTGGAGGCCGAGCCCAGATCGCTGGTGAAGATCAGCTTGCCGGCCGAGTCGTACTTCATCAGCGCCACGTCCTGGCCGCCGGCCACCGGCGCGCCGCCGGTGGTGGCGTTGACGTCGGCCAGCACATAGACCGACCCGTCCGGCGCCGTCGCTGTGGCCTGGATCGCGTTCACCGGATTGCCGAGCGAGTCGACGAAAATGCGCCCCGGCGTGGCGTCAGACTGCTGCAGCGGCGGGGTCACCAGCGTCCCGCTGGTCTGTAACTTGACCAGCTGGCTCTGGGCGTCGGGCGGGATGGGCTTGCCATCGGGTCCAGTGACGGCCGACTGATTGCCGACGATCTGGCCGATGTAGACGGCGCTGTCCGTCGTCGGCGCGGAAAAGCTCACCGTTTCAAAGGGATCGGTGTTGACCTTCAGCGACCATTGGGCGGCGTTCTGCGACAGGGTGAGGTTGTTGGATCCACCCAGACTGACCAGCTGCGGCGTCGCCGGCGTGTACTGGCTGCTGAAGGTGGTGATCGCGCCGGCGGCCTGCATCTGGCCGTTCAGGTAGGCCAACACGTTGGCCATCGTCCTGGGCGTCGCACCCATTTGCGAGAGGTCCATGTGGACGACGGTGGGGGCGCCGCCGCCGGTCTGAACGGTGACGTCGAACACCACCGCGCCCTGGAAGGCGGGCACGACGGCGCTGGAATCGCCGGTCGTGTTCAGGGCCGGCGTCAGATAGCTGGTCGGCTGCGCCGGCGTGGAGACGGTCGAGGTGGTGCTGGTCGCCGTCCCGCCGGTGGTCAGGCGCAGTTTCTGGAAACCGGTCTGCGCGACGAACTGCGAGACCTGGCTCATGCCGCTCGAGAAGGCGCTGGAGAGCTGCTTGAGCTGGAAACTGGAGACATTTTTGGCGCTGGCTGTGTCGGCGATGTCGAAGAGGGTGGTGAGGCCCTGGTAGAGGGCGAAGAGGTTCTTGTAGTCGGAGCTGGCGCCAGGGAGGTCGAGTTTGGCGGCGCCGGGATCGATCAGCTTCGCTCCGCTGAGCGCTTGCTGGACCGCCTGGCTTTCGGTGGGGTGCGCGACGCTGGGATCCCACGGCGGCGTCGGCGCGTACTTGGTCGGCGGCGCGCTGAGCGAGGCAGGACCCGTGCCGCCCGATCCGCCGGCGTTGATCGAGGTCGAGCCCGTGCCGGTTCCGCTCCCGCCGTAGAAGGATTGGTACCAGCCCAGCAGCACGCTCGGGTCGATCGCGATGGTCACCGAAAATCCCTTGCCGTTGGACGCGAAGTCCCTAGCAAGGATGATGCCGCTATCGAGGCTGATAAGGCGTTAAATGCGCGAATGAATCCAGCTCAGCGGAACAGCGACAAAATCGCCCCGGGCGATTGGTTCGCGAGCGAGGCGCCGCCAGTGCTCAGCTGCTGCTGAACCTGCAACGCCTGCAGCAGCGCTCCCTCCTGGTCGACGCTGGGATCGACGGGAGCGCCGGAGGTGGACAGGAGCGCGCTGCCTGCCTGGGCGACGATCGCCAGGTGGGCCTGAATCGCCTCTCCCTGGGTGGCGATATTGCCCACCGCCTGGCCAACATTGCCGATCGCCGATTGCAGTTCGGCGGCGAGGGTCTGGGCGTCGGCCGGATTGGAAAGGTCGAGCTTGGGGTTGACGCCAATCAGCGGTCCGCCGAGCGTCAGGTTGGCCGGCGAGAGGGTGGCCGCGGTCGAACCGTCCCCGGCCGGAACCTGCAGAGTCCCGCTGATCGAACCGTCGATGAGGTTGGCGCCGCCGACGGATGCCTGGCTGACGGTCTTCTGGATCGCCGCCAGGTCGGCCTTGAAGGTGTTGTTCAGTGAGCCGCGCGCGTCCTGGCTGAGGTTCGGGTCCGCTGCGGCCTGCGCTGCCTGCTGCATCTGCGCCAGGAGTTCGCTGACCTGGCCGCCGGCGGAGACCGCCGCGTCGGCGATCGAGGCGGCGCTGCTGAGGCCGCTGATCAGTCCGCTGAGCGGATCGGCCGAGGCGATGCCGCTGGCGTTCCAGGCGGCGCTGGGAGCACTGCCGCTGTCGGTTGGCGCCGTCGCGCTGGGTGCGCCCAGCTGGAGGCCCGCAGCCTGCTCCCTGGCGGCGGCGAGGTTTTCCAGCGCTAGGAGCGCGGCGTTCGATGTCTGGACGCTGATAGCCATGCGATTCCCCCGAGCGGCCTTCTGGTCGCTCCTGGCACGGCGCGCAGGCTAGGCGGTGTTCGTGAGTCGGTCGTTAACAAATTCGCACGTGCGAACGCCGCCGTTGCCTGAGGCAACGTCGGCTAAGTGGCGGCTCCCGGCCGCCGGATAGCAAGCGCCAGGCGCTCAGCTGTGCGAGTCGATCACCGTACCGGGCGAGTAGACCGGGGCGTCTCTCATTTGCAGCACCTGCTCCCGGGGGACCTGGGAAATGACCTTGCCGGTGCGCGGGTCCACGGTCTTGTAGATGTAGGACCCGGCGGCCTTGTCTTCCTCGATCACCAGTCGCAGATCAGCTTGATCGTCGAGCGGCGTGGAGTCTGCCTGGCCCGCCGTCACGGTGACCGCCGCGGTCTGCACAGGATGTACAGGGACCACGTCGGGAACGTTGGCGGGGATGGGGGCTGTAGTGCTCATTTCTCCTTAGCGCCGACCGTTCTGACCGGCGCCTCCCAGACGAGCGCGTGCGGCGAGGGCTGGGAGCCCTCGCCGACGCGGATGCAGGCGGCTGGATCTCAGCCGCCTGCGACTGCCCTTACCGGAACAGACCCAGCAGCGCGGACGACGAGGAGTTCGCGATCGACAGGGCCTGGATACCGAGCTGTTGCTTGGTCTGCAGGGCCTGCAGGGTCGCGCTCTCCTTGGCGAGGTCAGCGTTGACCAGGTTGCCGATGCCGGCGTTGAGCGTGTCTTGCAGATTGGTCACGAACGTCAGGTGCGTTTGCAGCGCCGTCGCGGACGTGCCCAAAGTGGCCAGGGCGTTGTCCACGTTGGTGAGCGAGGCGCCCACGGACAGGATCGCAGCGGAGGCCAACGTCACTGTGCCGATAGAGGCGGTGGCGGCGACGGTGACGATGGGGCTGCCCAACGTCAGAGTCTGCGCCAGCGTGGTCAGCACCGAGGTGCCGGCCGCATTCGCCAGCGACGTGATCTGGCTGAGGCTTCCGTTGAGGACGTTGACGCCGTTGAAGTCGGCGTTCGTCACCGTGCTGGTGATCTGATTGCGCAGCGCGATGAAGTCGGTGTTGAGCGCGGCCCGGCTGTTGGCGTCAAGCGAGGTGTCGGAAGCGGCGAGCGCCTTTTCCTTCATCTGCGTCAACAGGTCCGACACCGTCGAGCCGGCCGAGTTGGCGACGTCGAGGATGGACTGACCCGTTTGAAGCGACGTCTTGACCGCGTCGAGCGAAGCGGCAGTAGCCCGTTCGTTCTGGGCGATGGCCCAGATAGCGCCGTTGTCCTGCGCTGAGCCGACCGCCAGGCCGGTGGAGACAACTTGTTGGGCTTTTTGAAGCTGAGCGCTGGTGGCGTTCAGATTCTCGAGGGCGATCATGGCGCCCACATTGGTATTGACGCTGAACATAGCGTTTGGTCCCTTTCACGGTGTCCGGCGTCATTTTGACGGCCGGGGGCGTTTTGCCCGACGTGATAGGAAGCAAGCGCCGGGCCAGAACACGCGCCGCGGAGATCGCATCAACTCATTGAAACCATTGTGTTAATTAGCTGTTAGCCCTACTTGCGCTAGGCAATTTCTGCCGGGTGGAGGGCCTATCGGCAGATATTGCCGGGCTAGGTCTGGGATCAATTGCCTCCCGTTCCCTTTGCCTGTCATCCCGGCTGGAAGCTCGCGCCAGCGAGCTGGAAGGCCGGGATTTGCTTTGCGCCGGCGGCGGGTGAGGAGGTCCCGGACAAGCCGCTGACGCGACTTTCCGGGATGACAGACATTATATATCTGATTTTGTTCGTATAATAGAAGCGCCCATTGAGCGCCGACCCTAGCCGGCCACGGGCTCCGGTCGGCCGGAGAGGCCCTGCATAATCATCCGGTTGACGTCGATCAGAGCATCGACGTCTTCCTTGCGGCCCATCACCGCGCTGGTGTGGCGGCTGACCCAGAGGCTGAGCGAAATGATCTGCGCGCGGGTGGCTTCAGGAAGCGCGTTCCCTGGACTGGAACAGTCGGTCGCCAGGGCCGACCATACGCGCCGGTTCCAGTCGAGCACGTCAATCCACGCCTTGAAGTCGGTGCGCGGCTTCTGCTTCACCTCGATCAGGGCGCGGGTGACCTGAGCGAAGAGGCGGTATTCGGCGTCCCGCGGGCTCTCAACCCGCTGGACGGCCTGCTGGTAAGCTCGAAGTGACATGCCCCAACCTTGCGTCCTCGTACTCGATCAGCCTTCGGCACAACATCAGCGCCTTGTAATATTCTCTGGTCATGACGTGTTTCGAAACATTTACACAGCCCGTCAGAACATCCGGATTTCGAACTGCGCTCATGAACTCTGAGAGACGCTGAACGAATTCGTCGTGGTACCTGCCGCCATTCGCTTCATCGAGATACATCATCATGACCGGGAAGTAGATTCGCCGCGAGGGTGTGTCGGCCTCGTCCGGCTGCATGATGTCCTTCTCGCGCAGCACCGATGCCTTGTTCTGCAGCAGCAAGCTGCCGCGCCGGTCGCCGTTCTGCACCACCGCCCCGTTGAGCACGAACTTCTCGCCGGGCTTCAGCGACAGTTTCAGGGGCATGGGAAAAGCTCCGAATGCGGAAGGCGCAAGACTGTCGGCCGCTCCGCGTCCCCAGGCCTGAAAATCATGCCCGAGGGTCTTAGGCGCGCAAGCTTTAGGCAGGTTAAAGCGACATGGTTAATGGCGCCTTGCCCAAGGCCTGACGGGACCGCCGCCCATCTTTACCCGCGCTTAAGTCGGACGGGGCGATCCAGGGACCAACACGGCGTATTCGCGCCCGATTCCCTCTAGGCCGCCATGTCATTGCGCTCCTCCGCCAAGTCCTCCGTCAGGTTCTCCGCCTCGCCGGCGGCCATGGGATTGGCGGAAAGCCCAGCGGCGATCGGTCGCGGGGATGACCTGATCGTCGGCGACGCGGCCTCGCCGGCCGCTCTGCAGCGCCTCGAGGGGGCCATCGCCGAATTGAAAGCGCTGACCGTCGAGCCGCTGCTGCGACGCGCGGTGGCGGCGCTGCGGTCCGAGGACGCCCAAGGCGCTTCGGAATGGGCGCTGAAAGCACTGAACCAGGATGCCCGCGCGGGCATGGCCTGGTACGTCCTGGCCGTCGCGCGCGAAAAGGCATGCGACTTTACCTCTTCCCTGCAGGCCTATGAGTCTGCCCTCGCACTCCTCACCGATCAGTCGGAAGTGGCCAACGATCTTGGCCGACTGGCCTCGCGGATGGGCATGAAGGGGGTCGCCGAGCAGCTGTTCCGCCGCTACCTGGAGACCCATCCGGTTTCCATCGAAGCGGTCAACAACCTCGCCTGCACGATCAAGGACCAGGGCCGCTGGGCCGACGCCATCGAGGTGCTCAAGCCGGCGATCAAGGCCAGCCCGGACAATCCCTTGCTGTGGAACACCTTGGGCGCGGTGCTCTGCGATCAGGGTGAGCTGGCGACCTCGATCACGTTCTTCGAAGAGGCGATGCGGCTCGATCCGCGTCTCGCCAAGGCCCGGTACAACCGCGGTAACGCGCGCATGGCGCTGGGCGAGCTGAACGGCGCCCTGGCCGATTGCGAGGCCGCTATGGCGGAGGCGCCGGCCGAGGACGAACGGCTGATGATGCAGCTGGCGCGCTCCAACATCCAGCTCTGCAGAGGGAGGATCGGCGAGGGCTGGGACGACTACGAGGCGCGCCTGAATCCCCGCTTCACCCTCGTCACCCACTTCCTGATCCACCGGCCGCGCTGGACACCCAAGACGGATTTGAGGGGCAAGACCTTGCTTCTCATGGGCGAGCAGGGGCTAGGCGATGAGGTCTTGTTCGCCAACATCCTGCCCGACGTGCTCGAGGCGCTTGGACCGGACGGCAAGCTGGTGCTGGCCGTCGAGCCGCGGCTGGTGAGCCTGGTTCAACGCTCCTACCCAAGCGTCGAGGTCGGCGCGCACGCGACCTATGAGGTTAACGGCCAGACCGTCCGCGGCGCGGCCTTCATCGAGCCCCGCCTGGAGGAGATCGACCTCTGGGCGCCGATCGCCTCGCTGCTGCGGCGCTTTCGCCGATCGCTGGAGGACTTCCCCGAACGCGAGCGCTTCCTGGTTCCCGATCCGGCGCGGGTGAAGCACTGGCGGCGGGTGCTGGCCGAGGCGCCGGCCGGGCGCAAGGTCGGCATCCTCTGGAAGAGCCTGAAGCTCACCGGCGCCCGTTCGCGGCACTTCTCGCCCTTCCATCTCTGGGCGCCGGTGCTGAAGACGCCGGGGATCAGCTTCGTCAACATTCAGTACGGCGACTGCGCCGAGGAGCTCGAGCTGGCCCGGCGCGAGCTGGGGGTCGAGATCTGGCAGCCCCCCGGCATCGACCTGAAGAACGACTTGGACGACGTGGCGGCGCTGACCTGCGCGCTCGACCTCACCATCGGCTTCGCCAACGCCACCAGCAACATCGCCGCCGCCTGCGGCGCGCCGACCTGGATCATCTCCGCGCCCGGCGCCTGGACCCGGCTCGGCACCGACCGCATGCCCTGGTACCCGCAGGCGCGGATCTTCCTGCCCCCGGCCTTCGGCGAGTGGGCGCCGACCCTGAACGACGTCGCCGCCGCCCTGGCCGAAACCGCCTGATTGTTCGGAACGGCTCGGCTCCTCATCGGTTGACTCTACCCAAGGCGCTCTGTCGGGGCCCCGAAAAGATCAGCCATGGACGACCCCAAGGAGACCGACGACGGCGACATCGACGTGATGATGGCTGGCGACGATGGCCTGGAACCGGACGCCGTCGACGAGGCCGTTTACGTGGAAATCATCCTGGTCGAGGAAGACCTGGGCGAGTCCAGAAGCTTCGGCGGCGATGACGCCAAGCGGGCGCGGGCGGCGGATCAACAGCGCATGGACGCCCAGCTCGACCAGAGCCTGGAAGAGACCTTCCCGGCCAGCGATCCCGTCCCGATCAGTCCGGGCTCGGACTGACCAATTCGCCGCAGGAGCGCCATTGATCGAGCGAACCGGCTTGAATGTCGCGCCCGGCCCTTTAGGGTGGCCCCCGATTTGAACAACTGTTCGAGCCCGCGAGTCGCGGGCGCCGGGGGTTTTGAATGAGCGAGCGTTTCGAAGGCACGGCCGACTATGTGGCCACCGATGACCTGAAGATCGCAGTGAACGCGTCCATTGCTCTGGAGCGTCCGCTGCTGATCAAGGGCGAACCTGGCACCGGCAAGACGGTGCTGGCCTATGAGGTGGCCAAGGCGTTGAACGCGCCCCTGATCACCTGGCACATCAAGTCCACGACCAAGGCCCTGCAGGGTCTCTACGAGTACGAGGCGGTGACGCGCCTGCGTGACTCGCAACTCGGCGACGAGCGGGTCAAGGACGTCAGCAACTACATCAAGCATGGCAAGCTGTGGGACGCGTTCGAGTCCGAGGTCCGGCCGGTCCTTTTGATCGACGAGATCGACAAGGCCGACATCGAGTTCCCGAACGACCTCCTGCAAGAGCTCGATCGGATGGAGTTCTACGTCTACGAGACCGACGAGACCATCAAGGCCAAGATCCGGCCGGTAGTGATGATCACCTCCAACAATGAGAAGGAGCTGCCGGACGCCTTCCTGCGTCGCTGCTTCTTCCACTACATCCGCTTCCCGGACGATGCGACGATGCGGCAGATCATCGAGGTGCACTATCCGGGCATCAAGCAGAAGCTGGTCGCCGAGGCGCTGCGGATCTTCTACGACATGCGCAAGGTGCCGGGCCTGAAGAAGAAGCCCTCGACGTCGGAGCTGCTGGATTGGCTGAAGCTGCTGATGGTCGAGGACATCGACGAGAACGCGCTGCGCGAGCGCGACCCGACCAAGCTGATCCCGCCTCTGCATGGCGCCCTCTTGAAGAACGAGCAGGACGTGCAGCTTTTCGAACGGCTGGCGTTTCTGGCCAGGCGCGAAGGTTCGGGCGCGCGGCCGGGGTCGGTCTAACCGGCCAGGCGCCGCGCCTCGGAGGCTGCCACGTGCCCCGTGAAGCGGCTCGGTGAAACGAGTGCTCGTCGCTCTGGCGCTTGTGCTGGCGGCCGGCGGCCCTGCCGCGGCGGCCGCGCCGGTCGGAGCAGCGGCGCCGATCGCTGGGCCGGACTACTGGCGGATCGGCGCCTCCAGCGACCGCACGCTCTACGTCTACGTTGACGCCGCCACGATCACCGATCGAGCGGGCCTGCGCTCGGCGCAACTGACCCTGATCGGCGAGGGCGCCGGCGACAACGCCCGGGACGGCAAGTGGGAGGCGACCCTGGTCTACTTCAACTGCCACACCCACGAGCATGCGGTGAAGTCCGGGACCTACCACCGGGCCGACGGCGCGGTGCTCCGCTCGTTCTCCTTCGATCGCCTTTCCTGGCAGGCGCCCGCGCCGGGGAGCCTGGGCGCGATCGAGGAACGGTTCGTCTGCGCCGATCGCACGCAGTGGGGTCCGGCCATGGGCTTCACCCAGGCCGCGCCGGACGACCTGATCCAGGCGACGGACGTGCTCTACCGCGCTGAGCGCCACGACCCGGCGCGATAGCTCAGTCTGTTCAGCTCACCACGCGGTCCAGCCCTTGGCCTTCAGCCAGGGCGTCAGATGGTCGACGCCGTCGTCCTTCTCGGCGCCCGGGACGACGAAGGTCTCCTTCGCGTCCGGCCTGACCACGTAGGTGGGATCGTACGAGCCGTACTCGGGGGCCGGGTGGTACATGTGCCGGGTGACCAGCAGATAGCCGCGATAGGGACCGGTGCGGATCACCGCGCTGACGCCGCCATCGATGACGAACCGCTCGGCGCCGGTGGCGACGCTGACCTGATGCACCGCGCCGGAGGTCGCCCAGGCGTCGGCGGTGACGTAGACGAACCCGCCGTCCAGCGAGAACACCGGCCCGCCGAAAGTTTCCATGGTCGCCTTCACATCGCTCGCCGGATGCGAGGCGAACAGGCGTCGCGACTGGCCGGTCAGACCGTCGGCGATCCACAGCGAGGTGGGTCCGTTCTCTTCGGCGCTCCCCGCCCCGTCCTTGTGGATGAAGGCCACCGTGTGTCCGTCGGGCGAGAGCGCCGGCTGGTCATACCCGCCGCCGTGGGTCAGCGCCCTGGCGACCCCATCGGCGCCGGCGTAGACGATCTCGCCGGAGCGCACGCTGACGCCCGGCGTCGCCGCGTCCGCGACGAGCGGAAACGCCAGCAGGAGGGTGGCGGCGAACGTTGCGAGTCGCATTTCTCTCAAGCCCCCAAGGTGTCGCCGGAAGATACGCGCGATCGGCCCGCCGCGCCTCCGATTTCGACCCGCGACGACGACAGCGGGCATCGCCTTGCCTTCAACCCTGGATCAAATGCTAGTCTCGACGCGGTTACGAGGGGGAGGAGCATGCGATTGTTTGCGCCCGCAGCGGCGGTGTTGATCGGAACTGCGATCGCGAACGGGGCTATCGCCGCACCGTCTTCGCAGTCCGACGCTCCAAGCCCAGATCTCAATCTCCCGATTGAAGGCGTCGTCACTAATCCGGACTGGGCCCACAGACCCGGCGCCGACGAGATGAGCAATTTCTACCCCCAACTGGCCAACTTTCTTGGCCTAGCGGGTCACACGGTCATTCACTGCAAGGTCTCGGCGTTAGGCATGGTCGAGGACTGCACTGTCGCTAGCGAGTCGCCTCTCGGCATGGGCTTTGGCGACGCTTCGATCGCAATCGCTCCCTACTTCCGCATGCAGCCGCGGACCCTGGACGGAGCCCCCGTGGGCGGCGCCGAGGTCAATATTCCCATTGGCTGGCTTGCGCCTGTCGACGACGCGCCGGCGGCGGCGCCCGAGGCTCCCACAGCAACGCCCCCAACCGAGAACGCACTGAAGCTGGCGCGAAGGCTCGCTGTCGCCGCTCATTGGGGTGATTCCGTGCAGCAGATCGCGCAGACCTATCGGGACCAGCTTGCACAATACGCAGGAACCGGCGGCTTGACCGCCGAGGAGGCGACCGCCCTGGACAGTCTGGTCCAAGCCATACTCGCCGCCGGGCCATCCGAACTCGAACACCAAACGACCACGTTCGCTCAGGCATACACGGAGCCGGAGCTCTCAGAGTTGGTGAAATTTTTCGAAAGCCCGACGGGCCAAGTCTGGATTTCTACGTCAGCCAAAATGGCCAAGGATGAACAACAGCACAATTTGAAGTTCTGGTCGGATGCGAAAACGGACGGAAGGCGTCGGTTCTGCCAGAAGGTCGCCTGCTACGTTCGGCCAACAATACCCACCCCGCCGGCGTCCAAGTAGGGGGCTTAGGGTTTCACCCCAATCCGCGCGTAGAACCCGCTGAGCTGCGGGTCTTTCGCCAAGGCCGCAGCGATGTCGGCCTCGCCGCCTGGTTTGTCGCCCTTTCGCAGCTTCGCCACGCCGCGGCCGAAAAGCGATGCTCCCTGATTTGGACTGATCCGCAATGCTTCGTCGTAATCGCTGATCGACAGGTCCAATCGCCCCAATCTTAGCTGCGTCAGGCCACGGCTATCCAACTCCTGCGAACTCTCGGGAACAATCTTGAGCGCGGAGTTGCAATCGTCGAGCGCGCGCTGCAACTCCTCCCCCCACTCCGCCCGCAACCAGCAGCGCCCGTTGAGCAAGTCTGCGTCGTTAGGCGAGTCGGCGATCATCTGATCGTAGATACGGATCGCGCCCTCGTATTTACCGGCGCTTTCGTAGGCGCGGGCGTGACGAAGAAGGACCTGGGTGCCGGGTGGCGAAAGCTGGGTCGCCTCATCAAAGTCCTTGTCCGCCAGGGCGTCCTCGTTCCGGAAGAGATACAGTTGCGCCCGCGCCTCGTGCGCGAGGGGATCGAAGGGCTTCAGGCGCAGCGCCTGATTGAAGTCTGCCAGAGCGAGGTCGTCCTGGCCCTTCTCGAGGTGGGCGACGCCGCGGTTGTAGAACCCCTTGGCCGAGTTCGGATCGAGCCGAACGGCTTGATCAAAGTTAGCGATGGCGTGATCGAAGTCACGCTTGGCCAGATAGTAGTCGCCACTGTGCATGAACTCGGCGGCGGTCGTCGGCTTCGCCGGGGGCTCATCCGCCGCCTTTTCAGTTGGAACGGGCGTCCCTGGGCCGCGAACGGTGACGTCGTAGGCGTTGAGTTGGCGGAGCGCCGGTTCGGCCGCGCCCGCTTCAGACGCTGGGAACTCGGGCTCGAGGCTGCGCTCCGACGCCGTCATGGTGACGACGCCGTTCTCCATCCGGGTGTTGCGCTGATAGCGGCGCCCGGCAATCGTCTGATCCACGTCGTTGGCTGTCATCAGGCTGAAGCCGGCGCCTTTGTCGGGCAGGACGATCACCACCGTCCACTTGTCATAGCTCGGGAACTCCACCGCGTAGGGCGCGTCGGTTTGCAGGCCGGGCTCGCGTCTGAAGGAGGGTCTGAATCCCAGACTGCTCTCGCTGATGTCGAAGTCGCGCACGCCTGCGTTCTTGTTCCACTCCATCGTCATCGAACCGTCGACCGAATAGCGCATCTCGCGCCGTGCGTCGTCGAAGGTGAAGTCGACGCTCTTAGTGTCGATCGATGGAAAGCGGGATCGCCAGTACTCTCGCAGCGACCGCTCGGCGTCGGACTTGCCCAGGGCGTCCAAACTCAGGTGCTTGGCGACCGCGTCATCGCCTCGAAAGACGTGGTCTGCGTGCACAGTCGCCTGTTGGTCATAGCCGGCGGAAGCATCATACCGGACGAAGCTCTCGTACGTCGGCCGGTCGAAGGCCGCGGGCGTCAAATCCTCCAACTGGCCTCCGGAGCGCCTAACCGGCAACACCCAGTGAAAGTCGGGGATCTGGATGTCATCCAAACTTCGGTCGCCGGTCCGAGTGCCGTCGAGCCAATAGATCTTCCCGTCGATCCGCGCTCGGACGAAGACGTGATTGAACACGCCCAGCATCGGGAGCCGGCTGTCCAATCCGTCCCCCAGGAAGGTGCTGACCAAGGCCGGTTCGGCCTCGATCCCCAGCTGATTGAGGAGCGCCAGCAGGAGCGTGGTCTTGCCCTTGCAGTCGCCAAACCGTCGCGCCCAGGTGACATCGGCCTCCGCAGGCACGTACCCGCCGAAATTCATGCCAATGAACTCGTAGCGGACCTTGTCCTGCACCAGCCTGAGCGCGGCGATCGCCCGGGTCTTTGGATCCGAGGACGCATCGCGGATCTTCTGCGCCTCCAACCTAACCGGCGAGTCCGGGGCAAGCGTTGCGGCTTTCTCGTACAGAGGCGCCATCAACGACGAGACTTCCGACCAGCTGGCGAACTGACTGAGTTCCATTTGCCCCAAGTCGTGGAACCGAGCAGGGGCGCCGGCGGGCGGTTTTGGCGTCGTCACGTCAGTGAGGTCGATGTCGAGTTGGGTTCCATCGCCGCGCTTGGTGACGGCCGGCGCGGTCAAGCCGTCTGTTGTCCGCCAGCGCATTGGCTTGGAAGGCGGCCAGAGCGCCCTCACGTGGAAGCGCGCGGCCACGCCCGGCACCTGGAGCCCCGTGAAACTCTCCGAACGCCCCTGAAAGACCGGATCGCGCCGCTGTAGCGTTATGGCCATGTCGACAATGTCGCCGACCTGCAGGCCCTCGGGTTGAACGGTCGCGGTCAGGTCGCCGTCCAGCATTGCCAACTCCAGATTGGTCTCACGTCGCAAGACGGTGACCTTCTTTCCACCGGCCAGGAGATCAATGACCTGGCCCCCGCGAACGATATTCAGCCGATGGAAGGTCAGAGTCTCCGTCTCCGGATTCCAACTGGGCGCAATGGCGCTGGCGAACGCCAAGCCCGCCGGGGAGACGATCCGAAACGCACTTTCAGTGTAGAAGAGGTCACCGTCCGCGCTGAAATTGGTCTGGACGTCCTCCAACAGAACCTGGATCGCGGCCGCGCTGTCCTTCGGCGCCGTCGCAGGAATCGACAGCTGTTTCACCCAAGCCGCGGGCGGTCCGTACTGAGGCTGGTCAGCCGCGACCGCGACGCCGGTCCACAGGCACACCCAAAGGACCAGCAGAAGCCTGATCATTCCCGCACCCCCATTCTCAAACGTTAGTCGTCCGGGACCCGAATGCAACTTTGGCGCGGACGGGGCCTCGCGCCAAAGCAGCTCCGCTGAGCCCATCCGACGAGGGTCTCTTTGCGCCTACATCGCCAGCGCGACGCCGCCGTCGACGGCGATGGTCTCGCCGACCACGTAGTCGCCGGCCCGCGAGGCCAGGTAGATCGCCGCGCCGGCCATGTCCTCGTCGCGGCCGATTCGGCGCGAGGGGATCCTCTTGGCGACCTCATCGCCGTGGTCGCGGGCGTCGCGGTTCATCTCCGAAGCGAAGGCGCCAGGCGCGATGCCGCTGAGCACGATCCGGTCGCGGATCAGGCGCGCGGCCATCCGGCGGGTGAGGTAGATCAGGCCGGACTTGGAGGCATGGTAGGAATAGGTCTCCTGCGGATTGAGGCGGATGCCGTCGATCGAGGCGATCATGATCACCTTGGCCGGCTTGTCCTCGGTGGCCGCGGCGGCCAGCTGGGCGTGCAGGGCCTGGGTCAGGAAGAACGGCGATTTGAGGTTGAGGTCCAGCACCTTATCCCAGCCGCTTTCGGGGAATTCGTCGAACTCCGCGCCCCAGGCCGCGCCGGCGTTGTTGACCAGGATGTCGAGCGAGGGCTCGGCCTCGCCGATCCGTGCGGCCAGCGCCTTGCAGCCCTCGACCGTGGAGATGTCCTGCGGGATGGAGATGCAAGTCCCGCCGCCTTTGGAGAGTTCTTCGGCGGCCGCGTCGCACTGAGCGTGCTTGCGCGAGGAGATGTAGACCTTGGCGCCGCGGTCGATGAAGCCGGCGGCGATCATCTTGCCGATCCCGCGCGAACCGCCGGTGATGAGCGCCGTGCGTCCTTCCAGCGAAAACAGGTCGCTCGCCATTCTTCTCCCCTGCCGTTTCTGATCTTTCCGGCGCAGCAGTGGCGCGGCGCGCCGCGGCGGTCAAGCGAGCGGCGGCGGGCTTGACAGCCTGTGCGGCTTGCCCCCGCGTGCGCCCCATGACCCGCGCCATCGCCATCGCCCTCGCCGTCCTGCTCCTCGCCGGGGCCGGGATCGGCGTCTGGCGCGCGACCGCCGCGCCCAAGGTCCAGCCCCGGGGCGCCGAATGCGCCGACGCCCGCATCGCCGAGGCGCGCGGGACGTTCAAGACCGCCTACGACGCCGGCAGGTTCGACGACGCGGTCGCCGCCCTGGACGGCGTCTGGAACCTCTGTGTCTCCGAGCCCCATGGCCTCTCCGAGGAGACGATCGGCGCCCTCGCCGACGACCGGGCGATCGCCGAGCACCGCTCGGGCGACGACCGCGAATGCCTGGACAGCCTGATGTCCTACTGGCCGGCAAACCGCGTCCCGCCAGCGAGCTTCCGGCGGCTCTCGCCAGCGCTGCAGAAGGCGATGAAGTTCAACTGGGGTCTCTGCCGTTCGGCGTGCGAAGGCAGCGCCTCGGACGTCGATGCGCTCTGCATCTCGATGGAGATGAACGACGATATGGAGATGCGCGAGCGCGGTTTCCGCCATGTCGCCTGCCCGTTCAGGGCGGGAAGCGCGGCCGTGGCGCTGGGCGATGGGACTTGCCTGGCGATCCTGCCGCCCAGAAAGCCCTTCGACGTCGAGACCTCGCTGGGCGAGCACGGGCGCGATGTCTGCCCAACGCCCGCGCGTCTGGCCCAGTCTGGCGGCCGGACGGTGGTGACGCGTCTGCAGGCGCCGGCCAGGAGCTTCCTCAACAGCCCGCAGTTCTGCTGCCACAAGGTGACGCTGGGCATCGACGGCTCGGGGCGCGTGGCCGCCGAACCGGACGCGACCGATGGCTGCACCAGCGGCCACTACGCGGGCGTGATGCAGGACATCTTCCGGCTCGAGAACGGCGCCCTGGTGATGGTCAAGCAACTCGACGAGCCCTGGTTTCCCTCGCCCTAGACTAAGCCGAGGTTCAGGTCAGCGGCGCGCCGCAGAGCCGCTCGAGGATGCGCAACGGCGAGGACGCCGGATCGTGCAACGCGTCCACCGGCAGATAGAACGTCTGCTCGAGGGCGCAGTACCCCCGCACCGCCGCGTGCGGCGTCTGGTCGGTGAAGGCGACCCATGTAGCGCCAGGGGGAAACGACACCAGGCGCCGCGGCGCGGTGGTCTGGTAGCCGCGGTCTTGCTTGGCCGCGTCATGCATGGAGAGCATGATCTGGTCGTAGTCGGTGCGCCGCGACTTGGTCAGCGTCAGGCGACGCAGCAGGCTGGCCTCGCCCGGGAAAAGGCGCCGCGCGCGCGGGAGGAAGCGGCGCGCATAGTCTTCGAACCCTTCGCCAACGGCCCATACGCGACTGGCGCCGGAGCGGTCGACATTGCTGAACACGCGGAAAATCCGCCGCCCGCCCACGGGCTGGGAGGTGAAGGCGTCCACGTGCAGCTGGCGGTCATCCTTGCGCCGGCTGCGCGGCGCGGCGCTGACGGACCTGGGTCGAAAGCTGGACCGGCCGATATCGATTTCCGCCGCGTAGTCGGGAAAGCGCCGATCGATCAGGTCCCTGGACCACAGGGCGTAACGCGCCATCAGCCCGCGGAGCCTCTCGAAGGTCGCGGCGTCGCCAAACGATCCGCCGATCTTGCCCGTGCCGGGATCGAAGCTGACGTTCTTGGAGCGGCCATCGCCCCATCGGCGATCGGCTAGAGCGGCTTCATCGTCTTCCAGGCGAAAGGGTTCAGTGTCGATCAGGAGCAGGCCATCGCGCTCCAGAGCCGGGCGCAGATCCGGTTTGCCCCTGCACGGGGCCGGCGCGAATGAGCGATGCTCAGACCCGACGCCAGCCGCTCCCCGCGGTCGAACCGAGCTCTCTTGCGTCCCCTGGCCGAACCCTGTTTGCACGAAGCGCTCCTGCCAAACCGACCAGCACGCGGCGACTGGCCCCGCCCCGCCCCGCGAGGGGCGAAGGTTTCCTTGCCGCCGTTCTTTCTTGCGACGGAGCGTTACAGATTCATGACCTGCCACTCGATCACCGAAGGGAACGCAAGACGCCGAGCGGGCGCGCGGTTCTGCCTAGGGAGCGAGCGCGAAAGCAGGAAGCCGGTGGGCCTGCAGATGTTCCAGGCTAGGCCCACGCCGCCCGTTCTCCACCGTGCGAGTCGCCTCAAGGGGCGCTCGAACGGCGCGGCCGCAGGTCCGACCGCGTTGTCGCCGCCGCCGCGGCCGATAGTGCGCTCAGTCTTCCAGCCGCACCGTCGCCTGCAGCTCGATGTCGGCCGCCGAGCAACCGATCAGGAGGTCGTAGGCGCCGGCCTCGGCGACCCAGCGCCGCTGAACCGGGTCGTAGTAGGAAAAGGCGCGGGCATCGAGCGCAATGGTCACCCGCTTGCTCTGGCCAGGCTCCAGCGCGACTTTGGCGAACCCCTTCAGCTCCTTCACCGGGCGATCCAGAGATGGGCCGCGCGGGCGCACATAGAGCTGCGCGGTCTCCTTTCCAGGCCGCTGGCCGATGTTCTTCAGGGTGAAGCTGACCTTGACCGGCGCGCCGGTCTTGACCGTTTCAGGCGCCTCCAGGGTCTCGTAGCGGAAGCGCGTGTAGGTGAGGCCGTAGCCGAAGGCGAACAGCGGCGGCTCGTTCGACCGATCGAAATGCCGATAGCCGACAAACAGGCCCTCGCCATAGACCGCGGTCTCGCCGCCGGGATAGTGCGCATGGGCGGGACTATCCTCCAGGCGCTTGGGGAAGGTCACCGGCAGCCGGCCGGAGGGCTCGGCTTCGCCCAGCAGGATGCGGGCGACGGCGTCCGGTCCGGCCTCGCCGCCGAGCCAGGCCTCGAGCACGGCCGGCGCATGCTCGATCCAGGGCAGCACATAGGGCGCGCCGTTGGTGAGCACGACGACGGTGCGGGGATTGGCGGCCAGCACCGCCTCGACCAGCGCATTCTGGTCGCCCGGCAGATCCAGGCTCTCGCGGTCGTAGCCCTCGCCCTCGCTGATCGAGGCCGAGCCGATCACCACCACCGCCGCGTCGCAGCCGGCGGCCAGCGCCGCGGCCTCCTCGATTGAACCCATCGGCTGGCGCACGCCGACGCTGACGTACTCCCAGGAGAGCCGGGGTGAGTCGTCGCCGCCACTCACCTGTTCCTCGCGCGACGGCAGCGCGCGCAGATATTCGACGCGGATCGGGTAGCCCCGGCCGGCCGCCAGTTCCACTACCGCCGTCTGACGCGGTACGTGGCCGCCACCGACGTCGAGCTGGTCCAAGACGGAGGGCGTGGCGGCGTCGATCAGTGGCGCGCCGTCCAGCCAGACGCGCTTCTCGCCAGGGCCGCGCACGGAGATCTCGTGGCGCCCGTCGCGCTCGGGCCAGAACCAGCCGCTCCACCGCAGCGCGCCATAGGGCGGGACCTGGCCGACGCCCAGGTTGTGGCTGACCAGCTTGGCCAGCTGGCGCTCCACGCGGGTTTGCACCGGCGCCTCATCAAAGCCGCGGGCGGTGAAATATTCGCAGGTGACCCCGGCCTCGCCGCGCCCTTCCTGGGGGCTGAACATGGCCGGCCTGGCGGCGGGCGGGACCGGCTCGCTGTCCCCGCCGTCGGCGTGCAACACTTCGGCCCTGCCCGCCAGGCGATCGCGCAAGGCGGTCAGGATCGAGACCTGCCGGTCGGTGCGGACTTGCGAGGACCCGCCGCCCTGGATCCGGCGAGCGGCGGCGTTGGGGCCGACCACCGCCACGGTCTTCAGCTTGCCGGCGGCCAGGGGCAGCAGATCGTCGTCGTTCTTCAGCAGCACCACCGCCTCGGCCGCGGCGCGCTCGGCGATCTGGCGATGGCGCGCGGTGCGGAGCTCGCCCTTGGGCGCGGGCTTCCCATCCAGAGCGCCGGTGCGCAGGATCAGCCGGCACATCCGCCGCGCGGCGTCATCGATCTGGCGCTCGGGGACCTCGCCAGCGCGAACGGCGGCGACCAGCTTGTCGCCGAACCAGCGCGGCGGGCCTGGCATCTCCAGATCGGTTCCGCCATTGGCCGCCGCGGCGGTGGCGTGGACGGCGCCCCAGTCGGAGACGACCACGCCGTCGTAGCCCCACTCGTCCTTCAGGATGTCGACCATCAGCTTGCGGTTCTCGGTGGCGTAGATCCCGTCGACCTTGTTGTAGGAGGCCATGACGGTCCACGGATTGGCGCTCTTCACCACCATCTCGAACGCCGCCAGGTAGATTTCTCGCAGAGTCCGCTCGTCGGCCTCGACGCTGACGGTCATGCGGTTGGCTTCCTGGTTGTTGGCCGCGTAGTGCTTCAGCGAAGCACCGACGCCCTCGCTCTGCAGACCTTCGACGTAGGCGCCGCCCAGCGTCCCGGCCAGGAACGGGTCTTCCGACATGGTCTCGAAATTGCGACCCCACACGGGCGTGCGGACGATGTTGATGGTGGGCGCGAGCACGACCCGGTTGCCCAGCGCCAGGGCCTCGCGACCGATCGCGGCGGCGACTTCGCGCGTAAGCTCCGGATTCCAGGTCGAGGCCATGGCCACGCCGACGGGAAAGACGGTCGCCGGCTCGCCTTCGTTGGAGCGCACGCCGGTAGGCCCATCCGTGACCCGGATTTTCGGCGCCCCCAGCCGCTCGACGCCTTCCAGGGTGAAAGACGCCGCGCCGGCCATGAGGCGCACCTTCTCTTCAAGCGTCAGCCGTCCAACGAGGTCCTCGACACGCTCCTCCAGGGGCTTGGCGACGTCGAGGAAGGCCAGTTCGGCGGTGGCGGTGTCCAAGGGGGACGCTCCTGAAAGGGCCACGGATGTCCCCTAGAGTGTTCCAACTGACCTGCGCACGCCAGTACCCCGGTTTGGTGACGGATCGGTAGTTATCCGGATTTACACAGGTGGACGGTCGAACTTAGGTCGAAGGAGGGTTGGGGGACCCTGAGCTTCGGAGGGAGCCGGTCAGCTCCCTGGTGGTGGACAGTATGAACCGATCCCTCAGCCGGCGTGAGCAAGCGCAGGCCTATTGCGAGGCCGGGAATCAGCGGCTGGCGCAGCATGACTTTCCGGCCGCCAAAGCTGAATTCGAACAGGCGACGGCCTTGCTGCCGCAACAGGCGGACGCGCACCTGGGCCTGGCGCAGGCGTTTCGCAATCTCAACAAGTGGCCGGAGGCCGAACGCTCGGCGCGCTCGGCGCTGGAGGCCGATCCTCAGCATGCCGCCGCGACGCACTACCTCGGTGCGCTGCTGGCGGAACAGGACCGGCTTTCCGAAGCCCTGCCCTTCCTGCAGGCCGCCGCCGACCGCGCGCCGGACGTCGCGCAACACCACCGCGACCTAGGGGTCGCGCTGCTGTTCCTGGGCGATGTGGCGGCTGGCCGCGAGCGGCTGCTGAAGACCCTGGAGCTCGACGTCCATTCCAACGAGGTGCTCTACACCCTGGTGCGCACGTCGCGCATGAACGACGGCTCGGCGCAGGCCCGGTGGTTGCTGGACGCGGCCAGTGATCTGGCCGATCGCGCGGCCGACTTGCCGCCCCTGGAACAGGCGCAGGTGCTGTTCGCGCTGGCCAAGGCGCACGAGGACCTGGGTGACATCGACGCCTCGGCTCGCGCCTACGAGCGCGCGAACGCGGTCAAGCGCAGCATGTTCGAGTATGACGTCGGCGAGGTGGAATCGCGGTTCCGGCGGACGGCCGAGGTGTTCAACGCAGCCCTGCTGGACAAGCTCGCCGGCGCCGGGGCGCCCTCCAATCGGCCGATCTTCATCGTCGGCATGCCCCGCTCCGGTTCCACCCTGGTCGAGCAGATGCTGAGCGCGCATCCCGAGGTGCACGGCGCCGGCGAGATCGACGTCCTGGGGCCGCTGGTCGAAAACTCACGGGGCCTTGGCGGTTCCCGTTACCCCGATTGGGGCGTCAGCATGAACCAGATGGACTGCTCGACGATCGGGCAGGCCTATCTGAGCAGTCTGCCCTCCCGGCTCAACGGCCATTCCCGCACCACCGACAAATGGCTGCCGAACTTCGAGCACCTGGGTCTGATCAGCATCTGTCTGCCGAACGCCAAGATCATCCATTGCCAGCGCGATCAGCGCGACCAGCTGTTTTCGTGCTGGTCGCTGCTGTTCTCGGAGCGGCATGAGTACGCCTATGACATCGGCGAGCTTGGTCGGTTCTTTCGCGCCTATCAGGATCTGATGGCCCATTGGCGTTCGGCCCTGCCGCGCGGACAGATGCTGGAGGTGCGCTACGAGCGCCTGGTCGCCGATCCCGAAGCGGAGCTGCGACGGATCTTGCAGCACTGCGATCTGGAGTGGGACGAGCAGACTCTCCGCTTCTGGGAAGCCACGCGACCGGTGAAGACCTCCAGCATGGTCCAGGTGCGCCAGCCGCTCTATGAGCACTCGATCGGCCGCTGGCGCC
Organism: Caulobacterales bacterium; assembly: GCA_044445785.1. Taxonomy (GTDB): domain Bacteria; phylum Pseudomonadota; class Alphaproteobacteria; order Caulobacterales; family Caulobacteraceae; genus Acaudatibacter. Next base: position 144,709 of record JBIOEF010000001.1, read on the forward strand.
CCTTCGCCGAACGGCTGCGGACGCTGTTCAAGCCGCTCGGGCTGGACGCCAAGACCTAGTCGGTCTGCTGCAAGCGGATCGACTGGCGCACCAGGTCGGCCAGTCCCTGGGCGCCCATCTTCTCCATCACCCGCGCGCGATGGCTCTCCACGGTGCGTACGCTGATCTCCAGACGCTGGGCGATGGCCGGGCTTGAGAGTCCCTCGACGATGAGGTCCATCACCTCGCGCTCGCGCGCCGAGAGCTGCGCCGCCTTGGCCGCCAGCGAAGCGCGCGCCTGGCGGGAAACTGCGGTTCGCTCGGCGGCCGCCAGGGCGGAGCGGACGCTGGCCAGGAAAATGTCGTCGTCGAAGGGCTTTTCGATGAAGTCGGCGGCGCCGCCTTTCAGCGCCTCGACCGCCATGCTGACCGCCCCATGACCGGTCACGACGATCACTGGGACGCCGGCCCCGCGGTCCCTGAGCGCGCGCAGCAGCTCCAGTCCGCTCATCCCCGGCATGCGCGCGTCGGTGACCACGCAGCCGGCGCTTTCGGGATCGAACACCGCCAGAAAAGCCGCGGCGCTGGTGTGGGCGACCGCCGTCAGCCCAGCCGAGCTGGCGAGCATCACCAGCGCGCGGCCGATGGCCGGATCATCGTCGACGATGTGCAAGATCCCCGAGCTCATCCGCCCGCGCCGCCCTGCCGGCCGCGGGTCTTCGCCAGCGGCAAGGTGAACCGAAAGGCGCAGCGGCCGGGCCGGTTCTCCGCCAACCACAACCGGCCGCCATGGGCTTCGATGAGCCCGCGACAGACCGTAAGGCCCAGGCCCATGCCGCGCGTCTTGGCCGTCGCGAAGGGTTCGAAAAGCCGCGGCTCGAGGAGCGGCGCGACACCGGGTCCGGTGTCGCGAACCTCGGCCTCCATCTCGCCGTCCGGGGAGAGCCGGCCCTCGATGGTGATCTGGCGTGGCCCAGAGGTGTCAGCGAGCGAATCGATCGCATTGTGGATGAGGTTGATCAGCACCTGCTGCACCTGCACCGCGTCAGCTTGGACCTTTGGCAATTGCTGGTCGATCGCGGTCGCGATCCTGACGCCCGCCAGCGCGCAGTCGGGTTCGACAAGCTGGACCGCCTCGCGGACCAGGGCCGCAAATGAGACCGCCGACGACGCCGTGGCCGAGCGGCCGATGAACTCTCGCAACGACCGCACGATCGCCGCCGCCCGCTCAGCTTGCGCGACCGCCTCGTCCATCGCCTGGCTTGCGCCTTCCGTATCGGCCTCGCCCGGCTTGCGCAGCAGGCGTTGCGCCGAGCGCGTGAAAGCCATCGCGGCCATCAGCGGCTGGTTGAGCTGATGGGCGAGCGCGGCGGCCATCTCGCCGGCGAGCGACAGGCGCGAGACCCGGGCCATCTCTTCCTGGCGCTGCCGCAGCGCCGTCTCGAAGCCGCGCCTTTCGGTCACCGCCACGCCGAGAAAGAGGATGGTAGAGGCCAGGGCGAGGAACCGGAACTGATAGGCGAAGATCATCTCGCGCGGGCCAGACCCGACGATGAAAAAGCTCATCAGACCGATCTGGACAAAGAGATTGCCCAGGACAGCGCCTTGAACCCCGTAGCGCACAGCCACCCAGACCTGGGGCAGGAACAGGATATAGAAATAGCGGAACCGATCATCCGTGAGACCAGGAAAGGTCAGCGACAACGCAGCGACGAGGGAGGCCGCCACCAGAGCCGCCTCGAGAGCGGCGCCGGCCCTGAGACGCTTGATGTTCATGGCTGGCAGCATGAACAGCGGCGCGACGACCAGGGCGCCGACGAACGCGCCGGTCCAGGCCGAGCCGAGTTCCGCCGGCCAGCTGCGGCCACCCGCCAGACTCCAGTGCCCGAGAAGTTCGACGTCGAGGCTGACGTGCGCCAGGGTGGCCGCGGCGGCCGCGAGCGCCAGGCGCACGAGATCGCGCTGGTTGGTGAGGCGCACCGATTTCTCGCCGCGAAGCCAGGCGGCGGCCAGGGCATAGCTGGCGGCGCCGCCGATCGCCGCCAGGATCAGGTCATGGGTCGGCGGCCGGGCGCCTGGGACCAGGAAGTCGTCGGCGAAGTCGGCCAACGCGACCAGCACCGCGGCGCCTGGGCCTTCCAGAAGCAGGAATCCGAGGGCCAGGCCGCCCGCGAGATCCCACGGGGTGAGCGCCCCGACACTGGGCAAGAATAGCTGGCTCAATCGGTCGAGCAGTGCGTAGGCGACCAAGAACAGCGCCCACAGGAGCGCGCGGCGCGGCTCGCGCAGCACTCTGGCGAAGCTTCCCCGGGTTTCTTCGACGGTCGATGACATCAGGCTCGACAAGGCGCTCGCGATCGCGGCCGCGGGGACCAGATTCCCGCCGCCCAATGGCTTCAGACCGCCCAAGAAGCGGTTCGCGCGCGAATTGTCGAGGCTCACCCGTCCAAGCCCTACCCTCTATGGACTATAACGAGCCAGATGGGCCGATCCGGCGCGACCGGTGCGTTTTTTTCGCTGCGCCGATGATGCTAGGCTCACGGGTCGCAGATCAGGAGCGAGGTCGCGCGTCTCATGCCGGGTGTTTTGAGCTTTGTGCGGCTAGGCGCGTTCGCCTTGTGCCTCGCCTTGCTGCTCGCGCCGGCGCCGATCGCCCGCGCCCAGACGCAGGCGCCCGACGCATTGCGCCAGGCCGAACGTTCGGTGGTCCGTGTTGTCACCGTCTCGCTCGACCAGCTGGGGAACCCGATCGCGCTGGAGACCGGCAGCGGCTTCGTCGTGTCGCCCGGCAAGGTGGTGACCAACCACCACGTGGTCCAGGGCGCGCCTCTGGCCGACAAGGTCGAGGTGTTCGTGATCCCGGACCGAGACGCTGGCGGCGCCTCCGAGCCGGTGAGCATCAGCCAGACCTGGGCCGAGGCGGACCTCGCCCTGCTGGACGCGCCGCAGCTGGCTTCGCCGCCGCTGACCATCGCCACGTTCCTGCCGGGCAAGGACGCCACCGTCCACGCCCTCGGCTATCCCGGCGTCACCGACGAAGTGCGCAACCTGCCGCTGACCGAGATCCTCAAGCCCCAGGAACCCTATGTGACGCCTGGCTCCATCGCCCTCTTCTCCGCCGTGGCGCCGGGCGGGCAGCAGATCGACACCATCTTCCACACCGCGCCGATCAATCCTGGCAACTCGGGCGGGCCGCTGATCGACGCCTGCGGCCGGGTGATCGGCGTCAACACCTGGGGCGCGGGCGCTCAGCTCAGCGACACCGGCGAGATCACCGCGCCCCAGGGTCAGTTCGTCGCCACGCGCGCCTCGGAGCTGGCCAAGTTCCTTCGCGACGCACAGGTCAGCGCGACCCTGGTTAACACAGCCTGCACCACCGCCGCCGCCCAGGCGCTGGAGGACCGGCTCGGCATCGACGAAGCGGCGACGGCCACGCTGCGGGTTCAGCTGGCCAAGTCCCAGGCGCAGTTGCAGGCGCTGGCCGACCAGGAAACCTGGACGCTTCGCTGGCTGATGCTGACCGCCGGCGTGCTCGGCGTGACGCTGCTCGTGCTGATCTTCCTTGGCGTGCGCGGCCAGAGGCGGTCGGCGCGAGCCGCGGCGGCCGCCTCCGCCGTCCCACCGGCGCCGGCGCCTGATCCAGCGCCCGATCCCGTGACGCTTGAGGTTCAGCCGGCGCCGGCCGCCGATCCCGCCCCCGTCAGTTGAAGGCGCCGGCGACGCCCAGCGCCGCGGCCGCCGCCAGGCACCAGAGCGGGTTGAGCTTGGTGAAGTATGCGACCGCGCCGCTGGCCGCGGTCACCGCGGCCAGGCGCCAGCCCTTGTCGGCCGCGCGCACCAGCACGTAGGCGCTGGAGAAGATCAGGCCCACTGTCACCGGCGCCAGGCCCGCGGCGATCGCCACCCTCCAGGGCGCCTCGCGATGGCGATCCCAGACCTTCACCACCCAGAAGGTCAGTAGGCACGAAGGCCCGCACATCGCCGCCGTGGCCAGCAGCGCGCCGGCCAGCCCCGCGGCCTTCCAGCCGACCAGGGTGGCGACCAGGAAATTGGGGCCGGGCGCGGCCTGGGCGATGGCGAAGAGGGCGGCGAAATCCTTGTCGGTCATCCAGTGGTGGATCTCCACCGACTGGCGATGGATCTCGGGCAGCACCGCGTTGGCCCCGCCGAACGCCAGCAGCGAAAGGATGGTGAACTGGGTGGCGATGGTCCCAAGTACGTCCCACGCCGGCTTCATGACGGCCGGCTCCAGGCGAGGCCGATGCTGATCGGCGCCAGCACCAGCATCACATAGGGCAGCGGCAATCTCAGCGGTCCGACGGCGATGAAAGCGGCGAGGATGAAGGGCGCGGCCAGCAACAGGCGGCGGCGGACCAGTGGCTCGGCCATCCGCGCGGCGGTGGCCGCCACCAGCCCCGCGGCCGCGGCGCCGAGGCCCGTGATCGCCCCTTGCGCCTGGGGCGCCGAACCGAACTGGCCGTAGAGCGCGCCCAGCGTGATCACGATCGCCACCGGCGCGCCGATCAGCCCCGCCAGCGCCGCCAACGAGCCGCGCCAGCCGCTGGCGCGCGCGCCGACCACGATCGAGAGGTTGACCACGTTGGGTCCAGGCAGGCTCTGGCAGAACGAGAGCGTCTCATTGAAGTCTTCGGCGGTCAGCCAGCCCCGCCGGTCGACGAGGCTGCGCCGGGCGAAGGGCAGCACGCCGCCGAAACCGGAAAGGGCGATGGCCAGGAAGGCGAGGAAGAGCGCCCTTGGCGTCGGCGCGCGGTTCACTTGCAGGGAAAGGCGGCCGCGAGGGCCTCTGACACGAGATCCTGGGCGGAAAACTGGCGCTTTTCCGGGTGCGCCTCGAGGAAGGCGCTGACGCCCGCCACCACCTGCGCCGTCGCGATCGTCGTCGGATAGCAGACGCTCGCCGCGCCGCCGCGGCCCTGCTGGGCCTGCAAGGCGTCGCTGACCCCGATCACATAGCCGAAGCAGCGTGCTTGGCGCGTCTGGAAGTCGGCGTCCGCGGGCCCCGCCGAGCACTGGGTGTAGAGGTCCGCGCCGATGTAGATTTCCAGGTCATTTGCGGCCGCTCTCGCCGTCGCGCCGATCAGGACCAGGCTGAGCGACGCCAAAGCCATCGTCCAATGTTTGACCATGCCACCCTGCCCTCTCTATGAACTCCTATGATCGCACGGTCGGCAGAGTCGCAAGAGGGCGCATTCGCGCGCGAGCTGGCGCTGCCGTTGAGCGGCGCCAAAAGGAGATAGCCATGGCCGAGCAGAGCCGCCGATCCCTGACCAACATGGTCTTCATCGTCCTGATCGCCCTCGCCATCCTGGGCGCCGCCGATCTGGCGTGGCGGATGTACAACGCCGCGCTGAGCGGACCCGGCTAGGACAGGTCAGGCCGCGACGCGTTCAGCGCCCAGCGCGTCGAACCTGGCGAGGAGGGCGCGGCCAGCCTCGCCCCTGGCCTCCAGCACCTGCGCCTCGATCGCGGCGCGCGTGCGCGGAATGGCCAGCTCCCGCTCCTCGCGCCCATGCCAGTCGACCATCTTGGCCCACACCGGATCGACTACGTCCTTGCCGGCGATGGTCCCGCCGCCGACGCGGTTGAGAGTAAAGCTGCGCAGCTCCGAGACCGTCGTCGCCAGATAGCCGACGTGGATCGCCTCGTCGGTGCGGATGCGCTCGACCAGGGTGGCGGCGAGTTCGGCGTCGGCGCGGCGGTCGGCGAAATTCTCCGAATCGCGCATCAGGCGCATGCAGAAGCCGAAGAAGGACTCGGCGCGCACCTCGATCATCAGGACATTCATCAGGAAGCTGAAGAGCTGCTCATAGGGCTCCGAGATCGCGGGCATAAGCCGGCTGCCGCTGTCGGGCCTGGCGATGCTCTCGGGCGGCACGGGAACGGGGTAGGCGTCCTTGCCGAAGAGAAGGTCGCGGGCGGCGAACCACATGGCGTCGTGGGCGCCCTTGCCCGGATCGCCCGGATCGCCGCCCTCGTCGGCGCCATGGGCGAAGAGCAGGCCCGCGTTGAGGTGCGCCAGGGCGGTGTCGCCAATGTCCTCGGCGATGAGTTTCTGCAGGTCCGGCGCGGTGACGTTGCACAGCGCCTTGCCCCGCGCCTCGATGATCCCGGTGATCGAGAGCGAGTTCCAGAGCGTCTGGCCAAAGCCTTCCCTGAGCAGCAGCTTCTGCTGCGCCTCGTTCGGGTAGGACCCGTACTTGAGAAGCTGGCTGGTGCAGTCGATGATCGGCCAACCCCGCGCTTCCAGCGCCGCCTGCCAGGCGCGCACAGCCGGCCAGCGCACCTTGGTCCTGGGCGAGACATAGGTTCCGTCGGCCATGAACCCGCCGTGCAGCCGGTAACCCGCGGCCTCGTGCGGGCGGGCGTAGGCGTGGCTTTCGAGCAGTTCTTCGCGGCTGTAGCGCAGGCGGGCGTCCATGGGCTCTTCCTCTCGGCCAGCGCGTCTGGCCGGCGAGGTAGCTTATCAGGGATCAGTCAGAACGCCCAAGAGCCGGCGCAGACCTCAGAGACGGATCAACGCGCCCGCAAAGGGCGGCAGGTCGATCCCGTCTCCAACGACCTTGGCGCCGCCCACGAGCGACAGAGTCTGGCCGGCCGCTACGCCCGTCGCCTCGTAGCGCGCGGTGCTTCCGGCCAGCTCGAAGACGCAGACGACCCGCTCATCGCCGAGCCGCCGCTCGAAGGCCAGCACGCCCGCCGGCGCCGGCAGCACCAGGGCCTCGCCGGTCCGCAGGGCGGGCGAGGCGCGGCGGGCGGCGATGAGGGCGCGGGTCAGGGCCAGCATCGAGCCCGGATCGGCCTCCTGGCGATCAGCGGCAAGGGGCAGGTGCGCGGCGTCGATGGGGAGCCAAGTCTCGGCGGCGGACGAGAAGCCGGCCATCGGCGCCTCGGCCCGCCAGGGCATCGGCGTGCGGGCGCCGTCACGACCGGCCTCGCCGGCATAGCTGGCGATATCGAAAGGATCGCGCAGCCGCTCGAACGGCACCTTGGCCTGCGGCAGGCCCAGTTCGTCGCCCTGGTAGAGGAAGATCGTCCCGCGCAGCGCCAGCAGCGCCGCCATCAACACCTTCGTGAGCCGGGGGTCATCGTGGCCCAGGCGCGAGGGGAACCTCGGCACGTCGTGGTTGCCGAGCGACCAGGAGGGCCAGCCCGGCGCGGCCGCCCAGGCGATCAGCGCCTCGGCGAAAAGCTGCGGCGTCGCCGCCCGCGTCCCCAGGAGATAGAAGCTATAGGCCGTATGCAGACGATCGGGCGGGGCGGTGTACTCCTGCTGGCGAGGCAGCGGCGGATCATCGACCACCTCGCCCACGGTCATCCTTGCCTCATAGCTGTCCATCAGGGCGCGCAGCCGCTGGACGAAATCCAGGGCCTCGGGGCGGCTGCGGTCGTAGAGGTGCCACTGCATGGCCGTGGCGGTTGCGGGCCGGGACCTCAGCTCCCTGGGCGGATTATCGCGCAGCTCGCGGTCGTGAACGATGAGGTTGATGACGTCGAGGCGAAAGCCGTCCACCCCGCGCTCCAGCCAGAACCGGGCGACGTCCAGGATCGCGTCCTGGACCCCAAGGTTCCAGAAGTTGAGGTCGGGTTGCTCGACGAGGAAATTATGCAGGTAGTACTGCCGCCGGCGCGGGCTCCAGGTCCAGGAAGGGCCGCCGAACACGGCCAGCCAGTTGTTGGGCGGCGTCCCGTCCGGCTTCGGATCGGCCCAGACGTACCAGTCGGACTTCGGACCTTCCCTGGAAGCAGCGCTCTCCTGGAACCAGGCATGCTGGTCGGACGTGTGCGACCAGACCTGGTCGATGATCACCTTGAGGCCGCGGGCGTGGGCCGCGACGAGCAGGGCGTCGAAGTCGGCCAGCGTCCCGAACAGCGGATCGACGGCCCGGTAGTCGCTGACGTCGTAGCCGAAGTCCTTCATCGGTGAGGAGAAGAACGGCGAGAGCCAGATCGCATCGACGCCCAGCGCCGCGACGTAGTCGAGTTTCTCGGCCACGCCGGCCAGGTCGCCGACCCCGTCGCCATCGGTGTCGAGAAAGCTGCGCGGGTAGATCTGATAGACCACCGCGCCGCGCCACCAGTCGCTCATCAGCTCACCCCGCCAACCCGTCGCAACGCACGACCGGACGACTATAGCCTAGGCTTGCTTGGGATCGGCGCGGGTGATGCGCGCCAGGCGCCGGCCGCCCTCGAAGATATCCACCGCCTCGGCGGTCAGGTCGCGCGCCAAGAGGCCCACGGCGAGTTCCTGCGCGCGGTCGACGTCGCGCACGGTGAGGTGCGCCTCCGACAGCGTCGCGCCGCTCTTACCCTCGATCAGGACTCGGTAGGTGTGCACGCCGTCCGGACTTCCCGCCCTGACATTGCACGCAGCCCCTGGGCCGCCGTTGGCAAGTCAGGTTCAGCTGGACCTTAGCCTTGCGGGGGCCGTCCGGATGCGGCGCCTTTCGCCGCACGCGACAATCTGTCTGCGGTTGGGAAGGGTTGCAGCCCTAGGCCCTGACCCGTCTGGGCGCGCCGTGCAGTTCCGAGCCGGCGTTGGTTGGCAGGGTGATGAAGAACAGCGCCGAGATCAGGGTCACGACGCCGACGATCACGAACGAGGGGGCGATGGTCGCCGCCGTCAGCCCACCAGTGTGCGCCCGCACCTGGAAGAGATGCAGCAGGGTGGCGGCCAGGCCGATGCCGATGCTCTGGGCCAGCTGCTGGCCCATGGTCGACATGGTCGAGGCGCGGCTCATCTGCGGCTGGTCGATATCGGCGAAAGCAAGACCGTTCAGGGAGGTGAACTGCAGAGAGCGGAAGAAGCCGCCGGCCAGCAGCACAGCGTAGATCAGCCAGTGCGGCGTCGTCTTCGAAAAGAGCGCGTAGGCCATGAAGAGCACGCCCACGATCACTGCATTGACGCTGAGCGTCCGCTTGAAGCCAAAATAGGCCAGGATCGGCGGGGCGCAGGTCTTCATCACCAGGGCGGCTGCGGCGCTGGCGAACGTCATCAGTCCGGCCTGCAGCGCCGAGAGCCCGAAAGCCACTTGCAGCAAGAGGGCCAGCAGGAACGGCGTCGCGCCCATCCCCATGCGCATGAAGGCGCCGCCCACCACCGAGGCGTAGAAGGTCCGCACCTTCAGGAGCTTCAGGTCGAGGATGGCGAAGGGCGTCCTGGCCGCGTGCCAGGCGTAGATGGCGAGACAGACGAGGCCGCCGCCCAGCATGGCGGCCACCACCAGCGGCGGGTAGACGCTGCGTCCCAGGTTCTCGAAACCATAGACGACGCCGGCCATGCCGATGCCGGTGAGGAAGAGCCCGGTCCAGTCCAGTGGCGCAGTGTCCTCCTCGCGCACGTCGGCGATGAACCGACTGACCAGGAAGATGCCCAGGACCGCGATCGGCAGGTTGAGGAAGAAGATCCAGCGCCAGGAACCGTAGGTGACGATGAAGCCGCCGATGGGCGGGCCGAGCACCGGTCCCAGGAGCGAGGGCATGGTCAGCACCGACATGGCGCGCACCAGGTCGTGCTTGGGCGTCGAGCGCAGCAGCACCAGGCGCCCCACCGGTCCCATCATCGCTCCGGCCGCGCCCTGGCAGAACCGCGCCATCAAGAGCTCAGGCAGGTTCTGGGCGAAGCCGCAGGCGGCGCAGGCGATGGCGTAGAGACCGATGGCGATGAGGAAGATGCGCTTGGCGCCGAACCGGTCGGCCGCCCAGCCGCTGATCGGCAGGAAGATCGCCGAGGCCAGCAGGTAGAAGGTGATGGCGGTGTTGAGGTGGACCGGATCCTCATGCAGCGAGCGGGCCATGGTCGGCAGGGCGTTGGAGAGCACCGTGGCGTTCAGCGTCTGCATCAGCATCGCCGAGCCGATGATCGCCGGCACCAGACTGGAGAACGGCTTGACCTCGGCGTCGAGCGCGCCGGGCTCGGCCACCGGCTCGCCGACGATCGCAGCGGCGGCTTCGGCTTCCGCCTCGCGCCGTTCCTCCAGATCGCCGCGGAGCGCCAGCTCGGCCATCAGCGGTCCTCGGCCAGGCGCATCAGCGGCTCGGCCGCCGCCGCCAGGGCCGCGCGCGCGCTGGGCGAGAGGCGTGCGAGCCGTGCGGCCAGCCAGTCGTTGCGTCGCCGGCGGATCGCTTCCAGCGCCTTGACGCCGCGGGCCGTGAGTTCGAGCCCCGAGCGCCGGCGATCCTCCTGCGCCGCGGCGCTGCGGCCGATCCAACCCGCCGCGGTCAACCGCTTGACGTGGCCGCTCATGGACGCCCGGGTCATCTGCTCGCGGTCAGCCAGGGTGGAGACGCCGATCCCCGGGTTCTTCTTCACCGCGCCCAGCAGCTGGGCGTCGAGCGCCGAGACCCCTGCCCTCTGCGCCTCGCGCCGCAGGGCCCTGGACGCGCGCAGCAGAGCCGGCCGCAGCGCGTCGGCGAGCGCGGTTACGTCCTTGTTGGAAAGTTCGGCGGCGTCGTCCATGGTCTCGGATTTTGATATAGTTAGGTTACCTAACTACCAATCTGTCGCGCGGATGCAATGGCGAAGGTGACGCAGCCGCCGGTCCCTGCCGGCCAGGCGATGTGCTAGGTTGGCCGGAGCGAAACGACAGACGGGGCGCCGCGCCATGCAAGCCAGCTTCAGCTACGCCATCAAGTTCGTATCCGACATGGACAAGGCGGTGGCCTTCTACCGCGACACCTTTGGCCTCACACTGAAGTTCGCCACCCCGTTTTGGAGCGAGTTCGACACCGGCGCGGTGACGCTGGCCCTGCACCCGGCCTCCGAGCGCAACCCGGCCGGCACCGTCCAGCTCGGCTTCAGCGCCCCAGATCTGCCGGGACTCTACGAGCGCCGCAGCGCCGAGGGCTTGACCTTCAGCGCCCCGCCGGTGGACGAGCACGGGACGATGCTCTCGCGGATCCTCGACTGCGAAGGCGCCGAGGTGAGCCTGTCGGGGCGGTAGCGGACGATGACGACCCAACCTGATTCCGACAATGAACTGGCGGCGCTGCGCGTCAGCGGCACGGTGACGCCGCTGAACGCGCAGATCTACCTGGCGCCCTACAACCCGGACTGGCCGGCGCAGTACGAGGCCGAGGCGGCGAAGATCCGCGCGGCGCTGGGCGATGACGCCAGGGTGCTGGAGCATGTCGGATCCACCTCGATCCCGGGCCTCTCCGCCAAGCCGATCCTCGACATCCTGCTGGCGGTCGACAACTCAGCCGACGAGGACGCCTACGCGCCGGCGCTCACCGCGCAGGGCTACACACTGCACTTGCGCGAGCCGGACTGGGAACAGCACCGGGTGATGAAGGGCGAGCAGCCGAACGTGAACCTGCACGTCTTCACCGTCGGCTCGCGGGAGATCGCGCGGATGGTCGGCTTCCGCGACCGCTGTCGCAAACACCCCGAGGAGCTGCGGCTCTACGAAGAAACCAAGCGGGCGCTGGCGGCGCGGACCTGGCGCCACGTCCAGCACTACGCCAACGCTAAGGCCGAGGTGGTCGAGGCGATCATTGCGCGGGCGCTGGCTGACTGACCACCGCCTCGCCGCGCTGGGCGATGACCACGCCGAAAAGGGCCACCGCGGCGCCGGCCGCCTGCAGGGGCGTCAGCGCCTCGCTGAAGACGATGTAGCCCAGCGCCGCCGCGGCCACCGGCTGTACCAGCACCACCAGCGACGCGCGCGAGGCCGGCAGGCGCCCGAGCGCCCAGGCGATCGAGCCCTGGCCGAACACATGCGCGAGCCCAAGTCCCGCCGAAGCCGCCCAGCCGGCCGCCGTCGCCGGCAGGATCGGTTCACGCAGGAGAAGCGCCGTAATCAAGAGCAGCGGCGCGCCCACCAGGCTGGACCAGAGCATGACCCGGGTGGTGGAGGTGGTCCGCCGGGCGCTGCGCACCGCCAGGAAGTAGAGGCCGTACCAGACCGCGGTCGAGGCGGAGAGCGCGTCGCCCAGATGCGGCCAGGGGCCTGGCCGGGTCGTCGTTCCCGCCTCCGCCATCAACACCGCCCCGCCGATCGCGGCCGCCAGGCCAATGAGGAAGACCGCCCGCGGCCGCTCCTTGAACACCCACCATCCGACCAGGGTGACCAGCACGGGCGTCAGGTTCGGCAGCACCGTGGCGTTGGCGACGCTGGTGTAGCGGATGCCGTAGTGCCAGCAGCCGAGGTCGAGGGCGAAGGCCAGCCCCGCCAGCAGCATGGCGCGGCTCGGCCACCCCCAGTGGCCGCCTGCGTCGCTGCGCAGGGCCATCGCCATCAACAGCGGTGCGGCGAAGGTCAGCCGCCAGAACCCCGCCGCGGCCGGACCGCACGCGGCCAGCCGCACCAGGATCGGCGTCGTGGCGATGACCAGCGCCCCGAACACCAGGGCGGCCAGCGCCGGACGCGGATCGTCGGGACCGAAACGGATCGCGCTCATCCGTCCCTTGAACCCGGCGCCGGCCACCGCGTCCAGGCTTTCAGCCGACGTCCACTCGCAAAGACCGCCCGGGGAGCTGGCTCAGCCGGGCGGCAAGTTGGATGGACGGCGGGGGAGGATGCCGACCATCGGGGAAAGCGAGACCCCGGCCGAAGGATCGGTTCACGTGTCTGCGCGTGGACCGATCCTTCGAGAGGCGCCTACCAGCGGAACTGGCCCCAGACGCCCACTTCGTCGTAGTTGGCGTGCGGGCTGCCAGCCAGCGTCGCGAAGTTCTGCGTGGCGAAGGCGCCGTGGTCGATCTGGTCGTGCTTATAGACCAAGGCGAAGTCCACCACCTTCACCGGCTCGTAGGAAATGCCGATGTTGTAGTAGGTGTTCACCAGGGCCGGCAGGGTGGTCTCTTTCGGGTGCACCCAGTCATAGCGGCCGAAGATGGAAATCTGCGGCGTGAAGTTGATGTTGCCGAAGATCTCGTAGGCGTCGGAATTGTCGGCGGTGACGGCGGTCACCTGGCTCGAGCTCACGTCGGCATTGGCCCACATGTATTCGCCGCCCAGCTTGAACCACTTGTCCTGGTAGGCGATCAGGGCGTCGAAGCGCTCGGCGTTGTGGAAGACCGTGGCGCCGCCGCTGTAGTCCTGACCGAGCTTGCCGTTGTATCCGCCGATCGCGGCGACGAAGCCCTTGTAGTTCACATTCACGCGGCCTTCGAAATCGATCCCTTGGGACCGGTTCGCTCCCGCGATGAAGCCGGGCGTCTTGTAGCCCATGCCGTTGATCACCGCGACGTCGTAGCTGACGCTCAGGTCCATGCTCAGCGGGAACTTGCCCAGCGCGTGCACGCCCCAGTCCGCCGAGGTGCCGAACTTGGTGCGGTCGATGAGGGTGTTCTCGACGTAGCGGTAGCCATAGACGTCCTCGTCGAACGGGATCCAGGGCATGTCGGCCGCGCCGGCGCGGATGATCAGGCCGTCGGCGATCTTCGCCTGCAGATAGGCCTTCTTGAGGTAGAGCTGGGTGGCGCCGGTGGCGTAGTCGTAGGTGAAGTCGGTGGTGATATCGCCAGAGAACATGCTGTTGAACTGGTGATCGACCGAGACATAGAAGCGCTTGATGTCGAAGTTGGTGCCGTCGGGGCTGTGGCCCTTGTTGCCGCTGGCGATCGGCACGGATGAACTGGACGCGCTGCCCAGATTGAGCCCGGCGTTGCCGATGCTGCTGGCCTCGTTGATGTTGGTCAGGTCGTAGTACATCCGGCCGCTGACCTGGGTGTTCGCCCACCAGCCGGGCTTCGGCGCGGCCTTGGCGACCTCGGTCTTGACCTCGCCCGGGATGGTCGCAATCTCGTTCTGGGCCTGAGCTTCGGCTTTCTGCTCCCGCGCTTCGGAGTCGGCGAGCTGGCCCTGGACCTGCGCCAGCTGTTGCTGGTCCTGTCGATGCTCGGTCTGACGCTCGGACGTCTCCTGCTCGCGCCAGGCCTCCAGCGATTGGACCTCCGTCTTCAGTTCCGCGATCTCGCTCTTGACCTCGGAGTTCGCGGCGGCCGCCGGATGATGCGCGCGATGCTTGGGTTTCGCGTCCGCGTTGGAAGCCAGGGCGACGGCCAGCAGCACGCCGAGCGCGGCCCCGCCGAGCAGCGAGGTACGGTTTGTCATTGTTGAAGTCCCCTCTCGTTCGACCGCCAGGGGGCCTTTGGAAGGCTCAAGACTGGCGAATCCGATCAGGGCCCTCATACCGCCGGCGTGTGACGGCTGGCCGACAGTTGCGTGACAGTTGGATGACGCACCTCGCCCGCGTCACTGTCACAAAACCGATAACCACCGTCGCTACACGGTGGCCCAGGAGCGACATGGACGGGGCGCTCTATCCAGGAGAAAACCATGTTGAAGAAAATCGTCGCTGGGATCGCCGGCGCGGTGGTCGCGGCGGCCTGCACGGTGGCCATGGCGGCCGACATCACCGGCGCGGGGGCCACGTTCCCCAAGCCGATCTATCTGAAGTGGGCCGACACCTACAAGGCGACCGGCAACCAGGTGAACTATCAGGGAATCGGCTCAGGGGCCGGCATCAAGCAGATCGAGGCGAGCACGGTTGACTTCGGCGCCTCTGACAAGCCCCTCACGCCGGCCGACCTTGAGGCTAACGGGCTGGTGCAGTTCCCGACGGTGATCGGCGGGGTCGTGCCGGTGGTCAATCTGCCGGGGGTGGCGCCGGGCGCCCTGAAGCTCACCGGGCCGGTGTTGTGCGACATTTATCGCGGCATGATTGTGTTCTGGGACGACCCGCATATCACCGCCCTGAACCCGGGTCTGAAGCTGCCCCATGAGAAGATCACGGTGGTCCACCGCGCCGACGGGTCCGGCACCAGCTTCCTCTTCACCAGCTACCTCAGCGGCCAGGGCGCCGCCTGGAAGTCGAGCGTCGGCGCCGGCGAATCGGTTAACTGGCCAGTCGGCGTCGGCGGCAAGGGCAACGACGGCGTCTCCGCCGCCACCGCCGCCACCGTCGGGGCGATCGGCTATGTCGAGTACTGGTTCGCGGTGCAGAACCACCTGACCTACGCGATCATGAAGAACAAGGCCGGCCATTGGGTGAACCCCACCGCGCCCGCCTTCGCCGCAGCCGCCGCGGGCGCCAACTGGAACGCGGCCCCCGGCTTCTTTCTGCTGCTGTTGGATCAGCCGGCGCCGACCGCCTGGCCGATCTCCGGGGCGACGTTCATCCTGATGCACAAGAAGCAGACCAACGCCCAGACCGGCCACGAGGTGCTGGCGTTCTTCGATTGGGCCTACAAGAACGGCGACGCTCAGGCGGCGAGTCTCGACTTCGTGCCGCTGCCCGCGTCCGTGAAAGCGCTGATTCGCAAGTCGTGGTCGGGCATTCAGGGACCGGACGGCAAGCCCGTCTATTGATCGCCCGGCTTCAGCCCGACGACGGCGGCGATCGCGCCGCCGTCGTCGGGCCGCTGTCGCGCCCTTGGCCGCCGTGCTAGTCAGCCGCCGATCGGGATGACGATGACCGACACCGCGACGACCCCTTCCGCCAACCCAGCGGCGCCCGCCCGGCGGCGATCCGCGCCCAAGGGCGCGGGTCTGGATGTCTGGTTCGAGTACGCCTGCTTTGCTGCGGCGACCACGGTGCTGGCGGCGCTGGGCGGCGTCCTGGTGGTGTTGACCTTCTACGGCTGGCCGGCGTTCCAGACCTTCGGCCTCAACTTCTTCACCTCCTCGACCTGGGACCCGGTTAAGAACATCTATGGCGGGGCGGGCCCGATCGTTGGGACGCTGATCACCGCGGGCCTGGCCCTCTTGTTCTCACTGCCTGTCGCCGGCGGCGTCGCCTTCTTCCTGGTGGAGTTCTGCCCGCAGGTGCTGCGTCGGCCGATCGGGACGGCGGTGGAGCTGCTGGCCGGAATTCCGTCGATCGTCTACGGCATGTGGGGGTATCTGGTGTTCGCCCCAGCCTTCGCGGCGCACGTCGAGGCGCCGGTGCAGGCGCTGGCGGCGAACTCGCCAGGCTCCTTCCTCGATGTCATCACCCAGGGCGTGCCGGACGGCTACGGCATCCTGGCCGCGTCGATCATCCTGGCGATCATGATCCTGCCGTTCACCGCCGCCACCTTGCGCGAACTCTTGCTGACCGTCCCCGCCCAGGTGCGCGAGAGCGCCTATGGCCTGGGCGCCACGACCTTCGAGGTGGTGACGACGGTGACGCTGCCCTACGTGCGGCGCGGCGCGATCGGCGCGGTGATGCTGGGGTTGGGCCGCGCGCTCGGCGAAACCATGGCCGTCACCTTCATCATCGGCAACGCCCATGGCTTCCCCAAGAGCCTGTTCGATTCCGGCTCGACCATCGCCTCGACCATCGCCAGCGAATTCTCCGAGGCGCACGATCCGATCTACGCCGCCTCGCTGATCGCGCTGGGCCTGATCCTCTTCCTGATCACCTTCACGGTCCTGGCGCTCGCCCGGTTGATGCTGCGTACGCAGGTGAGGGCCTGATGGCCGCCGTCTCGAGCCCCCGCGTCGCCATTCGCCGCGCCGTCAACGTGTTGTTCGTCGGCTTCTGCTGCGCGGTGACCCTTCTGGCGATCTTCGCATTGGCGGCGATTCTCTTCACGCTGGTCAAGAACGGCGCGGGGGGCCTGGGCCTCGACTTCTTCACCAAGGCCGAAACCACCGGCCAGGGTCTGGCCGATGCGATCCTGGGCTCGATCATGATCTGCGCCCTGGCCATGGCGATCGCGCTGATCGTCGGCATCATGGCCGGCACCTGGCTGGCGGAGTATTCGGGCGAGGGCCGCTACGGCGTGGTGGTCCGTTTCCTCAACGACGTGCTGCTGTCGGCGCCGTCCATTCTGATCGGCGTGGTGGTGGCCCAGCTGCTCGTCGCCAACACCATCCACCACCCCTCGGGTTACGCCGGCGCCATTGCGCTCGCCCTGCTGGCCATTCCGGTGATCACCCGCACGACCGAGGACGTGCTGAGGCTGCAGCCGGTCTCGCTTCGTGAGTCGGGCATCGCGCTGGGGACGCCGTTCTGGACCGTGATCCGGACGATCATCTGGCGCGCTTCGACCAGCGGCATTCTCACCGGCGCGCTCTTGGCCTTCGCCCGCATCAGTGGGGAGACCGCGCCGCTGTTGTTCACCGCGCTCGGGAACAACTTCATCAGCTGGAACATGTACCACGAGATGTCGGCGCTGCCGCTGGCCATCTTCCAGTTCACGACGGGCTCCCCCGACCAGGTCAAACTCGCCTGGAGCGGGGCCTTGATCGTCTCGGTCGCCGTGCTGGCGGTGACGATCATCGCCCGGATGATCGCCCAGGAGCAGAAGCGCTCATGAACAACGTCGCTCCAGACACTTTCGATGTCTCGGTCGCCCGCATCGACAAGGACAAGGTCAAGCTCGATGTCCAGGAGCTCGACTTCTTCTATGGCAAGACCCATGCGCTGAAGGGCGTCTCGATCCCGATCGCCAACCGCTCGGTGACGGCGCTGATCGGGCCCTCGGGCTGTGGGAAGTCGACCCTGTTGCGGGTCTTCAACCGCATGTACGCCCTCTATCCGGGCCAGCGGGCCACCGGCCACATCACCCTGGACGGCGAGGACATCCTGCGTCCGGGCGTCAACCTTTCGATGCTGCGCGCGCGCATCGGCATGGTGTTCCAGAAGCCGACCCCGTTTCCGATGTCGATCTATGACAACGTCGCCTTCGGCGTGCGGCTCTACGAGAGCCTCTCCAAGTCGGAGATGGACGGACGGGTCGAGGATTCCCTGCGCCGCGCCGCCCTTTGGGACGAGGTGAAGGACCAGCTCCACGCCTCGGGCCTTGGGCTCTCTGGCGGCCAGCAGCAGCGGCTCTGCGTCGCCCGCGGCATCGCTGTGAAGCCGGAGATCCTGCTCCTGGACGAGCCCACCTCGGCGCTGGACCCGATCTCCAGCGCCAAGCTGGAGGAGACGGTGACTCAGCTGAAGGCCGACTACACCATCGTCATCGTCACCCACAATCTGGGTCAGGCGGCGCGGGTCAGCGACTACACCGGGTTCATGTACCTGGGCGAACTGGTGGAGTTCGGCGAGACGGCCAGCATGTTCACCCGGCCGGCCACCAAGCGCGCCGGCGACTACATCACCGGCCGGTTCGGTTAGGGGAAGCGCCATGGAGCATACCGTCAGGGCCTACGACGAGGAACTGGACGCGCTCAGCGCCGAGCTGTCGCGTATGGGGGGCCTGGCTGAAGTGGAGGTCAGCGACTCCGTCCGCGCCATTTCCAAGCGCGACGTGACCTTGGCCCAGCAGGTGATCAGCCGCGACGCGCGGCTGGACGAGATCGAGATCGACATCGAGCGGCGGGCGATCCGGCTCATCGCCCTGCGCCAACCGGTGGCGGACGACCTGCGGCGCACCGTGGCGGCGCTGAAGATCAGCATGAACCTGGAACGCTGCGGGGACCTGGCCAAGAACATAGCCAAGCGCGCGGTGGTGATCGCCGAGTCCGAGCCGATCACGCCCTTGACCCGGTCGATCGAGCGCATGGGCGAGCTGGTCTCCGGCCGGCTGAAGGACGTGCTGGACGCCTTCGCCGCCCGCGACGTCGACCGCGCCAAGGCTGTCTGGCAGCGCGACAACGAGGTCGACGAGCACTACGACAGCATCTTCCGCGAGCTCCTGACCTACATGATGGGCGATCCACGGACGATTGCGTCCTGCGCCCACCTGCTCTTCGTGGCCAAGAACCTCGAGCGGATCGGCGACCACGCCACCAACATCGCCGAAATCATCCACTACGAGATCACGGGCGAGCAGCTGCCTGACCAGCGTCCCAAGCTCGATTCGCTGGATGTGCGTTAGGAAAGATCTGTAAGGGGCTCGGGGCAAAGGTGAATTCAGTTCAACCCTATATCCTGGTGGTGGAGGACGAAGAGGCGTTGGCCACCCTCGTCCACTACAACCTCGACAAGGAGGGCTACCGCGTCGACCTCTGCGCCGATGGCGAGGAAGCGCTGATCCGCATCGACGAGAAGCAACCGGACCTGGTCCTGCTGGACTGGATGCTGCCGACGGTCTCCGGCATCGAGGTCTGCCGGCGCCTTCGCCAACGCTCTGGCACGCGCAACCTGCCGATCATCATGCTTACGGCCAGGGGCGAGGAATCCGATCGGGTCCGCGGACTGGACACCGGCGCAGACGACTACATCGTCAAGCCGTTCATGATGAGCGAGCTGGCCGCCCGCGTCCGGGCGGTGCTGCGTCGCATCCGGCCGGGCCTGGCCGAAGACCGGGTCCGCCAGGGCGACATCATCATCGATCGGTCCGCGCATCGGGTGAAGCGCGGCGGCAAGGACGTGCACCTGGGCCCCACCGAATTCCGCCTGCTCGACTACTTCATGCAGCATCCCGGCCGGGTCTTTTCCCGCGAGCAGCTGCTCAACGCCGTCTGGGGCTCTGACGTCTACGTCGAGACCCGCACCGTCGACGTGCACATCGGACGTCTGCGCCGCGCGCTCACCCACGACGAAGCAACCGACCCGATCCGCACGGTGCGCTCGGCGGGCTACGCCCTGGACGTGTGACGCCGGGCGGCGCTCAGCGAACCTGAGCCAGCCAGAGCTGACGGACGATCGGTGGCAGCTCCTGATTCGGATTGTTCAGATTGAAGGTGTTGGTGAACGAGAGCCCGACCAGGCTTTCGCGCCGCCACACCTCGCGCGCCCTGAACGCCAGGCCATGGCGCACCTCGATCAGATAGATGGGATCGATCAGGGGTTCGGGCCCGGGAAGCCGCACGCGCGCGCCGGTGCGCGAGATGTCAGCGATGGCGCAATCGAGCGACATCTCCGGGAAACCATAGACAAGCTTGCCAGAGAAGAGCACGCGCCGCCGCGTCTCGGCCCGGTGATCTGACTCGTCCTTCTCGGGCGGCGGTTCGGTCATGGGCGCTTTGACAGTGTATCGCGGAATAACGACGGCCGCGCCCGTCCCGTTGCGTTCTCGCCCCAGCCGGTCTGGCCTTGGCGTCTCGGAAAGCGCGGACAAGTGCGCGAAAGCCGCAAAGCCGTCCCCCCTCCCCGCACGACTCAATTGTGCGGCATTGTCGCCAAAAAGCCGGCGGGGAGAAGGGGTTGCGACGTTTAGCCAGGGATGTGGCGCCGCAGGTGGCTTTCCTCGCGGTTCAGCCGCCATTGCTCACCCCTGGTGATGTGGCCGCCATCGAAGCTGGCGAAGCGCCGTTCCTGGAACCGGATCCGGTTGTCGGCCTGGTGCAGCCGGAACGCCTGGTAGCCGGTGAGGTCGCCCTCG
The DNA here is from genome assembly GCA_044445785.1 of Caulobacterales bacterium. Lineage (GTDB taxonomy): Bacteria > Pseudomonadota > Alphaproteobacteria > Caulobacterales > Caulobacteraceae > Acaudatibacter. The sequence continues at coordinate 164,915 of JBIOEF010000001.1, forward strand.
CGGCGCTCCTGGCCGATCGAACGGTTGAGCGCGCCCAGGCGCTGGTTCACCTCTTCGCGGCGGGGGTGATGTTGCTGCCAGGGGGTGTCGGCCGAAGCGGCGGTGGCCCCGCCAGCGACGACCGCCAGGCTGGCGGCGGCGATCAGCAGTTTACGGAAGGTCATGGCTCTAAGTCCTTGCTTTATCTTGGCGTCGCCGGGGAGTGACGACACCGCGCAGACTAGGCCCGGCCGTCTGAACGGCATCGCTGACGCGGCGTTCAGCAGGGGTTCATCGGTGTTGACCGGCTTGACGCCCCCCACGGCATGGGCTGCAAGGTCGGTCATGACCTTGAGCGAAACATCGGCGATCGAGCCCTCCGCGGCCTTCCCGCCGGCGAGCCGGGAGGACTGGCTGACGCTGGTCGAGAGGACGCTGAAGGGCGCGCCCCTCGAGAGCCTGACCAGCCGCACGCTGGAACGGTTGCCCATCCAGCCGCTCTACGAACCGGCGGCCCGGCCGCCGTTGCCGGCACGTCTGACACGCGGCTGGGACGTGCGCGCCATCGTCCGCCATCCTCACCCGGCGTCGGCCAACGCAGAGGCGGTGCAGGACCTCGCCGGCGGCGCCAGCTCCCTGCTGCTGCGGATCGATCCCAGGAGCCAGGCCGGCGTGGCGGTCGCTTCGGCGGAGGCGCTGGCGGACGTGCTCGAAGGGGTGCTGCTCGACCTGGCCCCGGTGGCGCTGGACGCCGGCTTCCTGGGCGCCAAGGCGGCCGACTGGCTGGCCGCTGCGGCCAAGGGCGCGCCCGCCGCGCCGCTGCTGTTCCACATGGATCCGGTGAGCGCCTTTGCGCAAGCCGGCGCGAGCCCCGGCCCGATGGCCGCGCACCTGATCGCCTGCGCCAATGTCGGCGCGCGGCTGACCGCGCCCTATCCCAAGGCCGGTCTGTTTCTCGCCAGTGGCCGAGCAGCGCATGAGGCCGGCGGCGGCGAGGCGCTGGAACTGGCCCTGGCGATGGCCAGCGCGCTCGCCTACGCCAAGGCCCTGACTCGCGCGGGGCTGCCGACGCTGGCGGCCTTCGAGCGGATCGTGCTCGGCCTTGCCGTCGACGCCGACTACTTCGTCGGCGTGGCCAAGCTGCGCGCGGCCCGCCTGGTCTGGGCCAAGCTCACCGCCGCCTGCGGCGCCGAGGTTCCGGCGCGGATCGAGGCCCGCTCTTCGGCGCGCATGCTGACGGCGGCCGATCCATGGACCAACATGATCCGCCTCACCGCCGCCGGCGCCGCCGCGGCGGTCGGCGGCGCCGACGCGGTGGCGCTGGGCGCCTTCACCGACGCGCTGGGCCTTCCCACCCCCTTCGCCCGTCGCCAGGCGCGTAACGCCCAGCTGGTGCTGATGGATGAGGCCAACCTCGGCCGTGTCATCGATCCGGCCGCCGGCAGCGGCTATGTCGAGGCGCTGACCGACGAGCTGGCCCGCGCCGCCTGGGAGCGCCTGCAGATGATCGAGGCGGCCGGCGGCGTCATCGCCGCCCTGGAAGGCGCGTTCATCGCCAGCCAGGCCCACGAAGCCAGGACCGAGCTGGCGCGCCGTATCGAGAGCCGCGAGCTGAGGGTCTTGGGAGTCACCGACTTCAGAACCGACGACGCCCGCCCGGTCGACCTAGCCGAGGCCGGCGACATTCCCGCCGGCGAAGCGCCCTCGCCTCGCCTGCCCGGCCCTGACAGCCGCTGCCCGCCGCTGACGCCGATCCGGCTGGAGACGCTCTCGTGACCACCTTCCCCGACCTTTCGCGGCTGGATTTCGACGCGATCGCCACGCGGGGTCCCGAGGCGGCGCTGCCCGCCGAAGCTTGGCAGACCGCCGAGGCGATCGCCGTTTCGCCGCGCTACGCCGCCGCCGACATCGCCGGCCTCGACTTCACGGGCGGCTATCCCGGGATCGGGCCCTTCGTGCGCGGGCCGTACCCGACGATGTACGCCACCAATCCGTGGACGCTTCGCCAGTATGCGGGCTTCTCCACCGCCGAGGAATCCAACGCCTTCTACCGGCGCAATCTCGCGGCCGGACAGATGGGCCTTTCGATCGCCTTCGACCTGGCCACCCACCGCGGCTACGACTCCGACAACGAACGGGTGAAGGGCGACGTGGGCATGGCCGGCGTCGCCATCGACTCGATCCTGGATATGCGCACCCTCTTCTTTGGCATCCCGCTGGAGAAGATGACCGTCTCGATGACCATGAACGGCGCGGTCCTGCCGGTGCTGGCGCTCTATATCGTCGCCGGAGAGGAACAGGGCGTACCGCACGCCGCCCTGGCGGGCACGATCCAGAACGACATCCTCAAGGAGTTCCTGGTCCGCAACACCTACATCTATCCGCCCGAGCCCTCGATGCGGATTGTTTCCGACATTTTTTCATACACTTCGCGCGAAATGCCGAAGTTCAATTCGATCTCGATCAGCGGCTATCACATGCAGGAGGCCGGCGCCTCGCTGGACCTGGAGCTGGCCTACACCCTGGCCGACGGAATCGAATATGTCCGCGCGGGCGTCGCCGCCGGCATGGCGGTGGACGTCTTCGCTCCGCGATTGTCGTTCTTCTGGAACGCGGGGATGAACTACTTCATGGAGGTGGCCAAGCAGCGGGCCGCGCGGCTGCTCTGGGCCCGCCTGATGCGCGAAAAGTTCGCGCCGCGGGACCCGCGCTCGCTGGCGCTGCGCGCCCACACCCAGACCAGCGGCTGGAGCCTCGCCGCCCAGGACGTGTTCAACAACGTCGCGCGCACCGCCGTCGAGGCCATGGCGGCGGTCGGCGGCCAGACCCAGAGCCTGCACACCAATTCGCTGGACGAAGCCCTGGCGCTGCCCACCGACTTCTCCGCCCGCATCAGCCGCAACACCCAGCTCTTCCTGCAGATGGAGGCCGGCGTCACCCGGGTGATCGATCCCTGGGGCGGCAGCTACTACGTCGAGCGACTGACCCAGGATCTCGCCGATCGCGCGCTCGCCCACATCGCCGAGGTGGAAGCCCTGGGCGGCATGGCCAAGGCGATCGGAGAGGGCTTGCCCAAGCGCCGGATCGAGGAGGCGGCCGCCCGCACGCAGGCCAGGATCGACAGCGGCCGGCAGATCCTGGTGGGCGTGAACCGGTTCCTGTCGGACGAGGCCGACGACATTCCCATACTCAAGGTCGACAACTCCGAGGTGCTGCGCCAGCAGCTCGAGAAGCTGAAGACGCTGAAGGCCGCGCGCGACGGCGCCGAGGTGGAACGGCGCCTCAACGCCCTCACCAACGGCGCGCGCGGCGGCGGCAACCTGCTCGAGCTTTCCGTCGACGCCGCCAGGGCCAAGGCCACGGTCGGCGAGATCAGCCTGGCGCTGGAAAGAGCCTTCGGCCGGCACGAGGCCAAGACCGAGCTGGTGCGCGGGGTCTACGCCGCCGAGGCGGGCAATGGCGCGGCGATCAGCCGGGCGAGGATGATGATCGCCGCTTTCGCCGAGGCCGACGGCCGGCCACCCTCGATCCTCGTCGCCAAGATGGGCCAGGACGGGCACGACCGCGGCCAGAAGGTGGTCGCCTCGGGCTTCGACGATCTGGGCTTCGAGGTCGGCGTCGGCCCGCTCTTCGCCACGCCGGCCGAGACCGCCAAGCGCGCGGTGGAGAGCCGTGCGCATGTCATCGGCGCCAGTTCGCTGGCGGCCGGCCACCTCACGCTGATCCCGGAGCTGAAGACGGAACTGGAGCGCCTTGGCCGCGGCGACATCATGGTCGTGGTCGGCGGGGTGATCCCACCGGGCGACATTCGGGCCCTGAAGGACGCCGGCGCGGCGCTGATCTTCCCGCCGGGCGCGGTCATCGCCGACGCGGCGATCGCCATCCTGGACGAGCTGAGCCAGCGCCTGGGCTATGGTCAGGAGCCGTCAGCGTGAGCGCCGAGCGGCGGCGTTAGCCGCCTAACTTTCGGGCTCGCCCACCACCAGCTTCAGATGCCGGCGGGCCGCTGGCGGCGTGGTCGATGCGAAGCCGGGCTGCCAACCATTCTCGAGCAGGTCCTGGGCGACGTGCCAGGCGGTAGCCAGGAACACATCCTCGAACAGCTCGACGAGCGCTTCCCGCGCCACCTCCGTCTCGGCGGCGTAGTGCAAGTCGAGGAGCACTTTAAGATGCGGCCTCAGCTTACTGAAATCACTGGGTGTTGCGAATCGGCGTCTCATCGCGGCCCGCCCGGCGCGTCTGCGCGCATTTGTTCCCGGAGCCGCAGACGATGGGCGCCCACGACGCAGGCGTCCAGCAGTCGCCGCAGCTCATCGCACTCCGGATCGTCGGCCGCGAAGGCGATCACCGCCTGCCGTGCGAGCGTGAGCAAGGCGGGCAGGGCCTCCAGCGTTTCAGCGCGATCCAGGCCGCGCAGATCTTCGTTTGAACTCAAGAGGCGATCTCCCTGGCGTCCGCCTCGACGTCGCCGCTCGAGACGAGCCGGGCGAAAGGCTTGAGGATCGAGCGGGCGATCGCTGATACGTCCGGCCAGGCTGCAGCGCCCGCGCCGACAGCGTCTTCGACCAGGACCAGCGAGTGACCGTGGTCGACCGCGGCCAGGGCGGTGGCGAGGCACGTGTCGGCCAGCGAAAAGCCGATCAGGTAGACGTCTTCGCCGTGCGCCTCGCCAAGCTCGGCGGCGAAGTCGGGGTTCGAAAACGCCGAGAGTCCCCGACGCAGGTAGACCGGCTCGCTGATCAAGGGCCTCAGGCCTTCGATCGGCGCGCCGAAGTGGTCATTGCGGCAGAACGCGCCGTGCTCGCGGCGAAGCTGGCTGTGCAGGACGCGCCAGTCGGCCCCGCGGGCGAGCGCCAGCAACCGACCGCACGTTCGGGCGACTTCAGCGCTGGCGGCCGCGTATTGTGGCCGGCCGGGCACGACAAATTCACGCTGCAGGTCAAGACAGACCAGCCACGGCCTGGATCGGCGCGCCAGCGTCGGCGTTCTTGCGGAATGCGATACAAGCATGGCGTCAGTGGGGATTCAGCGCTGGCCGGTCGCTTGACCGATCGAGCACGCCCGGCAGATCCCACTGCCCTTCTGGCCGCAGCAGCACCAAGGGATCGGTGTCGAAGTTGATTGCGTCCGCCGGCGGTTCGAGTTCGCGCACGGTCTCGACGTACTCGTGGTCGGAGAAGGTGAACGTCGGCCGGTCGGCTCGCACGCTGACACGGCCCAGGCGCATCAGGACCGGCGCCAGTCTCACCTGGGTGTGGCCCATGATCCGCCTGTAGCCCTTGCGCGCCGCCAGATCGAAGGCCGCCTTCAACAGCGCCCGCGCGACGGCGGCGCCGCGGTATGCGTCAAGCACGGTGAAACGCTCGAGCTTGGCGAAGTCGCAGAACCAGCGCAGGCGGACCACGCCGACGGGCTCGCGTCCAATTCGCGCGACAAGGTGGGTCGCCCCGGCGAAATCGTTGCCGTCGATCTCCTCCGCATAGGGGCAAGTCTGCTCTCCCATGTAGACCACCGAGCGGATGGCGATCGCCTGCATGAGCTCATCGAGCGTGTGGGCGACCGAGACGGTGACGGCCGCCCGGGGCAGATCCACCGGCGTGTGGGGTTCTGGCAGCTCGATGCGGTTGGTCAAGGAAGGGCTCCGCTCGTCCGGGCTGGCCTGATGAGCATCCCGTCGTCGGGATGTCGCAGCGGGCGATAGCCGAACCTGGTCATGCAGACGTGTCGACCGACCGGCGTCACCGCGCGACAGACCATGCCAAGCTCGGCCAGCGGCCCTTGCATCAGCTCGACGCCGAACGCCATGACGGCCTCGCCGGCGGTCTTTGTGGATGCGGCGATGCCCCACCCGTAGCCAATCGCCGGCGCTTCGCCAGGGCCCGCCAACAAGTCGAGGTCGACGTCGGCCGCGTCAAAGTCGCCTCGCATCAGGAGGTCGACCGCCGGCTCACGCAGCATCAGCGCGCCGACTAATCCAGTGATGACCGTCTCGCGTCGGTACGCAAGAGTAGCGGTGGGCTGAATAGCCTGGACGGCGCGCATGACATCGCACTCGGACACCTTGTGGTCCATCAGCTCGGCGGCCATCGCGCTGGCCTGCGGGAATTCGCTGTCCGTGACCGCCGACAGGCCATGTCTGGCGGCCAGGTCGGCGATCCGGGACGAGATCACTCCAGCGGTTCTTGGTCGCTCTAGGATGGCGATTGGCACGGCTAGCCCCCGACGTTGCTCATGGCCGGGACGTAATCACGCCCGCCGGGGATGCGCCTCGTCGAAGTCTGCAGACCGGTTATGCATGCTTCCAGGCGCCGAGCGGCGGGTTCGCGACTTGGTGATGCTTAGCGGTCGGTAGTTATACTGAAGCACTGACTTTTGGCTGGGTTCATGTAAGTTCCGCAGCGAGCAGGGGGCTCGCAAGAGCGCATAGCGGCTATGCAGTCATCGGCCAACGACGAAGGCGACCTCTGGCGCCGCCTCGATTGGAACGACGTGCGGACTTTCCTGGCGGTGGCCGAGAGCGGCAGCCTGAACGCAGCAGCGCGGGCGCTCGCCATCACTCAACCCACGATCAGTCGCCGCATGGAGGAGCTGGAGTACCGCCTGGGCGCCTCGCTCTTCGTCCGATCGTCCCGGGGCATCGTACTGACGGAGGCTGGCGAAAACGTCCGCGATCTGGCGGCTTCGATGGCCAGATTTGGCGAGTCGATCGTCAAGAACGTGGCTGGTCGCGACAAGGCGCTGGTTGGGCGTGTCCGGGTGGCCGCGCCGGACGGGCTCGCGAGCTACATCCTGGTGCCGGAACTGCCGGCCTTCCAGATGGCCAATCCGACGATCAGCCTGTCAATCGACTGCGGCCTTTGGCCGTCCAGCCCGCTTGACGGCGAGACCGACCTGTCATTGTCGATGGCCGAAGAGACTCCGGGCGACGTGGTGTCGATCCCCATCGCGACGACGCACTACGCGCTCTTCGCCTCCCCGGAATACCTTCGCGTCTACGGCACGCCCAAGAGTTTCGCCGAAGCCGCCGACCACCGTTGGATTCACCATTCCAGCCACAGGGAGCAACAGGGCACTTGGCACCCGAAAGCTTCGGCGACGGTTGAGTTGGCGGGCCAGCAACTGGTCAGCAACTCAAGCGCGACCACCTTGCAGGCGGTCAAGCACGGCGTCGGGCTCTGCAGCCTGCCCACCTATGTCCTGACCTTCGAGCCCGGCTTGGTGATGCTGGATCTGGAACCCTTGGCCCACCCGATCCTGTACCTTCGCCACCGCGCGGCGGCCGAACGTCAGGGGCGGGTCAAGCGGGTCAAAGAGTGGCTCATGGGCCTCTTCGATCCCGTCGACAAACCCTGGTACCGCCACGAGTTCATCCACCCGCGGGACTTCGACCGGGCGCGCCGGCGCGTGCCTTCGCCCCGGGTGGTCTCACGCGCCTGAGCCTCTCAACCGCCAGCCGCCAGTCACACCGCACGGATCGGGCGAACGAGCGGAGTCCGTGGTGCGAAGGGCCGGCGGCGGGCCTCCTCGATCGCCGCGCGAGAGGGCTCTCCGTGGCGGCGGGCGATGTCCTTCTGCAGCGCGTGCGCCGCCATCATGTGGCCGCGGAAGAAGAAGTCCACCAGCCAGCCTTCAAGGGGAACGATCGAGGCCAGCGTGCGGAAGCCGACGTAGAAGCCCATCCTGACCAGGGTCCATACCTCGGCGCGGACCTTCACCCCTTCCGCCAGCAGCCAGGCGCCGGCGCCCAGGCTGTAGAGCGTGCCGGCCACCGGCACCCAGGCCAAGAGGCCATCCAGGCCGACGCTGAAGGGGCCAAGCCCCACCAGGCGGTCGGAGACGCGCTTGATCTTCTCGGCGGTGATCCAGACCTGGTGGGCGTCTTCGGGGGCGATTTCGGACAATGGGACCTCACGTCGCCCCAACCCGTGAAGGGGCGCGCGATCCGTCATTCAACCCGACCTGGGTGAACCCTTCGTGAGCGGCGTCAGATCAGCTTGGGCGCTTCGGTCTCGCCCGCCAGCCGCCGGGCCTGGGCGACCCAGGCTTCGCGCACGGCCCGGCCCTTGAGCGAGAGCGCCTTGTCGACCTCCGCCAGGTCGTCGTCGGTCCAGGCGGCGATCTGCGCGAATGCGGTGACCCCGCGGGCCGCGAGCGCCACCGAGAGCTTCGGGCCGATGCCGCTCAGCCGGGTGAGATCGTCAGGCGCCGCCGCGACCGGCGCCGGTTCCTTGACGCTGGGCGCCGGCGCGGGTTCGGCGATGTCGGCGGCCGGCGCGACGGTGGGCTCGGCGACAATCTCGATCGGGACCGGCGCGGCTGGCGGCGCCTTGGCGGGCGGCGCCGTCAGGGCTTCGAAATTCACCGCACGGGTCCAGCTGGTCATCCACCAGAACGCCACGCCGGCGCTTGCTGCGGCGCCGTAAGCGAACCACAGCGGCGAGGCCGCGCCCATGGGCAGCCGCCACGCGCGTTCCGTTTGCTCACCGACCGCCGTTGCGCTCGGGAAACTATCAATCCATGCCATGATCTCGCTCCTTCTCCGACGGCCGCGCGGCGCAGTCCTGCGGCGATGTTGCAGCGCAGCATAGCACTGTCTCTGGCCGGCGACCATGGGGTCTTAGGCGGCCTAGTCGGTGGAGGAGAACCGCTGGGTGGCGAAGCGGGAGGAGAAGCGCTTGCGCCCGAGGTTGCGTGCGCGGCTGTCCAGCACCTGCTGGAGGCGGAAGCGCTGGTGCTCCAGACCGTCGGGCATGCCATGGCCGATCTGGTTTTCCAGGTCGTGCGCCGCCTCCGCGGCCACGGCCTCGACGGCCTCTGGCGCCAATTGCCGCACCAGGTGAATCAGATCGGCCACCAGCAGCTCCAGGGTGGCGACGCGAACCACCAGTTCCCGCTGCTTGAACTTCGCCGGATCCGTCAGGGAGTCCATGCACGCATTACGCGCGCCGAGCCCTTGCCGGATGCTTAACCGGACCGGGGTCTCGCGCCGCGGCGCTGGGCCGCGGCGATCACATTCTTGCGTGGGTCCGGGCCAAGAGTCGCGCGCGGTTGACGGAGGGTCACGCTGGTGCGCTGCGACCCGGCGCATTAGGGTCGATCCGAACAACTGTTTAAGGTGGGGAACATGCTCGGACCCAGACTTCGCTTCGGCGCCTTCATCGCGCCCTTCCATCCCATCGACGAGAACCCGACGTTGGCCATGCACCGCGACCTGGAGCTGGTCCAATGGATGGACCAGCTGGGCTATGACGAGGCCTGGATCGGCGAGCACCACTCGGCCGCCTATGAGATCATCGCCAGCCCGGAGGTGTTCATCGCCGCCGCCGCCGAGCGGACCAAGAACATCCGGCTGGGCACCGGCGTCTCGTCCCTCCCCTACCATCACCCCTTCATGCTGGCCGACCGGATCAACCAGCTGGACCACATGACCCGCGGGCGGGTGATGTTCGGCGTCGGTCCAGGCGCGCTCTCGTCGGACGCCTACCTGATGGGGATCCCGATCGCCAAGCAGCGCGACATGATGGACGAGGCGCTGGACGTCATCATCCGCCTGCTGCGCGGCGAAGAAGTGACCCACAAGAGCGACTGGTTCGAGCTCAACAAGGCGCGCCTGCAGATGACGCCCTACTCGCGGCCCAGCGTGGAGATCGCGGTGGCGAGCCAGGTTTCGCCCACTGGGGCCAGGGCCGCTGGCCGGCACGGCGTGGGCCTTCTCTCTCTGGGCGCCACCTCGGACGGCGGCTTCAATGCGCTGGCCTCCAACTGGGCGATCGCCGAGGAACTGGCCAAGGACAATGGCAAGCTGATGGACCGCTCGGCCTGGCGCCTGGTCGGGCCGATGCACATCGCCGAGACCAAGGAAAAGGCCATGGCCGACGTGCGCTTTGGCCTGGAGAAGTGGCTGTTCTACTTCCGTGAGATCGCCAATCTGCCGATCGTGCCGGAGGGGGTCGGCGATCCGGTGGAGGCGTTCCTCTCCATGCCCATGGCGGTCGTGGGAACGCCCGACGACGCGGCGGCGAAGATCCAGGCGCTGGTCGACCAGTCAGGCGGCTTCGGCGCGTTCCTGTTCATGGCCCACAACTGGGCTGAGTGGGCCGCCACCAAGCACTCCTACGAGCTCTTCGCCCGCTACGTGGCGCCGAAGTTCCAGAACCTGAACGACAACCGCGAGGCCTCCATGGCCTGGGTGAAGGCCAACAAGGACGACTTCACTTCCCAGGCGCGGATGGCGGTGGGCGCGCGGATCATGCAGCACGCCCAGGAAAAGGGCGCGGAGAACATCAACCCGATGATCGCCGCGATGATGGGCCTCGACACCAAGAAGAAACCCGAAGCGGCGGAGTAGTCCCATGCGCGCGGTCATCCGGCGAAACGGCGAGCTGGTCGTGGACGAGATGCCGGTCCCCACGCCGGGGCCGGGTCAGGTGCTGGTCAAGACCCTGGTCTGCGGCATCTGCGGCTCGGACCTGCACGCGCTCGACCACTACGACCACATGATCGAGCTCACCGAACGCCACGGCGGCATCAGCCAGATGAGGAAGGGCGCGGACACCGTGTTCGGCCACGAGTTCTGTTGCGAGGTGCTGGAGGCGTCCGGCGCCTTCAAGGCCGGCCAAAGGGTGGTCTCCGTTCCTGGCCTGATCACCGAGGCCGGCTTCGAATCGATCGGCTACTCCAGCCGCATCCCGGGCGGCTTCGCCCAGGAGATGCTGCTCTCGGAAGCGGCGATGATCGCCGTGCCCAACGGACTTGCGCCCGAGCACGCGGCGCTGACCGAGCCGCTGGCGGTCGGCGAGCATGCGGTCGCCATGGGCGCGCCCGGTCCCGAACACGTCTTCATGGTCATCGGCTGCGGGCCGGTGGGCCAGGCGGTGATCGCCGCGCTGAAGCTGCGGGGACTGGGTCCGGTGGTCGCCGCCGACTTCTCCGCCGTGCGCCGCGCGGCGGCCGAGCGGATGGGCGCAGACCGGATCGTCGATCCGGCGCAGGTCTCGCCGCATGCGTCCTGGGCCGAGTTCGGCGTGCCGGCGACCAGAGGCGAGGCGATGATGGCGGCGGCCATGGGCCAGACGACCAAGCGCGCGCTGATCTTCGAGTGTGTCGGCACGCCCGGCGTCGTCCAGTCCCTGGCCGAGGCGGCGCCCGCCGGGACGCGCATCGTCGTCGCCGGCGTCTGCATGGAGACCGACCGCTACGAGCCGCTGCTCTTCATCACCAAGGAGATCGAGCTCAGGTTCGTGCTCGGATACACCGGTGAGGAATTCGCCGCCTCGCTCACTAACCTGGCTGAAGGGCGAACGCACTATCCGGAGATCGTCACCGGCGTCGTTGGCCTCGATGAAACGCCGGACGCTTTCGTCCGTCTACAGACGGACAAGAGCCAGATCAAGATCTTGGTCGCGCCGGGGAAGTAGCCGCCGCCGGCCTGGGCTTGGCGCGCAAGGCGATGGACCAGACGAAATCGGTCTGCACATAGGGCGGTCGGGCGGCGAACAGCGATGGCCGTGGCGGGCCGAGGTCGGTGTTCGCCGTGTCGGGAATATGCGGCGGCCGTCCGTCTACGTCGAAATTGGCCGGTTCGGTCGAAAGGTGGGTGAGCCTTAGCCCAGCGAACCGCACCGTCGCCCTCGCGTGACAGCTCATGCACGAGGTGTGCTCGAAGCCGGCTTCGATCAGCGTGCTGGCCATGTGGGTGGGATTGCCCCTTGCATCGGTGAAGCCGGTCTGGGTGCCGCGCAGCCGGTAGAAAGCCCACTTGGTCCCGATCAACTCGCGCCGTTCGCCCTCCATGCGGCCCTTGGCTGGCGCGCTCGAGCCATGGTCGGTGCGGGTGGTGGAATCGACGAAGGGCTCAGTGGGCTGGGAGGGTGAATCCACGTGCTCGAAGTCGGCCCAGAACCAGTTGGGCAGGTCCTTGGTGGCGATGTGGAAGCCGGTCAGCACCCAATAGTGGCCGCCGATCCGTCGCCAGTGGTAGCGAGCGAGCTTGCTCGCCGGCGGCGCGGGGCCCAGGTCCTGCCAGCGTGCCTTGACCTCCTGCGCGCCGGCCGGAAAGTCGAGCGGGCTGATCCCGTTGTGCGCCACGCCCTCTGCGAACGCGGCTCGAACCCCGTCCAGGTTGTAGAGCGACCGGGCGCGGACGAACTCGTAGGCCGCCTGGTTCATCCGGATCTCGGTGGTGGGGTCCTCGGTCGGCGCGCTGAGGCTGGCGCCCAGGATCTTCGGCGGCGGTCCGGCGCGGACGAGGCGCGACCAGTCGCCGGGATCGGCGCCGTCGGGACGAAACACCTCGCTCCCCGCCTGGGTGGCTCGGACGCCGGAGACCAGAGCCCAGGTCTCGAAGACCACGGGCCTGTCCGGATCATATTGGCCGAGGGACCGGTTTGGATCGGCGAGGCCCGCCGTCCCAGGTTCCGCCTGGCGGGTGACGTAGAAGAAGAGCCGCCACGCGTACTCGTCCGGATTGCTGATCGCCAGGGCGACGTCCCGCGGCGCCCCGCCCGGCGCGACGACCGCAGGCGCGGCGTGCGCCGGCGGTTTGGCGCAGCCCGCGGCGAGCGCGGTGACCGCCGCGGTCAGGCCTATGACAGCGATGAGGCGGCGGTGAGGCGTCTTAGTACCGGCGGGGGTGGTGGACGATCACGCCTCGAGGGCCGCACTGTGGTGATGGCAATGCTGCGGCGGCTTGGGATGATGGCGGGCCGCGTCGGCCGACCCCCAAGCACCAACGCCAGCGCCACCGCGCCGGCCAGACCAATCAACTGCTTCATGGGTTTGCTCCCTGATTTGCCAGATCCAGCCTGACGCTTAGATTAAGCGTGGCTGCGGCGTGTTGCACGCGATTGCGGATGGACTTCCGTCGCGGCCCATCCCTGCGGCCGCCATGAACGGTCGCTGAAGCGTGAGCATCGCCCGGCGTTCAGCTAACATCGTTCAAGGTTGCACGTCTCCCCCAACGGGCGAGGATGTGCAACAGACACGGAGGAAATCATGCGTAACGCCCTGATCGCCCTTGCGGCGCTGGCGGGCCTGGCGGCGCCGGTTTCGGCTTTGGCGCTCAACCCCCAGCCACTGCCGCCGGGCCTGTGCCCGCCCACGGCCCTCGCCGGCGGCCATTGCGAGCCGCCCGATCCCTGCATCCAGGTCCACGGTCGCCAGGCCCACGCCCGCTGTCTCGCCCGCCACCCGCGCCCGCAAAACGAAGGCTGGGAGCGCGACAGGGGCATCAAACAGCCCGGCGCCGAGGGCGGCAAACCTCAATAGCCCTTAGCGTGGCGCCACGGCGTCCAGGCATTTCGGAGAAGAGACACCCATGAAAACACTTCGTACGATCGCGATCGCGACGCTGGCGACTATCGCCATCGCCGGGTCGGTGACTTCGGGCTCCGCCGCTGAGTTCACCAAGAACCACGGCGGCGGCCACACTTCCGGCAAGGGCGCCGCCGGCGGCGGCGGCGCGGGCGGCGGTAGCGGCGGCGTCAGCCAGGCCGACTTCTACCGCCTGCAAGGCCAGGTCCAGGAGCTGGAGCGCCGCGTTTCCGCGCTGGAGCAGGGTTCCAAAGGCGGCGGCCAGACCGGCGGCGGCCACACCGGCAAGGGCGCCGGCGGCCATAGCGGCAAGGGTGGCCATACGTCCAAGGATAGCTGGAACGGCGGCTGACAATCGCCGGCGCGCTTCACCGCTGGAGGGCTTCCAGGTCCACGCCGTAGAGCGGCGCGTTGCGTTAGGTCAACTCTTCAGTTCCAGCGTCCTCAGCTCCCGCGCGAGCGCGTCCATCAGCGCGCTCCGGGTCAGCTCCACGCGGGCGCCGATGGGCGCGGCGCGGGCGGTGGCGGTGTCGGCGATGGCCTCGTAGAGCCGCGCGGCGCCCTCGAAGAGGTCTGGCGGGAGGCCGGCCTCGCGCAGGCTGGCGGCGCCCTCCTCCATCTCCGCCACCCAGCGGTAAGCCTTGGCCGGCATGCCGGGGAGCGAGCGGTCGAGCATGGCCAGCAAGCCCGCCTGGCTGTCGGCCAACTCCGCTTCCAGGGCCTCGGCGACGCCGGCGCGGCGGGCGGAGACCATCAGCGCGGTCGCCAGCGCCTGCAGCCCCTTGGTGAAACCGCCATAGCCCATCTTCAGCGCCGAAGCCTGGCCAAGCTCGCCGCCGATCCAGCGAACGTCGAGGCCCAGGGCCTTCAACACCTGGAACGCCGGCAGGCGCGGACCGGCGGCATAGAACTTGGTCGCCCGGGCCTTGTCCGGCGGCCCGCCGATGATGCCGACGTCGCCGGCTTCGGCGCCGGCCCTGGCGATGATGTCGCCCACCTGGCGCATGGTGGCCGCAGAGATGGCGTTGCAGTCGATGTAGGTCGGCCGGACCTGGGCGCCCGCGATCAGCGCGCCGATCCGCTGCGCCAGCTCCACCGCCGCGCCGGGCGGGACAATCGAGAGGACGATGTCGGCCTGGCGGACCATCTCGGCCGGCTCGGCGATCAGCTCGACGCCGGCCGAGCTGGCGCGCGCCTTGGTGGCTTCGCTGCGACCCTCCAGGCACGAGATCACCCGCGCCCCGCCCTCCTTGAGACGCACGGCGACGCCGCGGCCCATGTCACCGACGGAGATCACCGCGATGACCGGCGCAGCCACGTCAGGCCTCCAGCGGCGGGCGGTAGCGCATCAGGCCTTCCTGCGCGGTCGAGGCCACCAGGCGTCCGTCGCGACTGTAGATTTCGCCAAGGTTGAAGCCCCGCGAGCCGGACGCCGACGGGCTCTTCTGGGCGTAGAGGTGCCAGTCGTTGAAGCTGGAGCGCCGGTGGAACCAGATGGCGTGGTCGATGCTGGCGGTCTGCAGGCCGGGCGTCTGCCAGCCCATGCCGTGCGGACGCATGGCGGTGGAAAGGAAGCTCATGTCGGACGCGTAGGCGATGACCGCCTGGTTCATGGCCACGTCATCGCCGATCGGCGCGGCGGCGCGCATCCAGATGTTCTGGAACGGCGGCAGCGGCTGGGTGGCCATGAAATCCTGCGGGCTGACCGGCCGCATCTCGATCGGGCGGGGGCGCTCGACCATCTGACGCATCAGCGGCGGCAGCTTGGCCATGAGCGTCTTGCGCAGGTCCTGTTCGTCGGCGAGCTCGTCCGGTGACGGCGTCTCCGGCATCGGGTCCTGGTGCTCCAGCCCCTCCTCCGGGATCTGGAACGAACCGGCGAGGTTGAAGATCTGCTCGCCGTGCTGGATCGCCGTCACCCGGCGGGCGACGAAGGTGCGGCCGTCACGGGCGCGGTCAACGTCGTAGAGGATCGGCACGGAGGGATCGCCCGGGCGCAGGAAGTAGCAGTGGATCGAGTGGCAGGTTCGCGCCTCGACCGTCCGATAGGCCGCCAGCAGCGCCTGGGCGATCACGTGGCCGCCGAAGATCCGCGGGCCCTGGTTGGCCGGCGCCGTCCCGCGGAAGAGGTTCACCTCGATCCGCTCCAGCGCCAGGGTTTCGATCAGGTTCTCGGCCTTGGCCATGTGAGGTTCCTCGGCTGATCCGAGCGCGCATCACTGCACGTTCAGCGCCGCAAAAGGAATGGGCTCGGCGGACGGCGGGCCGTAGGACAAGGCCCGCCGCCACCAGCCGACGTCCCACCACTGGTTCAGCTTGAAGCCGACCTCCCGATAGACGCCCAGCGGCTCGAACCCCATCATCTCGTGCAGGCCGACGCTGGCGGGGTTGGGCAGGGCGACGCCGGCGAACGCTGAATGGAACCGCTGCTGCTCAAGGAGCTGCAGGAGCCTCGCGTAGAGCGCACGCCCGGCGCCGGTGCGGTGCATGGCCGCCTGCACGTAGACCGTGACGTTC
The DNA here is from genome assembly GCA_044445785.1 of Caulobacterales bacterium. Taxonomy (GTDB): domain Bacteria; phylum Pseudomonadota; class Alphaproteobacteria; order Caulobacterales; family Caulobacteraceae; genus Acaudatibacter. The sequence continues at coordinate 180,722 of JBIOEF010000001.1, forward strand.
ACCGACCACCGGTAGGCGGCCCTGGCCTGATGCGGCCCCGCGTAGGCGTAGCCGATCACCTCGCCGTCGCGCTCGGCGGCGAGCCACGGATGGGTTCGGAGCGTGGCGGCGATCCTGGATCGCATCTCCTCGACGCTGGGCGGCGTCAGCTCGAAGGAGATGGCGGTGGTCTCGACGATCGGGGCGTAGATCTCGCGAAACGCCGCGGCGTCCGCTTCTCGCGCCACCCGGACCCGCATGGCCGCCCCCTCAGACAAACGGCGTCAGCGCAGCAGGCCCATCAGCGCGGGGCGCACATAGGCCTCCACCACATTGTCGCGCTTGATCTGCGGGGCCCAGGCGCCGAGGTAGGCGGAGGAGTTGATGGTGGCCATGACCATCTGGGCGACGGCCTTGGCGTCCACCGGCCGGACCGACCCGTCGGCCACCCCTTCGGCGATGAAGCCGGCGCACCGATCCGCCGCCTCGGCGAAGCGCCGGGTCATGGTCGCCCGCATGGGCCTTGGCAGGCTCGCCAGCGCGTAGCTGCGCAGCATCAGCCCGGTGGGCGAGTTGTGGCTGATCGCCAGGGAGGTGGCGGAGAAGGCGATCCGCTCCCAGCCGTTGGCGGCCTCGGCGGCGCGGCTCTGGGCCTCGGCGATGATGGCGAAGGTGCGGTCGAAGCAGGCCTCGATCACCTCATCCTTGTCGGCATGGTGATGGTAGAAGGCGCCCTTGGTGCGGTTGAGCCGGGCGGAGATGCGGTCCACCGACGCGCCGCGATAGCCGTAGCGGTTCATCAGATGGGTCGCGGCGGCGAGGAAGGCATCGCGCGGATCCGCGGGGGCCGGCGGCGGGGTCAGTTGGAGCAGGGAGTACTTCGGCCATGCCCGGCCGCTCGACGGCAGGCCCTGGGTGAGGAAATCGGTCATCGCCAGCGCCGCGCGGTCGAAGTCGCCCGGAACCTTCGGATTGACCCAGGCCCGCGACCAGCCGATCTGCTCGATCGTCAGCCGGGCCCAGGGCGCGCCCGGCCGCTCGGTGTCGCCGAGGGGCGCGCCCTTGAAGAGGCGGGCGATCGCCGTGAACATCGCCACATAGCCCTCGAACGCCGCCTTCCCGCCCTGGGCGATCTCGGCGAAGTCGGCCAGGTCCGACGCCTGGCCTAGCGCGGCGCGCCGACGCTCATCGAAAAAGGCCCGCAGGAAACCGCCGATCCGTTCCTGCGGCGAAGGCGCCGCCAGGGCGGCCTCGGCCATCGCCTGGATCCTCGCCGCCGCGTCCAGCAGGCAAGCCTCGATCAGGGTGTCCTTGCGCCAGTAGTAGCCGAGGGTGGCGGGATGGTCGCCTACCTGCTCGGCCACCTGCGCCAAGGTGAAGCCGTCGACGCCGCGCTCGTTGAGCACCTGAGCAGCGGCCGCCACGAGGCGGTCCTTCTTGGCCAGATAGCGCTTGGTGGCGGGCCTGGTAGCCGTTTCGCCGGGCGGACTCATGCGCCTATCCCGACCATAGGTCGGCGATCGAGCGCAAGGGCCCAAACGCCGCCGCCAATCGCCGCGGCCACGATTGTTCCTGTCGCGGCGCCGGTCTATCGTCTTTGCGACGCCCGGTATGCGCCCGGCGAGGCGCGCGCGGCGAGGAGGACGACGCTATGACCCTGGAAGCTGAAACCACCGACCTCTCCGGTCAATTCCGCATCCCGCACAACACCGCCGCGCAGGTGAAGGGCTCCATCCACGACGACGCCACCGCCTCCAAGCTCGGGTTCAAGGGCGGGACGGTCGCTGGCTCGCTGCATATGGACCAGTTTGTCCCTCTGCTGACCCAGATCTACGGCGCGGACTGGTGGGCCAAGGGCAACATGTCGATGTATTTCCGCCAGGCGACGGTGCACGGCGAGGCGGTGAAGGCCTTCGCCCGGCCAGGCTCGCCGCACGCGCGCCTGTGGATGGAGAACGAGGCAGGCGATCTGATCAACGAAGGCACCGCCAGCTGCGCCGGATCCGACCCCGACTCCGAGCTCGTCCACCGGCTGAAGGGCCAGGCGACCGCCGACTCCGGCGCGCTCAGGATCCTGGGCAAGGCCAAGACCGGCGACGAGGTCAAGGACGTGCCGCTGAACGTCACCCGCGAGGCGGTGGAGCGGCGCCTGGAGACGATCCCCGAGACCATGGCCGAATATCGCGAGGAAAAGCCGATCCTGCCGCCCTCGCTCACCGTCCATCTCTTCCGCGCCAACCAGGAGAAGCTCTTCAGCCTGGCCAGCGCCGCGGTTGGTCTCTTCGGCGCCATCGAACTTCAGTCGGTGAAGGGCCCGCTGCGCGCCGAGACGCCCTACACGGGCCGCTTCAAGGTGCTGGCGCTCAGCGAAAGCCCCAAGACCGAGAACATCTGGTACCAGGCCTGGGCGGCCGATCCGGAGACCGGCGAGGACGTGGCGTGGATGGTGATGTACCTGCGCTTCATGAAGGCCTCATCGCCCCTCTGGAGCTGACGGCCGGATCAGGTCGCGCAGGGCCGCGCCGTCAGAACTTGCGGGGAAGGGTGAAGTCGCCGATCCGCTTCTGCTCGTAGTAGCCGGCGAAGTCATAGGGCTCGGTCGCGTAGATCCCCTGGGCGACACAGACGGCGTAGCAGTTGTTGCAGCTCATGCAGCCGGTGGCGTCCTCCTTGAGGCGCGCCTTCAGATTGTCCTTTGGCCCGAAGAGTTCGAGGATGTTGGCGGGGCAGACCACGACGCACAGCTTGCAGCCGTCGCACTTGTCGAGCTCGATCGTCACGCGCTTGTAGAGCGCCTGCTCAGGATCGTCCCAGATGGGCAGATGGTCGGGCGGCACGGAGGCCTTTTTCGACAGCACGACGGTCATGGCGCGCCCTCCTAGTGGTGAATCTGCTGCTCGCCGCCTTCCAACCAGAGGATCTGGTGGGTCTGGCGGGCGACGCTCTGTTGCGTGGGATTGCCGACCGGGTAGCCGACCGAGATCGCTTCGGCGATTTCGAACGGCGGGGCCACGCCCAGCCGCTCGGTGAGCGCCGCATTCTGGCTGAGCAGCTTGGAAAAACCGATCCAGCAGGTGCCCAGGCCGATGCTCTGGGCCGCCAGCACCATGTTGGTCCCCACCACCCCGATGTCGACCTCTGGCGAGCCGACGCCGCGCTTGTCCATCAGGATCAGGATCACCGTCGGCGCGTGGTGGAAGACGGCGAAGCGGCCGTTGGCGATCGACTTGATCGCCGTCATCGGCACAGGGTGGAAGGAATTGGGGCTGGCGCGGTTCATCGCCTGGGTGTTCTTCAGGATCGCCTCCCGCTCCGGCGAGCCCTGCGGGTAGTTGGTGTAGTCGATGGCTTTCGTCATCCCCTGGCAGGCCGCGACGCAGCTGGCCTCCATCTCGGCGATCAACGCCTTGTCGCGCACGACGACGAAGGACCAGGGCTGACAGTTGCCCTGCGAGGGCGCGTAGCGGCCCATCTCCAGGATGCGGCGGATCATGAAGGCGGGAACCTGCCGCCCCTTGAACTTGCGGATGCTGCGCCGAGTCAGGATGGCGTGCTCGACGTCGTTCCAATCGGCGCCCGGCTCGATATCGTGGATGTGAACGCGCCGGCGCAGCGTCCGGTCGTGCTTGGTCTCGGTTGTCGGGCACTCGAGGTCGTCGAGATCTTCGATGTCGTCTTTGTCCAGAACGTCGCTCATCGGTGCACTCCCTCAGCTCGCCATCGCCAGCGGGCGGGCGATGGCGCCCCCCGGCTTCAGCCGCTTGGCGACCGCGCCCTCCAGCGCATAGATCTCCGCGTCCGCCGCACCCAGCGCCTCGATCAGGAAGCGGTCCTGCGGTTTCTCCGACGCGGTTTTGGGAATCTCGTTCACCACCTGCAGGAAGCTCGGCACGAAATTGGCTTCCAGCTTGCGCCGACAGTGCTCGAAGACCGCGGTCGCATCGAAACTCGTCCGGTCGACCACCATCGCCGCGACCACGTCCTTCTCGCCGGGCGATCCGTTGGCGGATGGGACGCCATAGACATAGACGTCAGTGATCTGTGGGTCCTCGGCCAGCGCCGCTTCGACGAACCCTGGATTGATGAAATCGCCGTTGTGGCGGATGCCGCCGCCCTTGCGGTAGTCGAAGTAGAGCCAGCCTTCCGCGTCGCGGTGGCAGACATCGCCGCTGCGCAGCCAGCCGCCGGCGGTCTTCTGGGCCGAAGCGGCCTGGTTGTTGAAGTAGGTGACCACCGAAGCGCCTACGAGCGGCCGGCTGATCAGCTCGCCCTGCACGCCCGGCGGGCACTCGTTGCCATCGTCGTCGACGACCTTCATCTCGAGATTGGCCGGCGGCTTGCCGAAGCTGCCGACCGGACCGACGCCGGCCGGCTTGAAGGCCATGCCGCCCTCGATGGCGCCGTAGGCCTCGAGCACCTGGACATTGAAGCGCCGCTCGAAGTTCTCCCAGATCGCTGCGGGCATGCCGGCGCTGAGCACGAAACGCACGGGATTGTCGGCGTCGTTGGCTTTGACCGGTTCGCTGTAGAGCGCGGTCGACATGCCGCCCAGGAGGTTGAAGAAGGTGCAGCCGTACTTGCGGGTGATGTCCCACAAGCGCGACTTGGTGAACTTGCGGCTGAACACCGCTCGCTGACCAAGCCGCAGGGCCGAAGCCAGGGTCATCAGCTGCGCGTTGCCGTGGGTGAGGGAAAGCCCGGTGTAGGGCCGCTCGTCGGCCCCGACCCCCAGCATCTGGGACAGCATGCTCGCGCCTCCGAAGCGGACGTTGCCGAACACCACGCCCTTCGGATCGCCGGTGGTTCCGGAGGTGTAGAGGATCTGCAGCGGATCGTCGGGCGCGCGCAGGCGCATGTCGATCCAGGCTTGCGGGGCGTCGAGAATCTCAGCCAGGCTGAGCGCTCCTTCGACCTCGGCGGCGGCCACGGCGGCCGGCTCATCGCCGCTTTCGAGCACCCAGATCCAGTCCAGCGTGGGAACCTGGCTCCTCACCTCGCCAACCTGGGCCAGCGAATAGTCGGCGCAGACGACGCCTCGGCAGCCCGAGTTGTTCAGCGTGTAGGCGAGCTTGGCGCCGCGGGTTCGCGGATCGATGGGCACGAACACCAGCCCCGTCAGCGAGGCGGCGATCATCAACTCGATGAACTCGGGGTGGTTGCGGATCAGGATCGCGAACCGATCGCCGTAGTTCATGCCGCGCGCGATGAGGCCCGCCGCCAGCCGGTTGGCGTTGGCCCAGAGCTGCGCGTAGGTCCGAATCTCGTCCGCGCCAGTCTCACCGCCCTCGAAGGTCACCACGTCCAGATCGGGCCGGGATTCCGCCCGCGCCGCGATCAGATCGGCCAGGACCATTTCATTGAGCGTGCGCATGGGACTTGCCTATCCGCTGGTGAGAATGGTGACGCATTGAGCGGCGGCGTCGGAGCCGATGCTGCCGCCGCCGTTGTGGCAAAGGCCGACCCTTGCGCCCTCGACCTGGCGAGCGCCGGCGCGGCCTTGGAGCTGTTCGGTGATCTCGACGATCTGGGCGATGCCTGTGGCGCCGATCGGGTGGCCTTTGCGAAGCAGGCCGCCTGACGTGCTGACCGGAATCCGGCCGCCGAGCCTGGTCGCGCCGCTTTCCACCAACGCACCGCCCTCGCCCTTGGCGCAGAGCCCGATCGACTCATAGGCCATCAGTTCGGCCGGCGCCGAGGCGTCGTGCAACTCCACGAGGCTGAGATCCTTCGGCCCCAGCCCGGCTTCCTCGTAAGCCTCGCGGGCGCAGACGTCGGAGAGGCCCTCGCCGCCCGCGTGATCCCAGCCTGATCTGAGGACGCTCGCCGCCACCCTGACCGGGCCGATCAGGCCCAGCTGGCGCATCTTCCGTTCACTGACGATGATCGCGGCGGCGGCGCCGTCGCCGATCGGCGAGCACATCGGCCGGGTGAGAGGCTCGGCGATAGTGGGCGAGGCCAGCACCTGTTCTACGGTCAGCGCCTCGCGGAACTGAGCCCGTGGGTTGAGCGAGCCATGGTAGGAATTCTTCGCCGAAATCATGGCGAACTGCTCCACCGTCGTGCCGTAGCGGGCCATGTGGCCGCGGGCGGCGGCGGCGTAGATGTCCATGAACATGGACCGGTTCTGCCCGGCGCTCTTGGAGGCCTCGGTCGCCCCGCTGGCCTGGGCGGACTTCTGCAGGCCCTCGAGGATCGACGCCAGCTGCTCGACATCGACGGCGCCCATGAAGGCGCCGAACACCTTGGCCCGATCCTCGAAGTACATCTTCTCGAATCCGCAGGCCAAGACCACGTCGTAGACGCCGGCGCTCACCATGGCGCAGGCCTGATTGAAGGCGGTCGAGGCGCTGGCGCAGGCGTTCTCCACGTTGACCACCGGCAGACCGCCCATCTCGATCCCGCGCAGGACCACCTCGCCGCGGATGCATTCCTGGCCCGTCAGCACGCCGGCGGCGGCGTTGGACATCCAGGCGGCCTGCACGTCCTTCTTGTGCACGCCGGCGTCCATCAAGGCGGCCAGGATGGCTTCGCCGGCGGTGGACTTCAGCCCGCGGTCCATCATCCGCCCGAACGAGGTCATCCCCACTCCGGCAACGTAAGCGTTCATCTTCATCGCGCGCCCTCCAGGGGGCCAAGACTTCGGGTTTCAGAACCGGGCGGCCGCGACCATCCCCAGGACTTCGTTGCAGCCGTCCTCGATCATCGAGATGCGGGCGTCGCGGAAGATCTTCTCGATCGGGCAGTCCCGGGCGATGCCGGCGCCGCCGAACACCTGCAGGGCGTCGCTGGCGACGTCGAAGGCGGTCTGGGTGGAGGTGACCTTGCTGGCGATGGCCATCTCCAGCAGCGGCGACTGACGGGTGGCGTTGATGCGCACCACGCGCTGGTTCAAGGCCCTCGCCGCCTCGACCTTCTGGTACATCTTGAAGAGGCGCGACTTGACGCTCTGGTGCTGGAAGATCGGCACCCCGCCCTGGACCCGCTCCTTGGCGTAGTCGATCGCCAGCTCCAGCGCGGCGCGGGCGCAGCCGACGAAGGTCGTCCCCATGCCGCCGTTGGCCATGCACAGCACTCTGTCCGCCGCCGCCCGGTATCCTTCCGGCTGCACGACCAGATAGTCCGCGGGCACCTTCAGCTCGTTGAAGAAGATCTCGCCCTGGTTCAGCGCCCGCTGGCCGATCTTTTCGGTGGGCTTGCCCTTGGTGACCCCGCCGTCGTTGAGCGGCACGACGAAGACGCCGCCGCCGGTGCGGCCATCGCCCATGTCCACCGAGCAGAACAGGGCCGCGGCCTCGGCGATGGTGCCGTTGGAGACCCACGCGGACTTCTGCCCGGTGATGACGAACCCGTTGCCGTCGCGGCGCGCCAGGCAGTTAGGCTTCTCCGGCGCGCCGCCCGGATGACTGAGCGTGCCCTCGAAGTTGATCTGGTCCGAGCCATGATCGGGCTCGGTGATCGCCCAGCAGCCCAGGGTCCCGGCCGGGAACCGCTCGATCAGAGCCGGATTGCCGGACATCCGCGCCATCATCGTTGGAAAGCCGGCGACGCCCAGACTGATCGCCAGGCCGGTGTCGCCCCAGCCCATCTCCTCGCCGACGATGCAGCGGATGGTGGCCTGTTCGTGGGCCGAGAGGTTGGCGCCATCCTCGAAGAGGCCCAGGCCCAGCTCGCGGTGCTTGCGGAAGACGTCCCAGAGGATCGAGTCCTTGGCGACGACGTCATCCGCCGGCAGCTTGTCCAGCTTCATGCCGGCCGGTCGCATGACGTCCTGGGCGAACCGGTGCGCGGTTTCCCACGCGGCGCGTTCGGTGTCGCTGAGTTCCGGATCCAGATCGATCGCGAGCATCGCCATTTGTCGTTCCTTCCCGTTCGTTCCCTGAAGTCCGTTCTGACGATGTTGGCTTCTCAGCAGATGATCAGTCGTTGCAATTAATTCGCAACACTAAATCCAACGCTGGGCTCGCCGAACGATTGTGAATTCTGCCTGATCCGAAGTCCTGTGCTGTCGACGTCACGTAAGGCGGACGCCAAGTACAAGCGCAACGCTATGGCCGCGCCGCCTCGAACGTCTTTGCGCTAGATCAATACCGGGGCGTGCCGCGTCGCCAGCAACGCGAATTCTGCGTCTCGCCTAAGAAGCGCCGCTCAGATCGGCGTTTTCAGGCGGCGCTTGGAGAGGTGGTAGACCGGGGCGCCGCCCTCGACGCCGCCGCGGCCCTGGACGTAGGTGCGCTGCCACTTCTCGGCCATCGCGCCCTGCTCGCCGGCGCTGAGGCGCTTGCCGAAGTCGGCGCGGCTGGCGCTCCAGTCGTCATAGGCGGCCTTCAGCTTCGGATCGTCCTCCAGGACGGCGATCTTGGGCTGCACGTCGTCCAGCAGGCCGTGGGGCGTCAGCGTGATGAAGCAGAAGGGCTCGCCCGGTTCGAAGCGCACCACGCCTGGACGCGTGAAGCGCCAGTTCATGGTGAAGGGGAACGGCAGCCAGTCGGTCTCCACCAGCCCGTCCAGGGCGACGATGCCGTCCTTGACGCAATTGGGCTGGCCCCTGGTCCACACCGCCCAGCCGGGCGAGGTGCGGAAGAGCCAGCCGGTATGGAAGGTGATCACCCCGTGTCCGAAATGCGAGGTGACGAAGTGCTGGACCCGCGCATCGGGCCCGCGGAACTGGATCGCGCCGATGTCGTCGCCGCCGTACCAGGCCGCCTCGAAGCCGAACGGCAGGGCGATCTCCCAGCCGCTGGCGTTGGCGATGGAAAGGGGGATGCAGCGATAGGCGAAACGATCGCTGGTCATGTCCATCCACGACCGGTCAGCCTTGGCGGGCGTGAGCTCCGGCGAGGTCGGCCACAGCCGATAGCAGGTCAGTTCCGGCGCCCCGATCTCGATGGCGGCGGCTTGTGACTTGACCGGCTTGACGCGATTCATGAGGCGGACCTTCGTTTTCAGGCCGCCGTTCTAGCCGATTGTCCGCCGCCCCGGCTACGCCAGATGCTGGGCGATCCAGGGGGTGATCTCGGCCGGCCGCTCTTCCACCAGGCCGTGGGTTCCGCCGGGCAGGACCCGCAAGCGCGCGTCCGGCAGCAACTCGGCGAGGCGCCGGCCGACCGCCGGCGGGCTGATCGGGTCGGCGTCGCCCCAGATCAGCAGCGCGGGCTGGGTGATCGTCGGGATCTGACCGGTGAAATCGCCCCACGGCTCGAAGACCCAAGCCGGCACGTGCGGATTCTCGCGCCGATAGCCCTCGCGCCAGTCGCTCGCGCCCAGGCCCGCCGTGTCGATCCCGCCGGATGTCGTCGCCAGCACCAGGCGGCGGATCTTCGCTGGGTGGCGCAAGGTGACGGCTATGGCGATGACCCCGCCCATGGACTGGGCCAGCAGGTCGCAGGGCCCTTCGCCCAGCTGTTCCTCGACCAGGCGGATCAGATCCCCCTTCCCGGTCACCGAGGGGTCGGGCGGCTGGTCGCCGAGCCCCGGCCAGCCGAGGTAGACCTTCTCCCAATCCGCCGGCAGGCGGTCGCCCAGCGGGCGCCAGAAGTTGGGATCGGCGCCGACGCCCGGCAGGAAGATCAACCGTCGCCGCTGCAACTTGCCCTCTCCGCGTTCCACGGCTAACGCCTGCGTCCCCTGAGCCTTAGCTGTAGGCGCCATGATCCTGATCGGCCAGTACGACTCTCCTTTCACCCGGCGCGTGGCCATCGCGCTGACGCTCTACGGGTTCGCCTACGAGCACCGTCCCTGGTCGGTCTGGGCCGACGCGGACAAGCTGGCCAAGATCAACCCCCTGCGCCGGGTCCCGACCCTGATCCTGGACGACGGCGAAGTGCTGATCGAGAGCTACGCCATCCTGGACGCCCTGGACGAGATGGCCGAGCCGGACCGCGTGCTGCTTGCCCGCTCGGGGCCTGAGCGCCGCCGCGGGCTGAAGGTGTGCGCCCTCTCCACGGGCCTGGCGGACAAGGCTGTGATCCTCTTCTACGAGGGCATCCTGCACGAGGCGCCCTCGCAGGTCTGGATCGACCGTTGCCACGCCCAGATCGCCGACGTCTTGACCGCGTTGGAGCCGGATCGCGCCCGCGTGACGACGCCTTGGTGGCTGGGCGAGCGCATCAGCCACGCGGACATCGCCGCCGCCTGCGCCCTGCGCTTCACCCGCGAAGCCCACCCAAGCCTCTTCGACCCCGCCCGCTGGCCGGCGCTGGCCGCCCACGCCGACGCGTGCGAGGCGCTGGCGGCGTTCCAGACGATCTGTCAGCCGCTGACCGTGACCATGGCCGAGGACGACTGAGCCGACTGAACGCCGGGGCGCAGCGACCTCGCCACCGCCGCACAGAGGGCGGTCGCATCGCCGGCCGGAACAAGGGTGAGTCCAGGCTGGGGGTCCAGCCCGCAGGCCGCCGTCGCCACCACCGGCGTCCCGGTCGCCAGCGCCTCGATCAGCCGCCGCGGCGCCTCTTCCACGAACGCCGGTTGCACGACTACTGAGACCCCGTCCAGCCACGCGCCCGGGGGGAAGTCCATATCGCGCCAGTTCGTCCCAGAAACCGGCGCCCTCCAGTTCCGCACCCAACGGACGCACCGGGGCGCCGACGCGCTTCAGCGCCTCGCGCACTTCGAATGCGCCCTTGCGCGCCACCGTCGGGCCGGGAAAGGCGATCACGCCCCGCGGCGGCGCTGGCCGCAGTCCCGGCGGCGGGCGCCGCCAGTCCAGTCTCACCGCCCGATCGCCGAACAGGGCGGCGATCTCGCCATGCGGCGTGACGATGCAGTCGGCGCTAGACAGCGCCTCGGCCTCCGCTTGGGCGAGCCAGGCGGGAGCGCGGTAGTCGGCGAGCGTCGTGCGCTCGGGGTGGGCGGTGACGGCGGCGTCCAGGCGCGCCTGCAGATCCGCCACCGGCAATCGGGTCATCAGCACGCTGAAGCCGCGGCCGCCGAGCCATCCTTCCCGCCAGAGGTGCGGCAGCAGGGACTGGGCGACGCAGAGCTCCGTTGCGTCGGGCGGTAGTTGCGCGGCGAGCGCGTGGGCGATCCTGGCCGAGGTCTGCACCTCCGCGGCGCGGCGGACCGCACCCTGCGGTGGCGTGCGCCGCCAGGCCAGGGCGCGTCCGGCGGCGGCCAAGGGCGCCTCGATCACCGCCTCGAAGCCGCGCGTTTCCCACCGATAGCGGCCCGCGCCCCACTTGGCGCCGTCGAGCGGCAGGGCGATCAGGTCCCGCTCACCGCGCAAGGCGGTGACGTAGGCGGTGAACTCCGGCCAGGCCTCATCCACCAGGAAGGCGGTGCGGCCGGCCGGCGAGGCGCGCGCCCGGTGGGCGTGCTCGTGCATGAAGCAGTCGGTCTCGTCGCAGACGCCGCAGCTGAGCGCCTCTGCGTCGGGGAGCGCCGCCGCTTGAACCGCGACCACGACCGGAACGGGCGCGGCGTCGCCTTCACGCGCGCTCAGGGTGACCGTTAGCCAGTCGCGCTCCAGGCGCACGTTCAGCGTCAACTCGCGCGGGCTGGAAAAGCGCAGGTCCACGTAGTTCCAGGCTACCGTGGCGTCGCGGCCTAGCGCCGCCGCCGATCCCGGCACGATCCGCGAGTGACCGTGGCGCTCCAGCACCTGGCAACCGGCCTTCAGCGCGACGTCGTAGAGGGCGTTGGAGAGCTGGCAGAGCCCGCCGCCCACCGCCGGAACCATGCAGCCCTCGCGCAGCATCCTTCCTGGCGCATAGCCGCGGCGCACCGTGGCCTTGCCGAGCTGCTTCCAGAAGCTGAACACGGCCCCGGCCGGCAGCCGCGTCCCGTCCAGGCTCATGGCCGCGCGGCGCAGATTGTGCACCTTGCCCAGCTGGAAGCGCCGCTCGGCGAGCGCCTCCTCCGACCACAGCGGGGTGCGGGACTGGGCGATGATCTGGCCGAACGCCTGGCCGTCGGTGCGCCGCATCAGGCGCCGGGGCCCTCGTCCGACTTCCTGAAGCGTACGCCGGGTGCGGAAGACCGCCGACTTGACCTCGGACAGCGCCAGCGAGAACCGCGTCGGCGGCGCGGAGGCTGGCGGCCGGCGCGGCTGTTGCCTCGCCCGATCGGCGATCGACGCCATGCGCTCCTCATCCGCTCGGCCCTGTCGGCCGACGCAGCGACGATAGCGCATGCCCGGCCGACGACCTAGGCAAGGTGCGGCGCCAAGCCTTCACCGGCGGTTAAGCCGAGCCGGCCGGCGGCTGGACGGTCTGCCTAGAACTTGCCGATTAGGGTCAGCTCGACCTGGGTTCCGGCCTGGTAGGTGTAGAGGCCGCCGTCCGGTTTGCCGTCGTTGCCGACCGTGGCGAACAACATCGCCGAATTGCCGCCCGGCGTGAACGAGGTGATCGCCCGCGCATTCAGCAAGTTGAACGCCTGCAGTTTCACCTTGAACCGGCCGAAGTCATAGGCGGCCGAGGCGTCCAGCGTGCCATAGCCTGGCAAGTGGAAGACCGTCGCGCCGTTGTAGTTCACGAAGTCGCCGACCTGCTTGTAGGTCAGCGAGCCCTCCCACGGACCGTGGTGGTAGATGGCGCCCAGCGCGCCGGTCCAGCTGGGCGCGTTGGCCAGGCGCATCGTGGGGTTGAGCGAGTTGGCTTCGTTCCAGGAGGCGTTGCCGAAGAGCGTCAGGCCGAAGTCGAAGGCGTACGCGGCTTCGCCCTCGATCCCGTCGTACCGCGCCTTGCCGGCATTGCAGAACGCCGCCAGGGGCGGTCCGCCGATCGGGTTGGGGACGGTGCAGCCGACCTGCAGGTTGTTGGCGTCGATCAGGTAGACGTCCGCGTCCGCGGTGATGGCGCCGTGCGTGTAGACGGTGCCGGCCTGGTAGTTGATGGTCGTCTGAGGTTTGAGGGTCTGCAGACTGGCGCCGGTCACATAGAGGCTCGAGAGCGCGGGAACCAGGTAACTCGTGGCGATCTGTCCGTAGACTGACCAGTCGGGCTGGATCCGGTAGTTTGCGGTCAGGAAGTAGACCGGGCTCTTGTAGTTGTTCGAAGCCACCAGTGGTTGGTTCTTCAGCCCACCGCCGACGTTCTCGTTGGTGGCGTTGACGTTTCGCGTCCAGTCCAAATACTTGAAGCCCGGCGAGATGGTCAGCTGGTCAGTCGGGCGCCAGTTGAAGTCGACGAAGAACTGTCCCTGCAGCCAGCTGGACTCTTCCAGCAGCTTGCAATTGGTGGCGACAGCGACGGCGGGCGGCTTGAACTTGATGTCCGGCGTGAAGCCAGTGGTGTCGTCGATAAAGCAGTTGTGGCGGAAGGTGCGCGAGCCCTCGACCACGCCACCGACCTTCAGTGTGCCGAACGACCAGTTCTGGGTCAGGCGGAAGATGCCGCCGACGACGCGGTACTCGTTCAGCTTGTCGTAGCCGCCGATGTCGGTGGTGTTGGCGTTCTTAGCCGTCAACGGCGAGGTGTTCGCCGTGCCGGGCACGCCGTTGAGGTCGGGGCCGAGGTAACCTGTCAGGTCGTTGGTCGAGTGGGTCTTGTTGGAATACCAGTAGGTGTAGACCTGGTTTTCGAACAGGAAGGTGGGCGTGATCTGGTACTTCAGATCGACGTACTCGAAATCGGTCCGCTTGAGCTCATAGTTGTAGCCGGTGAAGTGCTCGCTGAGCGGATCGTTGTTCATCGAGAAGTTCCTGCCCAGCGTCAGGGTCTGCTGCCAGGTCTCGCCGGGTCCGGCCGAGTCTTCGAAGTGGAAGAAGTTGAACTCGTGAGCCCCGAACACCGTCAGGACGATCTTGTCGCCGATGGGCACGATCAGCTTGGCCATCTGGTTGTACTGGACGCCGTTCGTGCCCGAGAGTTCGCCGTTCGATGAGCGCTCGTCGAAGTTCAGCAGCAGCTTGGCGCCGCCCGCCTGGGAGATCGCGCCGGTGTTGAGGGTGGTGACGGCGGCGAAGGTGTTGAACGAGCCGTAGGTGAGTTTCTGGACCACCCCGAATGTGTCGGCCACGTCCGGTGAATAGAAGTGGATCGCGCCGCCGAAGTTCTCCTGACCCAGATCGCCGGCGGCGCCCGGGCCGCGGTCGACCACCGCCGCGCCGATCGTCGAGGCCGGCCAATAGTCCGCCCCGTGGTGGGTCGGGTCATTGGTGTCGCCAAAGGCGATGCCGTCGTAGGTGATGTTGAACTGGCCGTCCTTGAAGCCGCGCATGCTGACGACGTTGTAGTCGCCGATGCCGCCGCCGTTGGAGGTGATGCCCGAGATGCTGGGGGCGATGGTCAGCACGGTGGTCCAGCCGCCGGTCTCTGGCGTCACCTGCTCGATATAGGCATGGCTGATGATCGATTCCGGCTGGGTCTGGTCCAGCGAAGCCTTGGTCGGCGCGGTGGCGGCCGCCTGATTCTTCTCGGCCGCGACGATGATCGAGGTGATGTCGATGCCCTCGCCGCCGGCGCCGCCGCCCGCCGTGGCGCTCGCGGCGTCCGTCGCGGTCGCCGTGGCGTCGGCTGCCAGGGACGCGCCGCCGCAAAGGCTCGCCGCCAGGGCCAGAACCACGCAGGAGCTTGTCGCCGCCAACAGGCGCCGCCCGCGCCCGCGAAGGCGCGCCGAACCGATTGAATTCATGTGTCTCTATCCCCTCTGCCCCAGCGCTGGGAGACCGCGCCCTGGGCAACCCGACCTGAACAAACGCCGCCCACGGGATAGAGGAGGCGGACAACCGTTTCGTGACGCGACGCTATCGGTTTTGTGACGATCGGCCGCGGCGCACCGGACGTGGCGTCAAGACTTCGTCAGTGCCTTGGGGCGTACAGGTTCGACCAGGAATTGAGCGTCAGCGTCGCTCGCCGGATACAGGCGATGGAGACCCACGAGGCCCATTTCGAACGGGAACACAACCGCGGCGGCTCCGCCGGGGGGGTCACCCGGCTGATCAACGCCGACGCCGCTCACACCCTCGAGCAGCTGAAATCCTCGCCCATCCTGGAAGAGGGCAAGGTCTGCCTCGCCGGCCTGGACGCGATCCGCGATCAGATGGGCGCACGCTGGACCGCGCGGCGCGAGCTGGTCTACGCCCATTTCGAGCGCACGCTGCAGCGCCAGCTGGGCGCGCACGGGTTTTCGATCCGCATCTCAGACACCGACTATCTGGTGGCCCAGCCGAACGAAAGCCGGCTGGGCGGCCAGGCCTACTGCCTCAATTGCCTGCGGGAGGTGCTGCATCATTTCCTGGGCGAGGCGCAGGTGGCCCAGATCGTCGTGCATGAGGTCACCTCGGTGGGCGAAGGCTCAGTGGAAGGGCGCAAGCTGGACGTGGGCGCCGTGGAGGAGGCGGAGATCACCGAGCGGTCAAACCGCGTCGCGACCTCGCCCACGCCTCGGCTGATCTCCCAGGATCGCTGGACCCCGTTCGTGGCCGGCGACGGCCGACGGCTCCGCGCCTCCTGTCAGCTGGAGCCGGTGTTCCAGTTGAAGACGTTCGGCCGCATCGGCTACCGCATGTCCCGGCGCGTGCTGCAGCTGCCGGGAGAGACTCCGCTCTCGCCGGCTGACATCCGCAAGCTGCCGAGCGCCGACATCGAGAAGATCGATTTCGCCACGCTCGCGCGAGGCCTCAACCGGCTCGAGGACGAGGCTGAGAACGCGCGCCAGCCGAGCATCATCTTGCCGGTCTCCTTCGTCACCCTCTCGAGCCAGCGCGGCCGCGCGGTGCTGGTTGACTTCTTCCGCGCCGCCCAGGCGAGCGTCAAACAGGGCCTCATCTGCGAGGTCTGCGACATCGAGGGCGTGCCGCCCAGCACGCTGTTGACCGCAACGTCGCTGATCAAACCCTTCTGCCTCTTCATCGTCGGCCGCCTGACCGACGTCCCAGCCGGCGCGCTCAACGCCATGAAGGACGCCGGTCTGCAGGGGCTCTCGATCGAATGTCCTAACGGTTTGGTGTCGGACGCCGACTTCACCCATTTCGCCAAGTCGGTGGTGGTCGGCGCCAAACCGGTCGCCAAGACGGTGATGTTCTATCGGCTGCTCAACGCTCGGCAGGCGGCCATCGCGGGCCTGCTGGGGGCCACGCACGCGAGCCTGGCGCAGCCCGCCGCCCGCGCCGCCGAGCCGGTCGCCGGCGCCGCATGAAGCGGGTCGGCCCGCGGCTCTTCATGTCCAAACGTTAAGGTGCGTGCGGACGAAATCGGCTCCCCCTCAAGCTGAACGCGCTTTAGCTTCGCGCTTGGGACATAGGGGACGCGCCATGCAGATCGATCGACGCCAGCTTCTTTCCACCGCCAGCGCAGCGGCTGCGATCGGCCTTGCCGCGCCGAACGCTTACGCCGACGCCGCCCTTGCCCCGCCCAAGGCGAGCCTGCGGGGCGTGACCGAGACCCTGCACGGCGTCACCCTCACCGACCGATACCGCTGGATGGAGAACGCCGCCGATCCGGAATGGATGACCTATCTGATGGCCCAGAACGCCTATGCGCGCTCGGTGCTGGGCAAGATACCGGGACATGAGGCGCTGACCGTGAAGATCAGCGCCGTCTCAGGCGGCCTGACCGCGGTCCAGGCTGTCCAGGCTGCCGGACCCTATGTCTTCTCCCAGGTGCGCCCGGTCGGCGCGAACACCTTCAAGCTCTATGTGCGCGAAGGAATTGCAGGCAAGGACCGGCTGCTGCTGGACCCTGACGTCAAGGCGACGGCCAGCGTGCACTATTCCCTGGACTACTGGCTGGCCTCGCCCGACGGCGCGCATGTGGTGGTCGGGACATCGCCGGCGGGATCGGAAGACTCCTCGATCCAGATCATCGAGACGGCGTCCGGCGCCTTCCTGCCCGAAACCATCGACCGCGCCCAGTTCGGCAGCCCATCGTGGCTGCCGGACGGCTCGGGCTTCTTCTTCGTGCGTTTCAAGGCCGGGACCAAGCACGGCGATCCGGACCACTACATGGACAGCGTGAACTGGCTGCACCGCCTGAACACCGATGGGGCGAGCGACGTGAAGGTCATGACCCGCGGTTTCGACCCCTCCATCACCATGCAGCCGATCGACGTGCCGGTAGTGCTGGCCCAGGTGGGATCGGACAAGGCCATCGGCGTGGTCAGCCGCGGTGTGCTCAACGAGCTCGAAGCGCACGTCTCGCCGCTCGCCGACGTGGCGGCTGGCAAGGCGTCCTGGCGCAATCTGATGAGCTTCGCAGACGATGTCACCGGCGCGGCCTTGTATGGCGACGACATCTATCTGCTCACCCACAAGGACGCCCCGCGGTTCAAGATCCTCAAGGTCAGCCTCTCCAATCCGGACCTGGCCAAGGCGACAGTCGTCGTCCCCGAAAGCGCCCAGGTGCTGAAGACCGTCTCGACGGCCAAGGACGGCGTCTATGTCCAATCGCTGGACGCGGGCCTGGCGCGCATCTCGCGGCTGGCGGCGGACGGAACCCTGACCCCCGTAAAGCTGCCGTTCGATGGCGCCGTCTCGCTGCTGACCACTGACCCCTTGAAGGACGGTTGCTGGTTCGAACTCGATAGCTGGGTCAAGCCGCCGGTGCTCTGCTACGCCGCCTCGGACGGAACCGTGACCACGACCGACATCGCTCCGCCGCCCGAGTACGACGTCTCGCCCTACGAGAGTCAGGAGGTGATGGTCACCGCCCGCGACGGGGTGAAGGTTCCGCTATCGATCATTTACCGCAAGGGGGTGAAGCGCGACGGCTCGGCGCCGCTCTATCTGCAGGCTTACGGATCCTACGCCCTCGACATCGACCCCGGGTTCACGCCAAGGTTCCTGCCCTGGCTGGACCTGGGCGGGGTCTATGCCGTGGCGCATGTGCGGGGGGGCGGCGAGCTTGGCGAAGACTGGCACAAGGCCGGCCAGAAGCTCACCAAGCCCAACACCTGGCGCGATTGCATCGACTGCGCGGAGTATCTGATCGCCAAGGGCTGGACCTCGCGCGCCAAGCTGGCGGTGGAGGGCACCTCCGCCGGCGGGATCATGATCGGACGCTTCCTCACCGAGCGCCCGGACCTCTTGTCCGTGGCCATCGTCCGGGTCGGCGACGCCAACGCCACGCGCTTCCAGTTCATGGAGGCGGGACCGGCCAACATCCCTGAGTTCGGCTCCATCGACGATGTCGACGGCTTCAAGGGGCTGCTGGAAATGGACGCCTACCAGCATGTGAAGGACGGGACGAAATATCCCGCCGTACTGCTCACCACCGGCGTCACCGACCCGCGCGTCGCCTCTTGGGAGCCCGGCAAGTTCGCCGCCCGGCTGCAGACCGCCACCGGCTCGGGCAAGCCGGTGATCCTCCGGGTCGAGACCGACGCCGGCCACGGCCTGGGCTCGACCCGCAAGCAGCGCGACGAGGAGAGCGCCGACACCTACGGCTTCATCCTCTGGCAGACGGGAGATCCACAGTACCAGCCGCCCCGCGGGTGAAAAACGCGGCGGCCAAAATCGTATCTTAAGCCAGACGCCCTATCCGAAGGCCGACGCCAACAATCGGGAGCAACTTCATGTCCGGCCTGCCGACCCTGATGCCCACCAAAGCGACCGCCGAGACCTTCGGCGGGGTGACCTACCATATCGACGGCGAACTGGTGCCGGTGCTGTCGGTGGACGTCACCAACATGCCCGTCTACTTCGAGCACCACATCCTGCTTTGGAAGAACACCACCGTCCGCATCGGGCTGAAGGCGCTGAAAGGCGCGCTGAAGCGGATGTTCGCGGGGATGCAGATCTTCGTCACCGAAGCCTCCGGCCAGGGCGTGATCGCCTTCAGCCGCGACGGCGCGGGCCACATCGTGCCGATCCACCTGAAAGCCGGCGAGGAGCTGCACGTGCGCGAGCACCAGTTCCTGGCCGCCACCGGCCAGATCGACTACAGCTTCGAGCGGGTGAAGGGCCTGGCCAGCATGCTCTTCGGCCAGAGCGGCTTCTTCATCGACAAGTTCCACGGCCAACAGGGCGACGGCGTCCTCTGGCTGCACGGCTATGGCAACGTCTTCGAAAAGGTGCTGGCCGCGGGCGAGCAGATCGACGTCGAGCCCGGCGGCTGGCTCTACAAGGACCCGGCGGTGCGGATGGACACGGTGATCGACCGCCTGACCAGCGGCCTCTTCGGATCGACCATGAACTTCGTCGTCAACCGCTTCACCGGACCCGGCCGCGTCGGCATCCAGTCGATGTACCTGCACATGGCGACCGAGGAATAGCGGCGCCCGTCAATTCAATCCTGGTCGCCGCGGATCGCCTTTGTATGGTGACCGGATGGCGATGACCCAGACACTGCCCGCCGGCGGGACCGTGGCCCCAGGTTTCGAGGGGGTGCGCGCCGCCTTCCTGGAAGCCCAGGCGGCGGATCGCGGCGGGGCGCAGCTCTGTATCTATCAGCACGGGCGGCGCGTCGTGGACCTCTGGGCCGGCAGCGATCCGGCGAACGAGCGGGCCTATGGCGAGACGACCCTGGGCGTCCTGATGTCCTGCACCAAGGGCGTGGTCGCCACGGCCGCGCATATGTTGGCGCAGCGCGGCCAGCTGGATTTCGACGCGCCCGCCGCGCGCTACTGGCCGGAGTTTGCTGAGGGCGGCAAGGGCGAGATCACCGTGCGCACGCTGATGTCCCACGCCGGCGGGCTGATGGGCTACGATCCCGAGACCGGCATGGGCGCGGCCGAACAGTTCGACTGGGAGCGGTCGGTCTCCACCATCGCCGCGATGGAACCGCTGTGGACGCCCGGAACGGCGGCGCTCTACCACTTCATCACCTTCGGCGTGCTGACTGGCGAGATCATCCGCCGGATCGACGGGCGCACGCCCGGCCGCTTCGTCGCCGAGGAGATCGCCCAGCCGCTCGGCCTCGACCTCTGGATCGGCCTGCCGGAAGCGCAGGAGTCGCGCCTGGCGCCCCACTTCAACGATGGCCTGCAGGTCTCGCCCGAGCAGTGGAAGATGATGCTGGCCGGGATGGGGATCGACGTCGATAGCCGGCTGGTGCGGACGTTCCTCGCCACCGTCGTCGCTACCGACGGCGCGATCGGGCTGATGAACACGTCCCGCGCCGCCAGGGCCGCGGAGCTGCCGGCCGGCAACGCCGTCGGCGACGCCCGCTCGCTGGCGAAATTCTATGCGGCCCTGATCGGCGAGGTGGGTGGCGTGCGGTTGCTGAGCGCCGAGGCGGTCGAGCGCGCCCGCGCGCCGCAGACCGCCGGCATCGGCCCGCCGCCGGAACTGGCCAGGTTGGCCCAGGGCGCGCCGCAGCCGTTCGCCCTTGGCTTCGAGCTGCCCTCGGCGGTCAAGCCCATGCTGGGCCCCGGCTCTTTCGGCCACAGCGGCGCTGGCGGGCGCATGGGTTTCGCCCATCCCGAGCACGGGATCGCACTGGGCTACGTCTGCAACACCATGCTGAACAGCATGACCGCCCCTGACCCGCGCTGGGTCGGCTGGACCAAGGCGCTGAATGAATCGCTAGCCCATGAGTAGTTTTTGAGGACTCTGGCGCCGGGTTCAGACTTTCTCGCTTGAGCCGATGAGCGCCGGGACTAGGGTCCGGGTCTGCGAGACCGCGGAGGAACCATGCGATGATCGACGTCCACTATTGGCCCACGCCCAACGGCAAGAAGGTCACCATTCTGCTGGAAGAGTGCGGCATGCCCTACCGCGTCGTGCCCGTGAACATTGGCGGGGGCGATCAGTTCACGGACGACTTCCTCAAGATCAGCCCCAACAACCGCATGCCTGCCATCGTCGACCATGAGCCCAAGGGCGGGGGCGAGCCGATCGCCGTCTTCGAGTCCGGCGCGATCATGATGTACATCGCCGAGAAGGCGGGGAAGTTCTATCCGCAGGATCTGCGCGGCCGCTACGACGTCATCCAGTGGGTGATGTGGCAGATGGCCAACCAAGGACCCAAGACCGGCGAGTTCGGCCACTTCAGCCGCGCCGGCGAGGACGCCGGCGACCAATCCTACGCCAAGCGCCGCTTCGGCGACGAGGTCAACCGGCTCTACGGCGTGCTCAACAACCAGCTCCATCTCAGCCGCTATCTGTGCGGCGACGAATACACCATCGCCGACATGATCTCCTATCCATGGACCGTGAACTGGAAGGGCCAGGGCCAGGACATCGAGGAGTTCAAATACTTCAAGCGCTGGTTCGAGGAGCTGAGCGAGCGCCCGGCGCTGAAGCGCGGCATGGAGGTCACCGCCGGCCCGGGCCTCGACTACGCGGCGATGTCGCAGGAGGAGCGGGATCGGTTACGCAAGCTGCTCTACAACCAGCGCGCCCGCCCAGTTCCGGCGAGCTGAGGCCGTGGCCGGACCGGCGAAGGGCAGCGTCCTCATCGTAGGCGTCGGCGCCTCCCAGGGTCTTGGGGCGGAGATCGCCCGGCGCTTCGCGGCCGGCGGCTATCCGGTGGCGCTGGCCGGACGCAATGTCGAGAAGCTCGCCGCCACCGCAACGGAGTTGCGCGCGACCGGGGCCAAGGTGGCGGAGGTGGCCGGCGACGCTTCCAACGCGGAGGACGCGCGGCGCTTCGTCGAAGCGGCCCAGGGGCTCGCGCCGCTGGCGCTGGCCGTCCACAACGCCGGCGGCAACCGGCCGATGCCGTTCCTGAAACTCAGCGCCGAGAGCTTCGAGCAGCATTGGCGCGAGCATGCGCTGGGCGCCTTCCACGTCAGCCAGGCGGCCCTGCCCGCGCTCCTGGCCCAGGGCGGCGGCAGCCTCTTCTTCACCGGCGCGTCCGGCTCGCTGCGCGGCAAGGCCAACTTCGCGCCCTTCGCCTCGGCCAAGGCGGCGCTGCGCAACCTCGCCCAGTCGATCGCCCGTGAGTTCGGCCCGCAGAACATCCATGTCGGCCATGTGGTCGTGGACGGAGGCATCGCCGGCGAGCGGCTGCTGTCGTTCCGGCCGAGCCTGGCCGACGAGCGCGGCGCCGACGGCATGCTCAACATCGACGCGATCGCAGAGGCCTACTGGTTCATGCATCACCAGCAGCGGAGCGCCTGGACGCTGGAACTGGACCTGCGGCCCTGGGCCGAGTCGTTCTGAGGGCGCTTTACCTCCAACATCGCGCGGGTCCACTGTCCGCGCCTCTTCAGACCATGAGGACGACCATGGGACGGCTCTATCAGAACATCCTGGAGACCATCGGCCGCACGCCGGTGGTGCGGATCAACCGGCTCGCGCCGGCGCACGTGAACCTCTACGCCAAGATCGAGGCGTTCAATCCGCTGGGCTCGGTGAAGGACCGCCTGGCGCTGGGCGTCATCGAGGCGGCCGAAAAATCCGGCCAGCTGAAACCGGGGATGACCGTGGTGGAAGCCACCAGCGGCAACACCGGCATTGGCCTGGCCATGGTCTGCGCGGCCAAGGGCTATCCGCTGGTGATCACCATGGCCGAGAGCTTTTCCATCGAACGGCGGCGGCTGATGCGGTTCCTGGGCGCCAAGGTGGTGCTGACCCCGGCGGCGCTCAGAGCCACCGGCATGATCGCCAAGACGGTGGAGCTCGCCGAAACCCACGGCTGGTTCTACACGCACCAGTTCGAGAACGAGGCCAATCCCGACATCCACTCGGCCACCACGGCGCGGGAGATCATCGACGATTTCGCCGGCCAGAAACTCGACTACTGGGTCACCGGCTATGGCACCGGCGGCACGCTGAAGGGCGTCGGCCGGGTGCTGGCGAAGGAGCGGCCGGAGACCAAGATCGTCGTCTGCGAGCCGGCCGACGCGCCGATGCTGGAAAGCGGCGAGGGCCAGGCGCGCCACGCAGACGGATCGCCCAGCGCCGGCCATCCGGCCTGGAAGCCCCACCCGATGCAGGGCTGGGCGCCGGACTTCGTGCCTAAGCTCACCGAGGATGCGGTGGCGATGAAGTTGATCGACAAGGTCCTGGCCATCGCCGGGCCGGACGCCATGGCCCGCAGCCATGACCTCGCGACCAAGGAGGGGATCTTCGTCGGCATCACCGCCGGCGCCACCTTCGCCGGCGCGCTGAAAGTCGCCGAGACCGCGCCCGCCGGATCGAACATTCTCTGCATGCTCCCCGACACCGGCGAGCGGTATCTCTCCACCCCGCTCTTCGCCGACGTCCCCGTCGACATGACCGAGGAAGAGCAGGCGATCCTGAAATCGACGCCGATGTTCGCCTGAAGCCGAGAGCCGGCGCGCGATGGCCCGGCTGATCGTCTTCGCTGGGCTCCCGGGAACGGGCAAGTCGACCATCGCCCGCGAAGTGGCCAGAGCCACGGGCGCGATCTGGCTGCGGATCGACTCCATCGACGAGGCGATCCGCGCCTCCGGCGTCGTCCCCGGCGATATGCGGGACGTCGGCTATTGGGCGGCGCGGGCGGCGGCGCGGGACAACCTGCTGCTCGGCCGCGACGTGATCGGCGACTGCGTCAACGACTGGCGGGGCGGGCGCGACGCCTGGGACGAGATGGGCCTGCGCGCCGGCGCCAAGGTCATCTGGGTGGAGACCGTCTGCACCGACCTGGCGGAGCACCGCCGCAGGATCGAAACCCGAAAGAACGAGACGCCCGGCATCCAGCCGCCCGACTGGGCCGAGGTGATCGGTCGCGACTACCACCCATGGGATCGCGAGCACCTGACCATCGACACCGCGGGCCGAAGCATCGAGGAGTCCGTCGCACAAGTGCTGGCGGCTCTTTAAGTGGCATGGTGGCGCGCGGCCGTCGCTCGAACGCTTGCATCCGCGGCTCGGCGCGTCGATGAAGGCCGCGCCCGCCGCCTCTGAGTCTCTCCAGCCACCGGAAGCCCCCATGCGCGAGATCGCCGTCTTCTCGGGTTCAGCCCACCCGGAGCTGGCCGCGGAGATCTGCGAGCGTCTGGACGCGCCGCTGCTGCCTTCCAGCGTCACCCGGTTCGCCAATGACTGCCTGGAAGTGCAGCTGCAGGCCAACTGCCGCGAGCGGGACGTCTTCCTGATCCAGCCGCTGTCGGCGCCGGTGCAGGAGCATCTGGTCGAGCTGCTGTTGATGATCGACGCGGCGCGCGGCGCCTCGGCCTCGCGCATCGTGGTGGTGATGCCCTTCTACGCCTACGCCCGCTCGGACAAGAAGGACGCGCCGCGAATCTCCATCGGCGGACGGCTGGTGGCGGACCTGCTGGTGACCGCCGGCGCCAGCCGAGTTCTCACGATGGCCCTCCACTCGCCCCAGGTGCACGGCTTCTTCAGCGTGCCGGTGGACCACCTGCATGCCCTGGACGAGCTGGCCAAGCACTTCCGCCGGAACGACCTTTCCAATACCGTCGTCGTCTCCCCCGACCTCGGCTACGCCAAGGAGGCGACCGCGTTCGCCCGGCGCCTGGGCGTAGGTGTGGCGGCCGGCGCCAAGCAGCGGATCAGCGACGACAAAGTGGTGATCTCGGCGATCATCGGCGAGGTGGCCGGCAAGGACGTGATCGTGATCGACGACGAGATCGCCAAGGGCACGACGACCCTCGAACTCCTCAGCCACCTGCGGCGTCAGGGCGTCAACTCGATCCGCATCGCCTGCACCCACGGCCTCTTCGCCGCCGGCGCCCTGGAGCGCCTCGGCGAGGCGGACGATGTGGTGGAGATCGTCAGCACCAACACCGTGCCGGTCCCGGCGGGCGTGCGCACGCCCAAGCTCACCGTGCTTTCGATCGCGCCGGCGCGGGCCGAAGCCATCCGGCGCATCCACGACGGGGAGTCGGTGAGCGAGCTCTTCCACAGCGCCTGACTAAGCGGCCGGCGCCTGCGCCATGCTCCGCCGCATGTGCCAGACGAGCGCGCCGACCAGGAGGCACGTCGCCCAGAAACCGTCGCCCAGCGCCTGCGGCCAATGGGGGACGACGTACGAGCCGCCGATGGTGAAGAGGACGACCGAGATCGCCACCAGGGCACCGGTGACACGGCGCACGCGCGGCGCCGGGTCCAGGGCGGCCCGATAGATCAGCAGGGTCAGCGGGAACAGCAGCCAGATGAAGTAATAGGCCCTGGCCAGCGGCGAGGCGATGGTCATCAGGGTGATCAGGAGCGCGTACTCCGCGGCGTCCGACGCCGGCGTGCGCCGTCGTTCGGGCGGCATGGCGGCGACAAATCCGACACCGATCAGGCCGGCGATGGCCAGCAGCGCCAGGTTCGCCTGGTCATAGGTGAGGTTGGCGACATTGACGTAGATCGGCGCGGCTTTCGGATCCTCCGCCTCCGCGTTCACGGGCCGCAGGAACCTGTGCGTGACGGCGATCAGCGACTGATTCTTCCAGCTCCAGTTCTGGCCCGGCCGCTGACCGAAGCCCTTCTCGTTGGCCGAGAAGACCATCCCCTGCGACCAGGTCTTGAGGTCCTGCAGGTTACGCTCGAAGCCGCGGAAAGGCGCCGGGACCAGAACCAGGAAGACGGCCGTGAAGACCGCCATGCCGGCCGCCGCCTTCCACCGGCGCCGCCAGATCAGGTAGGGCAGGATGGCGATCGGAAACGCCTTCAGCGCCGTCGCCGCGGCGAACATGGCGCCGGCCGCCCAGCCCCGGTTCGACTGCATCAGCGCCAGTCCCGCCAGCATCATCGCCAGCAGCATCAGGTTCGGCTGGCCAAGGTCGAACATGTCCCAGATGAACGCCAGCGAGAGCACCGACGGCAGGGCGTAGACCCACCAGACCTTCTCGCCGGGCACGGCCGAGAGCCGGTCAGACAGCTTCACCGCCGCCCACCAGCTGGCGATGTTCACCGCCACGATGCAGGCGATCGAGAAGGCTTTGCCGAACAGGCTGAAGGGCGCCATCAGCACCGCCGCGAACGGCGGATAGAGGAAGGCGAAGCTCTGGCCGCCCGGCTGAGGCGTGTAGAGGTCGCCGCCTCGCAGGACCACCCGCCCGATGCCGTACCAGAGCGGATAGTCCTTGCCCTTGCCGTGCGAGAAGAGCTCCGGGATCAGCGCGTTGGCGGCGAAGACGAGGTTGGCGAACACGAAGAGGAACGTCAGCGTGTGCGGGCCGAGTGGCGGCCGGGTCCATCGCTGCGGCGGCTGGGCTGCTGGCGCGTCCGTCGCGTTCTCGGTCGCGGCCATGTCCCCTCGCTGCGCGCCTCGTCAGGCTTGGTAGCCTAGTCGGATTGGCGGCGCGACCCCTGCCGCGCGAGCGGCCTGGCCATACGCATGACAGCGAATTTAGCAGCGATGGCGGCATGGGCCGGTTAGGCTCGGTCGTTGGGCGAGTGATGGAGGGCACGATGCAGCGCAGTCTTGGCCTGCTGGGCGCGATGGCGATCAGTCTCTTCCTGATGAGCGTCGCCCAGGCCGGGCCGGTCGGCGAGCGTCACCTGGTGACCACCGACTCCACCGCCGCCCTGCGAGACGCCGAACACCGACCGCAGGTGCGGGTGACCGTCTGGTACCCCGCCGCCGACGGATCGAAGGAGGAACGGATCGACATCGGTCCGCCCGGCGCGCCGCTGTTCGTCGTCGGCGCTGTGGCCCAGGATGGCGCCTTCGTTGACGCGAAGCGCCGTCCGGTGATCCTGTTCTCGCACGGCTTTGGCGGCACGGCGCGGATGATGGCCTGGTTCGGCATCCCGCTGGCCCGCGCCGGCTATGTCGTCGTGGCCGTCGACCACCCCGGCAACAACGGCGTCGACAAGATGACCGCCGCCGGCGCGATCCTCACCTGGGACCGCGCCCAGGACCTGCGCGCGGCGCTG
Organism: Caulobacterales bacterium; assembly: GCA_044445785.1. GTDB lineage: Bacteria > Pseudomonadota > Alphaproteobacteria > Caulobacterales > Caulobacteraceae > Acaudatibacter. The sequence goes on from JBIOEF010000001.1 coordinate 207,321, forward strand.
GAGGCGGCCGAGGCCGACCCGGCGGTGGGTCCGCATATGGACGCGGCGCGCCTGGGCGTCTCCGGGTTCTCGGCCGGCGGCTTCACCAGTCTGGTCAGCGCCGGCGCCAGCGTGGACATGGACCGTTTCGTCGCCTTCTGCCGCGTCCATCCCACCGACGGCGTCTGCGCGCCGCAGAAGGAGTTCCAGCTCACCCAGGACGACGCGCAGAAGGCGATCGCCGCCTCGCCCGACCTGGCGGCGGAGGCCGCGCATGCCGGCGACGACCACACCATCCCGGGCGTCATCGCCGCCTTCGCCATCGCCCCAGCCATCGTCCAGGGCCTGCCGCCGGAGGGGCTGAAAGCGATGAAGGTTCCGGTCGCCATCATCCTGGGCGACGCCGATCCGGTGGCGCCGCCGGACACCAACGGCCTGGTGGCGGCCAAGCTGATCCCGCACGCCGAGCTGAAGGTGCTGCCGGGCGTCGGCCACTATGATTTCCTCAGCACCTGCACGCCCGCTGGCAAGGCTGCGATTCCGGTCTGCAACGCGAAGGTGAGCCAGGACGACAGCCACCAGGCGGCCATCGACATGGCCCTGGCGTTCTTCCTGCGGACGTTGGGCGCGCCGTAGCTGCGGCGTCTCGGCGCTTGCGAGCGCCATAGACGACAAAACCCGCCAAGCCGGGGGCCTGACGGGTTTCTGTCTTGGGTGCGGGGACAGGATTTGAACCTGTGACCTTCAGGTTATGAGCCTGACGAGCTACCGGGCTGCTCCACCCCGCGGCAAAGCTGTAGCGCAAAGTATAACGTGATGAAGGGTCGAACGGACTGGAGTAATCGCATCTTCTTGGTAGACCTGGCGACGACCTACTCTCCCGCGCCTTAAGACGAAGTACCATCGGCCCTGGAGGGCTTAACGACCGAGTTCGGAATGGGATCGGGTGGGGACCCTCCGGCAAAGCCACCAGGTCAACGAAGAAGATGCGAGATGACATCATCGCCTGCGCCGACGAAACCTTGGCGCGCATGAATTTTGATAAGAACGATCAAGCCTATCGAGCGATTAGTACCAGTAAGCTGCACGCCTCACGGCGCTTCCACACCTGGCCTATCAACGTGGTGGTCTACCACGGCTCTCGGCGAAGCCTTGTTTTGAGGTTAGTTTCCCGCTTAGATGCTTTCAGCGGTTATCTATTCCATACTTAGCTACCCTGCTGCGCGG
>JBIOEF010000002.1:0-95527 GCA_044445785.1 Caulobacterales bacterium
CGGTGCAGGGCGCGGTCGAAGAGGCGCGGCGGATCGCTCATGGCCGCGCACAGCTACTCCCGCCGCGAAGTTCGTGCAAAAGTCTGGAGGGCGAAGGCGAGCGTCCTTCGAGACGCCCGCTCACGCGGGCTCCTCAGGATGACGAGGATGGTGGGCTGCAACAACGATCGTCATGGTGAGGAGCGCTCGAAAGAGCGCGTCTCGAACCACGCATGACGCTGGCGACGATCACCGCTGAAACGCTCGCCGGCGCCCGTCGCTGGCTCAGCGCCGTCGCCGACATGGTCCTCCCGCCCACGGCCCTCGACGCCGGCGCTCAGGGCGAGCGGGTGCAGACGCCGGGGCTCACCGCCGAGGCCTGGCGCCAGATCACCTTCCTGGAGGCGCCGGTCTGCGACGGCTGCGGCGGGCCCATGGAGTACGACCTGGGCGAGGCCTCCCGCTGCCCCGCATGCCTGGCCCGCCGGCGCGCCTTCGACCGCGCCCGCGCCGCGGTGCTCTACGACGAGCACTCCCGCGACCTGATCCTGAAGCTGAAGCACGCCGACCGCACCGATCTGGCGCGGCTCTACGCCGGCTGGATCGCCAGGGCCGGCGCCGATCTCTTCGAGGACGCCGACGCCCTGGTGCCGGTGCCCCTGCACCCCTGGCGGCTGCTCACCCGCCGGTTCAACCAGGCCGCCGAGATCGCCCGCCCGCTGGCCCGCCTCACCGGCCTCGCCTACTTCCCGGGCGCGGTGATCCGGCGGCGCAATACACCCAGCCAGGCCGGCAAGTCGGGGTCGGGGCGCCGCCGCAACCTCGCCGGCGCCTTCGCCGCGCCGCGCGCGCTCTGGCCGAAGATCGCCGGCAAGCGGCTGGTGCTGATCGACGACGTGCTCACCACCGGCGCCACCGCCGAGGCCTGCGCGCGGGTGCTGAAAGCCGCCGGCGCGGCGCGCGTGGATGTCGCGGCCATCGCCAGGGTGAAAGAAATTCAGCCTCGTCCTATATGATCGCTCAGCCTAAGGTCATTTAGAGCCCATGAAAGACGTCGTCATCTACACCCGCCCGTTCTGCGGCTATTGCGCCAGAGCCATCTCGCTGCTCAGCGAGAAGGGCGTCGATTTCACAGAGATCGAGGCCGGCTTCGATCCGAAGCTGCGCCAGGAGATGGTCCAGCGCTCGGGCGGGACCACCTTCCCGCAGATCTTCATCGGCGGCGCGCCCATCGGCGGGTGCGACGAGATGCTGGCGCTGGAACGCACCGGCAAACTCGACGCCCTGCTGGCCGCATGACCCTGAAGGTCGGCCTCATCCAGCTGCGCACGCCCGCGACCCAGGCCGCGGCGCTGGCCCAGACCGAGCCGCTGGTCCGCGAGGCCGCCGCCAGAGGCGCCGCCCTCATCGTCACGCCGGAAGGGACCAACATCCTCCAGCGCAACAAGGCCAAGCTCTTCGAGGCCATCGTTCCAGCCGAGGCGGACGGCGCCGTCATCGGTCTCGGCAAACTGGCGGACGAGCTGGACGTCTGGATCCTGATCGGCTCGGCCCTTGTGCGCCGGCCGGACGGCCAGTGCGCCAACCGCTCGATCCTGGTCAGCCCCGGCGGGACGGTGACCGCCACCTACGACAAGCTGCACATGTTCGACGTCGACCTCCCCACCGGCGAGCACATCCGCGAGTCGACGTCCTATACGCCGGGCGACCGGGCGGTGATCGCCCATGCGGCGGGCGCGGAGCTGGGCCTGACCATCTGCTACGACCTGCGCTTCCCGGCCCTGCACAATGCGCTGGCCAGGGCGGGGGCGCAGATCCTCACCGTCCCCTCGGCCTTCACCCGCCCCACCGGCGCCGCCCACTGGGAGGTGCTGTTGCGCGCCAGGGCGATCGAGACCGGCTCGTTCGTGCTCGCCCCCGCCCAGGGCGGAACCCACGAGGACGGCCGCGGCACCTGGGGCCACTCCATGGTCGTCGCGCCCTGGGGCGAGATCCTGGCGCACGCCGACCACGACGAACCGGCCGTGCTCGTCGCCGAGCTTGACCTCGCCGAAGTCGCCAAGGCCCGCGCCGCGATCCCGGCGCTCGCCAACGCGCGGCCGTTCAGCGGCCCGCACGCCGTCCACAGCCCGGCCCAAAGCGCGGCCAGGAGCGCGGCGAGGAGCGCGGCCGAATGATCCGCTACGCCCTGGCCTGCGAGCACGAGCATGAGTTCGAGGGCTGGTTCGGCGCCTCGGCCGACTTCGACGCCCAGGTCATCGCCGGCCAGCTGGCCTGCCCGGTCTGCGGCTCCAAGGCGGTGAAGAAGCAGATCATGGCCCCCAACGTCGCCGGGGCGAAGAAGCGCGGCGAGGCCGCCGACGCCTCCGCCGGCGGCAAGCGCCAGATGATGATGGACGCCATGGCCCGCGTCCGCCGCCACGTGGAGACCAACTTCGACTACGTCGGCGACACCTTCGCCAAGGAAGCCCGCGCCATCCACGAAGGCAAATCCGAAGACCGCGGCATCTACGGCGAAGCCACCCCCAAGGAGGTCAAGGGCCTCGTCGACGACGGCGTCCCCGTCGCCGCGCTACCCCCCGAGCCGCCGAAGAAGACGCAGGTGAACTGAGGCGCTCGGGGCGTTCTATCCACCGCCTCCAGACGGTGAAGGCTGTTGTAGCTTCGCCACCATGGCCACCATGAGTTTGTGTTCGTCCGCAGTGCAGTGAGTCTCTTCGCACGCACGATCGACCGCCTTTTGCATCATCTTCGGCAGCATGGCGCTGACCAGCGGAAGTTGGTCGTCCAGCATTTTCTGTCTGATGACCGGCATCTTCTGAATGAGGGCCCGACCACTGTCGCTGCGCAGCCAAGCCAAATAGTCTCTCAGTTCTTTTTCGGAAAGGTTCTGCGCATAGGCCCGGGCGCCGGTATCAATTATCTGAGGCACCATGCCGACGAGCTCATCTTGCATGTCTTGCTGAAGGCGTTCGATCAGTTTCGCCCGATCTGGCGGCAGCATTTGCCCCATCATCTTGTTGACGCTGCCATAGAGCTGCTTGATGTGATCTTCGGCCGCCTGCTCTCCGCCGCTCGCCGCGTACAGCTGCCGCGCCAGTTCCAGCCGCACGGGATCGATCTGCTGGGTCGGCGCGGGCTGCGCCTGAGCGGCGGGGCAAGTCGCCAAGAAGGCGACGGCCGCAGCTATTGTGACTAGTCGCATCGCGGCCACCCCAGATTGCGTCGTCTCAGGGTACAACAGACCGGACGAGTGCGGCAATGCGTTTGCCCCCCGAACCTGCGGCCAATGGCTTAGCTGACAATTCTCCTGGATTTATTGCGGTCAGCAGAGTATGGGTGAACTTTCGTGGGCTGTCAGAGGCTCAACCATTGATGGAGCGCGCCCGCGGAGGCGTCGGAGCCTCACCGTATTTTACGGTGAAATACGATGTTCGATAGGGTCTTAGACATATCGAACTTGCACTATAGATTGTGATCACTTTCCGGATAAGGCCCACCGCCCACGACCGTCATCGCCGGCATTCCGATTCCTTCGTCATCGCCGCTGTTCCTGGCGGGGGTGGGCGTGCATGTGGCGTTCGGGCTGGTCTGCGTGGTCTGCGGCGCGGCGGCGATGCTGAGTCCCAAGCGGGCGGGGCGACATCCCAGGTTCGGTTCGATCTACTATTGGTCGCTGGCCGGCGTCTTCGTCACCGCGGGCGGCCTGGCGGCTGTGCGGTGGGCCGAGGACTCCGTGCTCTTCCTGCTGGCGGCCGCCTCGTTCGCGGCGGCGAGCGTGGGCCGCCGGGCGCGCCGGCGGCTGTGGCCGGGCTGGGCCAGGTGGCACATGTCCGGCATGGGGCTTTCGTACATCGTCATGCTGACCGCCTTCTACGTGGACAACGGCAAGAACCTCCCGGTGTGGCGGGACCTGCCGCCGATCGCCTACTGGCTGGCCCCAAGCCTGGTCGGCCTGCCGATCCTCGCCCTGGCCCTGCTGCGCCATCCGCTCGCCCGGGGCTCATCGGCGCCATCTCACCCCCCCGGATAGAGGTCCGCCGCCTTCACCCAGCCGGAGATGGGGCGCGCGCCGCCGACGTAGTCGACCTGCAGCCAGCCGGCCTGGGTGGCGCGGACGCCGACGCCGTCGCCTTGCACCAGGTAGGCGCGGCCGTGGTCGGCTGCGCCGGGGCTCACGTAGAAGTAGGCTTTGGCGGCCTTCACCACCCGCACCGACGTCCACGGGTGCGCGCCGGCCAGGGTGAACTCGGCGGGCTGGTCCTTGCTGGCGAATTGCCAGACGTTGGCGCAGCCGCCGTGCTCGGTGGGAAGGACGATCGTGAGCTTGCCGGCGCCGCCAAGCTTCAGCGTTCCCTTGATCAGGTCGTCAGCGGGGGTCTGCGGGAAGTAGGTGTCGATCGCCGCCGCGCCGCCGCTGATGCGACCCTTCAGGTAGAAGACGCAGCTGAACGAGGGCTGCTCGCCCTGGGTCATATCGAAATACCCGCTGACGACGCCGCTCGCCGGATCGTAGCCGATCAGCAACGCCTCCTCGTACGCGCCGCTGGCCAGGGGCGCCGGCGCGGCGCTAGCCATCAGCGCGGCCATGGCGGCGAGGCTGGCCAGAAGCGGGACGAGATGGCGGTGAGGCGGAGTCATCCGCCGCACCCTAGGCGCAAACGCCGGCGGCGAAAAATGTCGCATCGGCGGGCCGCCCCGCGTCATCCTGTTGGCGGACGACAGCGCCCGCGTAAGATCAACGACGGAGACACCCGATGCGATACCTTCTTCTGCTCCACGTCGACGAGGCGGGATGGCCAAGGCTGACCCCCGATCAGCAGCGCGAGGGGATGGCCGCCTACGCCGCGTTCGGCCAGGCGCTCTCGAGCGCCGGCGCGCTGGTGGACACCGGGCGGCTCAGCGCCAGCAGCGGTGGCGCGACGGTGCGCACCAAGGGCGGCAAGGCGGTGGTGATGGACGGCCCCTTCGCCGAGACCAAGGAGCAGGTGGCCGGCTACTTCATCATCGAGGCGCCCGACATGGCCGGCGCGCTGGACTGGGCCGGCCGCTGCCCGGCCGCCGGTCACGGCGCGGTGGAAGTGCGCGCGATCGCCGACGGACCGCAGGCCTAGGAGACTCCCATGACCCTTTCCATGCACACGCTCAGCGTCGGCGTCTTCGTGCCGGCGCTCGAGGACCTCGCCAAGGTCCTTGAGAAGGCCGCCGAGCACGCCCGCGCGCAGGGGCTGGGCCCTGCCGCCCTGGTGCAGGCGCGGCTGGCGCCGGACATGTACGACCTCGCCCGCCAGGTGCAGCTGGCGACCTTCCACGCGCTGAACGGCGCGGCCCTGCTGAGCGGCCAGGCGCCGCCGGCGATGGCGGCCGAGGGCGAGACCCTGGAGGCGCTGCAGGCGCAGATCGCCAGCGCGGTCCAGCGGCTGCAGGGCGCGGACGCGGCGGCGTTCGCGGGCGCGGAGGATCGCCAGATCCGCTTTCCAGTCACCGGCGCGGACGCCGAGTTCGTGATGACGGGACTGGAGTTCCTGAAGGACTGGGCGACGCCGCACTTCTACTTCCACCTGGTCACCGCCTACGACATCCTGCGCCACGAGGGCGTGGAACTCGGCAAGCCGGACTTCATGGCCCACGTTGGCCGGTTCATCCGGCCGAGGGGGTGAGGGGGCGGGCCTTGCGCCCCCTCCGTCACGGCGCTGACGCGCCGCGCCACCTCCCCCGTTTCACGGGTGAGGAGAACGCCCTCAGAGCCGCTCTTCGCCGGCGATGATCTTGGCGTGCAGGGGGCGGGTGAGCTTCTGGTAGGCCTTGGCGCCGCGGACATAGAGCGGGTCCCTGACGGTGGCCGGGTCGAAGCCTTCGGCGACCAGGTCGATCTTGCGGTACTTGAAGGTGCCGGTGATGGCGATCGCCGGCAGGAGCCTGAGGAACACCGGCTGGGCGTAGGGCGGCAGGCGGTTTTCGATGAACTGGCCGAACGCCTCGGGATCGAAATCCGGGCCGACCACCAGGGCGGCCATGCCGGCGCGGCCGTCGAGGTCGCCGACGCGCACGCCGTAGATGTTGGCCTCCTTCACGCCGGGCGCCTCGCCGACGACGCTTTCCACCTCGCTGGTGGAGACGTTCTCGCCCTTCCAGCGGAAGGTGTCGCCGATCCGGTCGACGAAGAAGAAGTAGCCCTCGGCGTCCTTCTTCAGCAGATCGCCGGTGCGGAACCAGGCGTCGCCCTTGGCGAAGGCGTCGTGCAGCACCTTTTTCTCGCTGGCCTGCTTGTCGGCGTAGCCGACGTAGGCAGTGCGTGCGTCGCCCTTGATCTGGCCCAGGCACTCGCCTTCCTCGTCCACCGCCGCTTCGACGCAGAGGCCGTTCGGGCCGCGCACCGGCGCCTCGGCCTCGACATCGAACCTGGCCAGGCGGATGTTGAAGAGGGCCCGGATGTAGTCCGGCGCGCGGCCGATGGCCCCCAGCTTGCCGTCGAAGTTGAACATCGAGACGTTGCCCTCGGTCGAACCGTAGAACTCCAGCACCTGGGGAACGGCGAAGCGGCTGAGGAGCTTCTCCCAGATCTCGGGTCTGAGGCCGTTGCCGAAGGCCAGGCGCAGGTGGTGCGCACGCTCCCGCGGCGCCTCGGGCTGGTTGGCGAGGTAGCGGCAAAGCTCGCCGATGTAGACGAACATGGTGCAGTGCTCGGCGGCGATGTCCTCCCAGAACTGGCTGGCCGAGAACCGCCGCTTGATCACCACCGAGCCGCCGTTCATGAGCGCCGCCCCCGCGCCGCAGAGCCCGCCGGTGGCGTGGTAGAAGGGAAGGGCGACGTAGATCCGGTCGCTGGCCCTGGCGCCGGTCGCGCCGGCGAAGCCGCGCATGTAGAGCTGGGCGCGCATATGGGTGATCCGCGCCGCCTTCGGCAGGCCGGTCGTCCCGCTGGTGAAGATGAAGAGCGCGGTGTCCTTGCCAAGGATCCCGGCGCGACGGCCGCGGTCGGGGCGCACGGCGCTGCAGCCGCGCAGGGCCTTGGCCAGATCGTGCTGCTCGCCGCTGGCCCGGCCGAGGGTCCACTCGTGCATCGCGCGCGCCAGGGTTTCCCGCGCGCCCTCGAACGCCGGAGCGGTCTCTTCGTCCACCAGGCAATGGCCGGCGCCGGAGACGTTCAGGCAGTGCGCCAGCGGCTCGCCCACCAGCTGGTTGTTGATGAGAGCGGTGGTGACGCCGACCTTGGAAAGGCCGAACCAGATCGGCAGATAGTCCAGGCGATTGGGCATCAGGAGCGCCACGGTGTCGCCTCGCCGCAGCCCCGCCTGCTCGGCCCAGTGGGCGTAGCGGTTGGCCATGGCGTCCATCTCGCCATAGGTCAGCGTGGCGCCCTCGAAGGTCAGCGCCGGGCGATCGCGCCATCTGTCCACCGCCGCCTCGAGATCGTCGGTGATCAGGTTGGGCGAGTCCGAGGCGATCGAGTTCACGCGCAGGAGGGTGCGGGTGAGCCCTCTCAAGAAGCGCCATTCGCGCTCGAGCCGTGCCGCTAGACTCACGTGGGTAGGCCTCCGCCGGGCTCTTACGTTGATAAGTCCAATCGGGCGCGGTCAAGGCATGGCGCCCTTGAGCAGCCCGTCAATATCGCCAGGCTGGCGCGGAACGGCGCCGCTCGCTAGCGTCGAAGGGGTTCAGAGGAAGGCTTCAAATGCGCGCACTCCTTTGCCTGGCCTGCGCATTGCTGGCGTTGGCGGCGCCGTCGTCCGTCCGCGCGCAAGAGAAGATCTCGATCCCCTCGGAGACGCCGGCGTCGATGAGCGACTTCCTGCATCGCCAGGCGCCGCCGACGACGGTGGTGGGCTACCTCTACCTGCCGGCGAACGCGTCCGGCCCGGTCCCGGCGATGATCCTCAAGCACGGAAGCGCCGGCCTTGATGGACCCAACGGCGACAACATCCGCAAATGGGCCAAGAGCCTGGCCAGCTGGGGCGTCGCCGCGTTCGTGGTCGACAGCTTCGGGCCGCGCGGGATCTCCGGCACCGCCCAGGACCAGGGCCAGCTGCGCGCCTGGGCCGACCTCGCCGACTCCTTCGCTGGCCTGAAGGTGCTGGCGGCCGACCCGCGCATCGACGCCCATCGGATCGGCATCGTCGGCTGGTCCCGCGGCGGCTCGCCGGCGATGTTCAGCGCCCTGGAGACGGCGCGCCTGGCCGTGCTGGCGCCCACCGATCCGAAGTTCGCAGCCCACATCGTCTTCTACGGTTCGGCCTCGCAGCAGTACCGCGACAGCGCCACCGACGGCGCGCCGATGCTGTTCTTCCACGGCGAGGCGGACGACTACGTCTCCATGGCCTCGGCGCGGGACTGGGCCGACTGGATCAAGACCATGGGCAACCCGGTGACCTTCATCACCTATCCGAAGACCTATCACGACTTCGACGTGGAGGGCGCGCGGGATGGCTTCGCCCGCACGGTGGAGAGCGGGCGCAACTGCGACGCGGTGGTTGACCTCACCACCGGCCACACCATCCGCCTGAACCACCAAGCCGTCAGCGGCGTCACCCTGCAAGCGTACGCGGCCTATTTCAAAAGCTGCACCCAGCTGGGCGCCGACCTCTACTACAACGGCGCCGCCAGGGCCGACGCGGTGGAGAAGGTCCACGCCTTCCTGAAGGACGTCTTCAAGCTGCCGAACTGAGACGGCCTAGTCCGTGCGCACGTCGACGCCCATGGCGTCCAGCAGGCGGAACTGCTGGTCGGGGGCGATCTTCAGGTCCTGGTAGGTGGCCAGGCGTCGCAGATCGAGGCCGCTGACTTCGGCGCCGCGCAGGTCGGCCCCGGCCAGCCTGGCGTTATCGACGATGGCCTGGAAGAGGTCGGCGCCGGTGAGGTCCGCGCCCTCGAGGTCGGCCTCGGAGAGGTCGGCCTCGCGCAGCCGGCAGCGGGCCAGCTCGCAGCCGGTCAGGCGGGCGCCCGCGAGGTCCGCCAGTTCGAAGTTGCAGCCGATCAGGGTCGCGGCGATGCGCTCGACCTTGGGACCGAACGAGCGGCCGAAGCTGGAGCGGCGGAAGACCGCGCCCAGCAGGTTGCAGTCCTCCATCCTGACTCCATAGAGCTCGGCGCCCTCGAACCTGGCGTGGGTCATATCGCAGCGCAGGAACTGCGCCTCGTCCAGCCGGCTGAAGGCGAAGGTGACGCCGCTCTGCGAGGCCGGCTCGGTGAAGACGCAGTCATCGAAGGTCGCCTCGCGCAGGTCGGCGTGGGAGAAACGGCAGCGCGCGAAACGGCAGCGGACGAAGCGGGCGCCCCGCAACTGGGTGGCCGAGAACGCCCCACCCTCCACCTTGCAGCCGACCAACGTCAGGTCGGAAAGGTCTTGGTCCGCCCACTCGGCGTCGGAAAGCGTCTCGCCCTCCAGAACCGCGCCGGGTGTGAGCTTGGCCGTCAGGAGAACCGTTCCCAGGCCGATTGGCGAGAGACGCCCAGCGCCTCGCCGATCGCCGCCCAGCTGACCTCGCGCTTGCGCAGCGCCTCGACCACGGTCTGCAACTGATTGCCCATGCCCTGCAGGGTTTGCTCGATGGGCCGCAGCCGCGCAAGCAGGCGTTCGGAGGGAATGTCGTCGAGCTTGAACGGCTTCGCCTTGGGCGTGCGGCCGGCCATCCACGCCTCGCAGAGCGCCACGCACTCGTCGCAGATGAAGATGAAGCCGGGTCCGGCGACCAGCTTGGCCACGTCGTGCTGCGATTTGAGGCAAAACGAGCAGTGCAGTGGGCCCTTGTCCGTGTACGGCGCCGGCAGCGGCGTCTCGTCGGGCTTCTTCCCGGTCGCCATGACGCGTCTCTCCTGTCAGGTATTTCCTGACAGTCAGGTATATCCTGACGCGCTCGCCTGTCAAGCAGTTCCTGACGGCGTCAGCAGTCGGCGCAGGTGACCTGGGTCGAGAGGCGGGGGCGCAGGTAGTAGACCTGGTTGAAGGTGATCGGCTGGGGCAGCAGGTAGTTCAGCCCCGAGGTGTAGGTGTATTTGACGTCGGCCATGATCACGCTCTGGTTGGCGCCGATGACGGTGTTGGGGATCGCCACCACCGAGCCCTTGGCCAGGGCGGTGAGGCCGCTTGCCTGGCTCCAGGCGACGGTCGTGGCGCCGTTGGCGTCGGCCACCACGCTGGTGATGCGCATCGCAAGCGGCGCGGTGGGGTAGGGATAGACGATGGCGTCGCCGACGGCGAACACCTGGCCAACGTTGGCCGCCGTCGTGGTCGAGCTCTGCGCCACCAGATCGCCGATGGTCGAGGCGGGTGTGCTCCGCGCGCCGCTCGGCCATCACCGCCTGGGTCAGCTCAGCCATGCCGAAATAGAGCAGGCACAGGATTGGCAGGATCAGGGCGAACTCCACCGCCGCCACGCCGCGGTTGTCGCGCACAAGCCCGGTGGCTGGGCGGTGGGAGTGCTTCAGTTGCATGGCGGTCCGTTGCTCTGCCAGTTCTCGTTGCGGAACGAGACCGCCGTGGTCAGCAGCCGCTGGGTGGGCCCGAGGTTCGGCAGGCCCGGCTCCAGCGCCGGCGCCAGCAGGGTCCACGGATAGAAGGCGCGCACCAGCACGATGTCGCACGAAGCGCCGGGCGTGAAGGTGATCTGGGCCTGGTCGATGGCGCCGTTGCTGATCGGCGGGGTGATGTTGATCGCCGAGAAACTGGCAAAGGTGCGCACGTCCAGGGTCATGTTGGCCATGCAGTCGCTGGTCGAGATCCAGGACATGTTGTTGCAGACCGCGGTCTTGAAGTCGGCCGCGTTGTTGGGGACGCCCGACGCGTCGACGCCATTCTGGAACTGGCCCGTGCGAACCTGCCGCGCGCCGGCCGCCACCGCCGCGTCGATGGTCGTCGAGGCCATGAACAGCAGCCCCAGCTCCAGGACGCCGAACAGCAGCATGAAGAACGGGAAGGCGACGATGGCGAATTCCACCGCTGTCGCCCCGCGGCGAGAGCCGATGAACCCGGAAAGGCGGCGAGATATTTTGCGCGTCGACATGGGGCGCGAGAGGTCCGGTTGGTCAGCGGTCCCCTAGACTAGGCTCGCGCGTCCTAATCTTGGTTTAAGGGTGGGTAGGGATGTCGCTGACCACGCCGCCGCCGGCGGCCGCGCCGGCATGGGTCGCCCCCGACCCGATCGCACCGGTGTAGGACTTCATCGATTGGGCGAGCGAGCCCATGCCATCGAAGAAACTCGTCATGGCGTCGGCCTGCGACATGGCGGACCGCTGGCAGCCCGGCGCGCAGGTGTAGTTCGCCGCCTCGCCCCCGCGGAACACCGTGACCTGGCTTCCCGCCGACATGCCAACGACGAGCTCGCGGTTGAAGATGCTGCGTCCGGCCGCGTCGGCGATGATCAGGTTCGTGACCCCGCCGGTCTTGCCGATCACGACCACGTGCCGCTCGTCGATGACGTTGACGTTGGCGATGGCCGGATTGCCGACGATCACGTCCTGGGCCGCGCGCGGCAGGGTGATCCGCACGGCCTGGTCGATGGCGACCGCCATCGTGGCGGCGCTGGCGGCGAGGGGAGCGAGGGCGAGGATGAGGGCGATGGTGAGGCTGCGCATGGCCTTGAGGCTCGTCCTGATTGGTCAATAAAGGCTGAACGATCAGCCGCCGTGAGCTGCTTTCCAGGCCATCGCGTGGACGAGGCGGCTCTTCAGCGGCGGGTGGGTGTAGAAGAGCGCGCGCTCGAGGGGCGAGGGGTCGACGCTCTGGTGATCCCACTCTCGCTCCAGGCTCGCGGCCAGGCCGTCCGGCTCGCGCGCGTGATCGAGGGAAAAGGCGTCGGCGCGGACGTTGACCCAGCGGATGTAGGCGCTGGAGAGCGGCGTGGCGATCGCCGCGGCGGCGATGAGGATCGCCAGCACCACGGGCAAGCCTTGCGGATCGGCCGGACCTTGCAGGGTCCCGGCGCCCAGCAGCCGCGCGGCGGGGGCGAAGAGCAACGGCACGGCCGCCAGCGCGGCGATGGTCAGCAGGCCATAGACCAGGAAGATGGTGAAGACGTCGGCGTGGGCGTAGTGGCCCATCACGTGGCCGACGAAGGCCCGGGCTTCCGCCGGCGAGGCGCCCGCCAGGCGCGGCCCCACCACCACCTGGGCGCGGCCAAAGCCGCCGGTGACGTCGGCGTCGAAGTCGGGATCGGCCGAAGCGTAGACCTCGGTGGCCGGGATCCCGGCTCCATGGATGAGGTGCAGCACGCCCTCGCGCACCGGGCCGGCGGGGAGCGGGGCGAGCGCCGGGCCCGCGGAAAGTGCGTAGGGGAGCCAACCCACCGCCAGGATCATGGCGCAGAGGGCCGCGCCCAGGATCGCCGGCCACGCGCGGGGCCGCCGGCGCGCCAGCCACTGCGCGAGCGGGACGAAGACGACAGCCGCGCCGACCACCGGCAGGACGCCGGCGAACGCATGCGCCAGATCGGCGGCGAGGCCCGCATCGGCGTTCCCCAGGATCAGGTTCTTGCGCCAGGCGCCGAACGCGTCGAGCGGCGCCTTGGCTCCCGTCACCGCCAGGGCGAAGACGCCGGCGCACGCGGCGCCGGCCAGCCACGGGCGAGGACCATTGCGCTCGATCATCTCTCGCAGGCGCGCGAGCAAGCCAAGGCGCAGGATCAGCGCGCAGACGGCGATCATCAGCAGGCCGGCGGCGGCCCAGGTCCACAGGCGAAGGTCGGTGGCGTGGTCGGCGGCCAGGCGGTCCGTGGCGGGCAGGGCGGCCAGCCACGCCGCGGCGGCCACGTTCGGGTCGAAGGGCGTCACCGCCTCATGCCGCGGCCTGGTCGAGCTTGGGCTTGGTGAGGCCCAGCCGCTCGAGAGTGATGGCGAAAGGATAGATCAACTGGCCGAGGAAGTGCTCGGGAACGCCGTCGACCCCATAGATCTCGGGTAGCCGGTCCTTGGGCATGTAGTAGGTGCCGAACATCAGGTCGAGCACCGGGAAGGTCGGGGCGAAGTTCTTGTCGCGGACGGCCGGATCCTTCGAATGATGCCAGCGATGATAGACCGGGCTCGCCAGCACGTAGCGGAACGGCCCGTAGGTCCAGTTGAGATTCGCGTGGACCAGGGAGCCCATCACCAGGTTGAACGGCGCCAGCAGCACGAAGACCGCCGGCGAGAAGCCGACCAGCCGCACGAGCGCCAGGGCGCCGGCGCTATAGACGAGGAAGTTCACCGGGTGGATGCGGTAGGTCGTGGTCCAGCCCACCTCTTCGGCGCTGTGGTGGATGGCGTGGAAGGGCCAGAGCGCCCGACTGTGGAATGCGCGATGCAGCCAGTACTGAATGATGTCGATGAGCACGATCACCAGGAATGCCTGGAGGAGGAGCGGCAGGCGCGCTGCCCAGCCATAGCCGGCGAGGATCGCCGCGACGGCGGCGGGCGCCCGGCTCTGCAACGCCACGCCGACCCCTCCCTTGATCAAGAGGGTCGCCAGATCGGCGTAGCAGAACACGCTGACCAGCCAATAGAGGGCGTCGTCGGCCATCTCGCGGGTGACGAATCGGGGCTGATCGGGGTTGCAGGCGAACCAGCGGGCCAGCACGCCGAAGGTCAGGCCGATGGCGAGGATCCAGGCGATAAGGTGAACGATCGACCAGAACATGCCCGTCCGCCGCGGTGGCTGAGAGCCTCACGCTAGGGCCCCGAGGTCTAAGTTTGGGTAAAGGCGCAAAAGCCCCCCTGCGACCTGCTGACACAGCCCTCAACAGAAGAGCCGGGCCCGGTCACGCGCGAGAGTCCTTCTTATTGAGGGAAACCCCGCATGGTTAAGCGAATCTAATAGTAAATTTGGGTAAACCATAGAAAACTCTGAGAATGTACTTCGCTGTTTACTGGCAATTAAGAGCATTAGGTCAAATTCCGCATGTCTTAGGGGCGAGCAGGCCGACCGGCTTGATCCCTCACCTGCTTGCAACGAAGGAGATCAAGCAATGTCGAAGTTCGTTTCTCGTCTCATGAAGGACGAATCTGGCGCGACGGCCATTGAGTACGGCCTGATCGTGGCCCTTATCGCTGTGGTGATCATCAGCGCCGTGACCACTCTGGGCGGCAACCTGAACAAGTCCCTCAGCACCGCCGGCAGCGCCATCCACTAAGCGCAGCGGCGTAACGCCAAAAGGTTCAGGGGCCGCGGCGCAAGCCGCGGCCCTTTCCTTATTGGGCGCGGGCGTGGTTGCCGCGCATTGACTGCGTCCCTTCAGGCTCCCTTAAAGTCCTAAGGCGTAGGCTGGCCTCTTCCAAGCGGAGGGGCAGGATCGCCAACGGCGCCTCACCGGTCGAAATGGCCAGAGGAGCCACCCATGCACACCTTCATTTCCAGCTTCGCGCGCGACGAGTCCGGCGCCACGGCCATCGAGTACGGCCTGATCGTGGCTCTTATCGCGGTGGTGATCATCAGCGCCGTGACCACTCTGGGCGGCAATCTGAACAAGACCCTCAGCACAGCGGGCAGCGCCATCCACTAGACGCAGAATCCGATACGCAACTGAGACTGGGCCGCGGTTCGGGTCGCGGCCCAGTCCTTTGCGATGCTGAAATGAGTCTTAATTCTCGCTCACCTTCTCGCTTCAGCATCCTTTAAAACCCCTGCGTCATATTGCCCTCGTCAAGCGAGGGTGGGCAGAGCGCGGGTGGCGCCTCGTCAAGTCCCAGATCGCAGAGGAGCCAAGCCATGCAGAAGTTCATCACGCGTTTCATGTCCAACCAGTCCGGCGCGACCGCCATCGAATACGGCCTGATCGTCGCCCTCATCGCAGTCGTCATCATCGGCGCCGTTACGACGCTGGGCGGCAACCTCAACACCAGCCTTTCGACCGCCGGCAGCGCGATCCACTAGCCGGTCTGGACCCAACACCTTCAAGTGGCCCGGTGAGAAACCTTTGGTTCACCTCACCGGGCCATTTTGCGTTTCGCATTCCGCCAGTTCCTCTCAAGAACCCGCATGACGCCCGAGCTCGCCAAGACGTCCGTCCTTCTGGTCTACGCGGCGCTGGTGATCATCGCCGCGCTGAAGGACCTGTCGACCTTCACCATTCCCAACTGGATTTCCGCGGCGCTGGCGATCGCCTTCGTGCCGGCCGCGCTGATCATCGGTCTGACGCACGGCGCCAGCGGACTGAGCCTGGCCATGTCCATCGGCCTGAACCTGGCCCTGGGACTGGGCGTCCTGGTCCTGGCGGCGGGCATGTTCGCGCTGGGCTGGGTTGGCGGAGGCGACGCCAAGCTGATGGCGGCCTCTGCGCTTTGGATCGGTCTGCCGGGTCTGGCGCCCTTCGCCCTCTACACGGGCCTCGCCGGCGGCGCCCTGGCCCTGGGACTGCTGGCGCTGCGCTCGGCGTGGCTGCGGCCGCTGGCGGCGGCGGGGCCGGCGTGGACGCGACGCTTGGCGACGCCTGGAGAGGCTGCGCCCTACGGGGTGGCGATCGCCTTCGGCGCCCTGGCCGCCTTCGCCGCCCATCCGATGATCTGAACGGGCGATGACCTGAACGGTCCCGCCTTAGGCCGCCGTTAACTATGGGTCGCCCAATCTGACCGCGCGCCAGAAGGTCGCGTAGCCGATTCACCTCAAGGACCGTCCCTACGGTGACGAAGCCGCGGTCCTGATCAGAGTTCAACCCGCCGCCTGGGAGGCGCGGACCCATTATGAATCCCGCCCGCATCGCCATCATCCTGGTTGCCGGCATCGCCGCCGTCGCCCTCGCCCTTCTGGTTCGCAACATGGCCGCCAAACCCAAGATCGCGCCGATGGCGCAGGTTTCGAGTCAGGCCACCCAGATGATTCGCGTCTTGACCGCCAAGCAGGATCTCACCGTCGGCGACCGGCTGACCACCGACAATATGGCCTGGCAGTCGTGGCCGGCCGCGACGCTCAACCCGGCCTACGTCACCGACGGCATGGCCGCCGCGCCGAAGCCCGCCGCCTCGGGGCCGGTCAATCTCAATCTGGCTGGCAAGACCGTCACCGACATCGCCACCGGCGGCGGACCGAAGATGCAGTCGATGGTAGGCGGCATCGTCAAGGAAACCATCTACGCGGGCGAGCCGATCACGGCCAAGAAGATCGTTCGCGGCGGCGATTCCGGCTACATGGCCGTCCGCCTGCCGCCTGGCACGCGGGCGATGAGCCTGCCGATCAACGTCGACAACGCCGCCGGCGGCTTCATCCAGCCAGGCGACCGGGTCGACGTGCTCTCGACCCACCAGGACACTGCGAAAGGCGGAACCGGCGGCCTGATCGCCGAGACCGTGCTCTCCAACATCAAGGTGCTCGCCGTCGACCAGCACACCGACACCCCCAAGAGCGGCACGACCATGATCGGCGCGACCATCACCTTGGAAGTGCCTGCGTCGAGCGCGGGAGCCCTGGCGAAAGCCAAGGCCCTCGGCGGCATGATGATCGCGCTCAGGTCCTACGCGGATATCGGCGGGGGATCCGGCGGCCCTTCCAGCGCCAGCACCGGCGCCGGTCATACCGTGCGCGTGTTCAAAGGCGACGCGCCCGTCGAATTGGTGACCTCGCGATGAGCCCAAGAGCCACGTTCCTGAAACTGCTGGCCGGCCTGATCGCCGGCGCCTGCCTCATCCTGCCGCCGGTGGCCAGCCACGCGGCCGGCGACGGCGCTTCGGTGATCAGGGTCGACCTGGCGGCGGGCGCCACGGCCCAGTCGCTGGCCCTGCCGGAGGGGCGTTCGGCGGTGATCGAGCTGCCGGTCGACGCGCGCGACGTGCTGGTCAGCAACCCGACGGTGGCCGAGGCGGTGCTGCGCACGCCGAGGCGCATCTATGTCATCGGGCAGAAGACCGGCGTCACTGACGCCGTGTTCTTCGACGGCGCCGGCCGGCGCATCCTTACCCTCAGCATCCGCGTCGACCAGAACACCTCGGCGCTCTCCGACACGATCAATCGGGTCATTCCCGGCTCCCACGTCAAGGCGGAGTCGATCAACGACAGCGTCATCCTGTCCGGGGTGGTGATGAGTGAATCGGACTCGGACAAGGCGGTCCAGATCGCCAGGGCGACGGTGGTCAGCCCGGACAAGGTGCTGAACATGCTGGGCATCGCCGGCAAGGACCAGGTGATGCTGAAGGTGCGCATCGTCGAAATGGACCGCCAGGTCATCAAGCAGCTGGGCGTAAACTGGCAGGCGGTGGTCGGCCAGGCCGGCTCGCCTCAATTCATCCTCGGCACCGCCGCTACCTTCGGCATCAACGGCGCGCTGCTCGGCGGCCTCACGGGCGGCGCCAGCCAGGACACCACCACCCAGCCGATATCTCATACCGTCAGCGCAAACCCCCTGCTGAACGGCTTGCCGATCGTCTGTCGCGTGGCATGCACCAACGGCGGTCAGGGCGTGATCTCGACGCTTCAGCCCACCGCGGGATCCACCGGCCTGAACAAGGGCTCTGGCAACCTCCAGGCCTTCGAACGCGTTGGCCTGGTGCGCACCCTGGCCGAACCGAACCTGACCGCCGTCTCCGGCGAATCGGCCAAGTTCCTGGTCGGCGGCGAATTTCCCGTGCCCACCTCTGAAGACCAGACCGGGAGGGTCTCGGTGGAGTTCAAGCCTTTCGGCGTCGGACTGGGCTTCACCCCGATCGTGCTCTCCGGCGGGCGGATTTCGCTGAAGCTGTCCACCGAGGTCTCCGAGCTCAGCAACCAGGGCGCCTTCGACCTCAGCACCG
Source organism: Caulobacterales bacterium (assembly GCA_044445785.1). Lineage (GTDB taxonomy): Bacteria > Pseudomonadota > Alphaproteobacteria > Caulobacterales > Caulobacteraceae > Acaudatibacter. The sequence continues at coordinate 17,665 of JBIOEF010000002.1, forward strand.
GCGCGGGCGGCCCGACGCTGGTCATTCCATCGCTGACCGTGCGGCGCGCGGAAACGACGGTAGAACTCCCCTCTGGCGGGGCGATGATGATCGCCGGCCTGCTCAAGGATGAGTCCGCGCAGGACCTCGACTCCCTGCCCGGCGTCAAGGATCTGCCGATCCTGGGCGCGCTCTTCCGCTCTCGGGACTATCAGGCCGGCCAGACGGAGCTGGTGATCATTGTCACCCCCTATCTGGTCACCACGGCCAACCCGCAGGATCTGCAGACGCCCATGGACGGCCTGAAGATCGCCAACGACCTCGACACCATTTTCCTGGGTCGGCTGAACAAGACCTACAAGCACGCGCCGCCAGCGACGCCGGGAAGAACCTATCAAGGTCCTTATGGCTATGTGGTCGAGTAACGTGACCTGGGAGCGTTTGATCATGCGCGCAGCAACTGCGCCCCTCCTCATTGGCCTGCTGGCGCTAGGCGCCTGCGCCGGGACTGGGGGGACAGGCAAACCCGATCCGATCCTGCCGACGGAGCGCTTCTCCATCGACGTGCGCTCCGCGCCCGAGGAGCTGAAGCTGGCGTCCCATACGACGGGTCTGACGAGCACCCAGGCCGACGCGCTTGAGACGTTCGCCCATGACTGGATGGACGCCGAGGGCGGGGACATCACCATCAAGGCGCCCGAGCACGGCGATGATCCGGCCGGCGCCTACCGCACCGCGACCGGCGCGCGCGACGTGCTGATGGCCCAAGGGGCCGCGGCCCAGAAGGTTCGCATCGTCGGCTACGAGGCCGGCGGCGATCCCCACGCCCCGATCATCGTCGCCTTCCTGCGCTACCACGCCCAGGGGCCCGACTGCGGCCATGAGTGGGGCAATCTAGCCTCGACGGCCGACAACAACGGGTACGCCGAATTCGGCTGCTCGGTCACCGCCAACATGGCGGCCCAGATCGCCAACCCGGCCGACCTGCTGGGCCCGAGGGACAGCCCTCCCCCTGACGCCGGGCGCCGGCAGACGATCCTCGATCACTACCGCAAGGGCGACATCAGCTCTTCGACGAAGGACCCGCAGGCCGACGGCACCTTCTCCAAGGTGGGGCAGTGATCCTATGACCCCCAAGAACGCCGACAGCCCCGATCCCTTCGATCTTGAGTTCGACGCCGACGACGAGTTCGCCTCCTCGGCCTCGCCCGCCGTCGCCGCGTCCGAGTCGGCGGAGACGCCGCCCGCGGCGGAACCCGATCTGACCGCGCTGCTCGCGGCGGCCGCCAAGCCGCCCGCGCCTGCGGCCGAATCCTCCGACCCCTGGGCCGATCTCGCCGCCGAAACGGCGGTGGGCGCCGAGCCGTCAGACAAACCAGCCGCCGATCCGTGGGCCGACCTCGCCGGCGACAAGCCCGCCGAGAAGAGCGCCTCTGCGGACCCCTGGGCCGAGACGTCCATCGGCCACGCGCCCGAGACCGGACCTTCTCCCGACCCCTTCGCGGGGCTGCCGACGGCGGGAGCAGTCGCCGCAACACCGGACTTCGACGATGCGCCTTCGGCCGCCCCGCCGGCGTCAAATCCGATCGCCGAGATGCTGGCCAGCGCCGAGGCGGCGCTGGGCGAGCACACCGTGCCCAGGATCACCATCCACGCCTTCTGCACGCGGCCCGAAATGACCGAGCTGGTCCAGCGCGCCTCCACCGATCGTCGGATGGAGCGGGCCAAGACCATCGTTCACGAAGGCGGTCTCTCGGCGGCGGTGGACTTCTACCAGAACCAGCCGACGCCATCCCTGGTGATCGTCGAGAGCCTCGACGCCGCCTCCGAGCTATTGAGCCTGCTGGCCCGCCTGGCCGAGGTGTGCGACCCGGGCACCAAGGTGATCGTGATCGGCGCCGCCAACGATATCAGCCTCTATCGCGAACTGATGCGCCGCGGGGTCAGCGAGTATCTGGTGCCGCCGCTCAGCCCCCTGCAGCTGATCGCCGCCGTCACCGCCCTCTACGCCGACCCGGCGCAGCCGTTCATCGGCCGCCAGATCGCCTTCTGCGGCGCCAAGGGCGGCGCCGGCGCCTCGACCATCGCCCACAATATCGCTCACCTGATCTCCGAGCGGATGGGCGCCAATACCGTGCTGGTCGATCTGGACCTCGCCTTCGGCACCGCCGGTCTGGATTTCAACCAGGACCCGCTGCACGGCATCGGCGACGCGCTCTCCCAGCCTGACCGCCTGGATTCGGTCCTGATGGAGCGGATGATGGCCCGCTGCGGCGATCACCTGTCGCTGTTCGCGGCGCCCGCCAACCTGGAGCAGGACTTCGATATCCCCTCGGAAACCTTCGAGGACGTCACCCAGAAGATCCGCGCCTCGACGCCCTACGTCGTGCTCGACCTGCCGCACGCCTGGACCGCCTGGAAGCGCCGCATGCTGATCACCTCGGACGACCTGGTGATCGTGGCCGAGCCGGACCTGGCTTCGCTGCGCAACGCCAAGAACATCATCGACCTGGTCAAATCGGCCCGTCCCAACGACGCCAGCCCGCGGGTGGTGCTGAACAAGGTGGGCGTGCCTGGCCGTCCGGAGATTCCGGTGAAGGATTTCGGCGACGCCCTGGGCGTGGCGCCGGCGATGGTCATCACCTTCGACGCCAAGCTGTTCGGCGCGGCGACCAACAACGGCCAGATGATCGGCGAGGTCGGACCCAAGTCGAAGCAGGCCGAAAGCCTGGACCTGCTGGCGCAGATGATCAGCCGTCGGGAAACGAGCATTGAGCCGCCAGCCAAGACCTCGTCTCTGCTCGGCTTCCTGATGAGAAAGTAGCGTCCCAGCGTGTTCGGAAAGCGCGCGTCAGATCAGCCCGCGGCGCCTCAGCGCCAAGCGCCGCCGCCGGCCGAGGTCGGCGCGCCGGCCATCGCCACGCGTCCGCAGCAGCTCGAACCAGCGGCGGCGCCCGCGCCGGCGGGTCCGCCGGCTGGCGGCGCGCCAAGGCAAGGGGGAGCATCGCCCGGCCCCAAGCCGACGCCGGGCCTGGAGCAGCTGCACGCCGCCCAGGGCATCCCCGCCGAGATCGTCCGTGAACAGAGCGACTACTACCACGCCACCAAGACGCTGATCTTCAACGCGCTGCTCAACACCATCGACCTGGCCCAGCTCGCCCAGCTGGACGCGGCGACGGCGGCCGAAGAGATCCGCGACATCGTCGCCGAACTGGTGGCGATCAAGAACGTCTCGATGTCGGTGGCCGAGACCGACCACCTGGTCCAGGACGTGATCAACGACGTCCTCGGCTACGGGCCGCTGGAGCCGCTGCTTTCGCGCGACGAGATCGCCGACATCATGTGCAACGGCGCCAACCGGGTGTTCATCGAAGTCGGCGGCAAGGTCCAGCTGACCAACGTGCGCTTCCGCGACAACGCCCAGCTGATGAACATCTGCCAGCGGATCGTCAGCCAGGTCGGCCGGCGGGTCGACGAAGCCTCGCCCATCTGCGACGCGCGCCTGCCCGACGGCAGCCGGGTCAATGTCATCTCCTATCCGCTGTCGCTGGATGGACCCACCCTCACCATCCGGAAATTCCGCAAAGACAAGCTGACCATGAAGAACCTGGTCGACTATGCGTCGATCAGTCCGGAAGGCGCGCGGGTGCTTGGCGTCATCGGCGCTTGCCGATGCAACATCATCATCTCCGGCGGCACCGGCTCGGGCAAAACCACCTTGCTCAATACGCTCACCGCCTTCATCGACCCCACCGAGCGGGTGATCACCTGCGAGGACGCCGCCGAGCTGCAGCTGCAGCAGCCGCACGTGGTGCGCCTGGAAACGCGGCCGCCGAACCTGGAGGGCAGCGGCTCCATCACCATGCGCGATCTGGTGAAGAACTGCCTCAGAATGCGTCCCGAGCGGATCATCGTCGGCGAGGTGCGCGGACCCGAAGCCTTCGACCTGCTGCAGGCCATGAACACCGGCCACGATGGCTCCATGGGCACCCTGCACGCCAACTCGCCGCGCGAAGCCATCAGCCGCGTGGAATCGATGATCACCATGGGCGGCTATGGCCTGCCTTCGAAGACCATCCGCGAGATGATCGTGGGTTCGGTGGACGTGATCATCCAGGCCGCGCGCCTGCGCGACGGTTCACGGCGGATCACCCACATCACCGAGGTGGTCGGGCTGGAGGGCGACGTCATCGTCACCCAGGACCTGTTCGTCTACGAGATCACCGGCGAGGACCAGAACGGCAACGTCCTGGGCCGCCACCGCTCGACCGGCATCGCCCGCCCGCGCTTCTGGGACCGCGCCCGCTACTACGGCCTGGAGCGCGAGCTGGCCGAAGCGCTCGACGCGGCGGAGTAGACGCCGATGGATCAGTCCACGCTGCTGATCGTCATCGCCGGGGCCCTCGTCTTTGTGGTCATCGTCGGCGTCGGCTTCGCCTTTGCTGGGGGCAATCCCAACCAGGACCGGGCGGTCAAGCGCGCCCAGGCGATCACCGGCGCCGGGGCGCGGGACGTGCGCCGCGCCCGCGTGGCGCAGAACGCCAATTCGCCTGACGCCCGCCGCAAGCAGATCGTCAAGAGCCTGAAGGATCAGGAGCGGCAGCAGAAGAGGGCGCGGCTGACGCTGACCAACAAGCTGAGCCAGGCGGGTCTCAGCATCACCGTGACCCAATTCTGGATGATCGGCGGCGGGTTCGGCCTCACCGTCGCGGCGGTGATGTTCTTCATGCGCATCAGCCCCCTGGTGTCGCTGGGGCTGGGCGGCGCGTGCGCCCTCGGACTGCCGCTCTGGGTCCTGGGGTTCCTGGCCAAGCGGCGGATGAACAAGTTCACCGCCGTCTTCTCCGACGCCATGGACATCATCGTCCGCGGCATCAAGTCGGGCCTGCCGGTGCATGACTGCCTGAAGATCATCGGCCGCGAGACCCCCGAGCCGTCGGGCGGCGAATTCCGCCGCCTGGTGGAGAACATCGGCATGGGGATGACGCTGGATCAGGCGCTCGACAAACTCTACGAGCGGATGCCGACCTCGGAGGTGCGGTTCTTCTCCATCGTCATGAACATCCAGCAGAAGACCGGCGGCAACCTCGCCGAGGCGCTGGGCAACCTTTCGGCGGTGCTGCGCTCGCGAAAGCTGATGCGCGAGAAGATCAAGGCGCTTTCGTCGGAGGCCACCGCCTCGGCCTTCATCATCGGGTCGATGCCGCCGGCCGTGATCATGCTGATCATGGTGACCACGCCCTCCTACATGGCCCCGATGTTCAGCGACAATCGCGGCAAGCTGATGCTGCTGGGCGGGGGCATGTGGATGGCGATCGGCATCTGGGTCATGCGGCGCATGATCAACTTTAAGTTCTGAGGGCTGGCCTGAAATGGACTGGGTCGAGATCCTCACCAATCCGGACAACATCCTCTCGGCGGTGACCGCCATCGTGGTCTTCTTCACGGTGGTGACCCTGGCCAGCCCGGCGTTCCAGCGCTCCAGCCTGGAGAACCGGCTCAAATCGGTGGCCAATCGGCGCGAGGAGCTGCGGCGCAAGTCGCGCGAGGCGCTGGCCGGCAAGGGCGCGACCTCGATCCGGCGGACCGACGAAGGCCTCTACAAGCGGGTCGTGGACCAGCTGCAGCTCTCTCGGCTGCTCGAGGACACCAACATCACCGACAAGCTGGCGCAGGCGGGCTTTCGTGGGCCAAGCGCCGTCACGCGGTTCTACTTCTTCCGCATGATCATGCCCTTCGCGCTGGCGGCCTTCGCCGGCTTCTACCTGTTCCTGATCAACGGCTTTGGCCTGCCGCTGATGACGCGCCTGGCGGGCTGCGTGGCGGCGCTGGTGGCCGGCTACTATGCGCCGAACCTCTACATCAGCAACATCGCCACCAAGCGGCGCGAGTCGATCGTGGCGGTGTTCCCCGACGCTCTCGACCTGCTGCTGATCTGCGTGGAATCCGGCATGTCGATCGAGGCGGCGATCCAAAAGGTCAGCCAGGAGGTCGGCGGCAGCTCCATCGAGCTGGCGGAGGAACTGACCCTGCTCACCGCCGAGCTGTCCTACCTCCCAGAGCGGCGGATGGCCTACGAGGGCCTGGCCAAGCGCACCAACCATCCAGGCGTCAAGGCGGTGGTGACGGCGATGATCCAGGCCGAGCGCTACGGAACGCCGCTGGGCACGGCGCTGCGGGTGATGGCCAAGGAAAACCGCGAGCTTCGTCTGGCGGCCGCCGAGAAGAAGGCCGCGGCGCTTCCCGCTCAGCTCACCGTGCCGATGATCCTGTTCTTCCTGCCCGTGCTCTTCGTGGTCATCCTGGGCCCGGCGATCCTGAAGGTGCAGGACGTGATGGCGCACCAGGCGAAGTAGCCGATAGCCAGGCGATCAGCCTAGCAGGCGTAGTAGAAGCGGCGGACCACGTAGCGGCCGATGTAGGGATCCCACACCCGGCGATGGCCGACGCAGGTGTCGTAGCCGCCGTCGTAGTAGCCGCCGTAGTAGGGACGGTCGGCCAGCGCGGCGCCCAGCGCCAGGCCGGCGATGCCGGCGCCGATCGCCCAGCCGCCGTCGTCACCGTCGCCGTGACGCCAGCCGCCGCCGCGCCAGCCGCCGCGGAAGCCGCCGCCTTGGAAGCCTCCGCCGCCATGCCAGCTTCCGCCACCCCCGCCATGCCACGAACCGCCGTGCGGCGCCGCCTGGACGGGCGCCGCCGTCGTCGCCAGCGAGCCGCCGAGGTTCAGAGCCATCAATCCTGCGGTGATCAATTTGCGCATCCGGGACCTCCTACGCGTTCCCACGTCTGGGCTAGAGAACGCTCCCGCGCGCCATCGGCGCCGCGGAAGTTTCCCCGCCAGGATGCGGTCCGCAGCCTGAACCCAGGCTGAACAAAGCGTTAAACTCAGCCGGTGAGGCTCACCACCACCCGGCCGCGCACCTTGCCATCGAGGATCGCCGCGCCCAGGCCCGGAACGTCGTCCAGCGTGGCGTCCACGCGCATGGCGGCCAGCTTCGCCAGGTCGAGATCCTTGGCCAGCCGCCGCCAGGCCTCCTCGCGGCGGGGCTTTGGGCACATCACCGAGTCGACGCCGCAAAGGGTCACCCCGCGCAGGATGAAGGGCGCGACGCTGCCGGGCAGGTCCATGCCCTGGGCCAGGCCACAGGCGGCCACGGCGCCGCCGTAGCGGATCTGGGCCAGCACATTGGCCAGGGTGTGGCTGCCCACCGAATCCACCGCGCCGGCCCAGCGCTCGCGCGCGATCGGCCGGCCGGGCTCGGAAAGCTCCGCGCGGTCGATCACCTCTGCCGCACCCAGGCCCGCCAGGTAGTCGCCCTCGCTCGCCTTGCGCCCGCTGGAGGCGATCACCCGGTAGCCGAGCTTGGAGAGGAGCGCGATGGCGACGCTGCCGACGCCGCCCGCCGCGCCGGTGACCAGCACATCGCCCTTGTCCGGCGTCACGCCCTCGCGCTCCAGGGCCATGACGCAGAGCATGGCCGTATAGCCGGCGGTGCCGATGGCCATGGCTTCGGCGGCGGAGATGGCGCCCGGCAGCTTGACCAGCCACTCGCCCTTCACCCGCGCCTTTTCAGCGTAACCGCCGTGATGGGTCTCGCCGACGCCCCAGCCGTTCAGCACCACCTTGTCGCCGGCCTTGAAGTCGGGGTTGGATGAAGCTTCCACCACGCCGGCGAAGTCGATGCCAGGCGTCAGCGGCCAGACCCGCACCACCGGCGAGCGGCCGGTCAGCGCCAGCCCGTCCTTGAAGTTCACCGTCGAATATTCGACGCGAACGGTGACGTCGCCCTCCATCAGGTCGGCGTCGGTCAGATCGACGAAGCGCGTCTCCTGGCCAGAGTCGGTCTTGAAGAGGCGGATGGCGCGGAAGCTGTCGGTCATGGCGGATCCTTGCGATGGGTGAGGGCCTATAGCGTCACCGGCCGCCCTGCGTCACCCCAGGCCGAAGCGTTCGCCGCGCTTGCCCTTCACCGCCAAGTCGACGGTGGCCAGGCGTTTCTCGCCCGGCACGCGCATCTCCAGCCCCGGCATCTGCATCATCGCCACGTAGTCGCCCAGGCTGTCCTCCAGCGCGCGGGTGAAGCCCTGGGCGTCCTGCGCCTTGTTCATCTGGATCTTGGCCATGCGCAGGGCCTCGGCGCTGTTCTCGGCCACCCGCCGCGCCCAGGCCAGGGTCTCGCGCTCCAGGTCCGCGCCCGGCAGCACGCGGTTGACCAGGCCGAACTTCGCCGCCTCCTCGGCGCTGATGAAGCGGCTCTCGAACACCAGCTCCTTGGCGCGGCGCACGCCGATGTCCCAGGGGATCGACATATATTCGACGAACCCGGCCAGGAACTCGGCGTCCTCGGCGGCGAAGACCACGTCCATGGCCGCCGCCAGCATCCAGCCGGCGTAGATGCAGTAGCCCTCGACCATGGCGATTGTCGGTTTGCCGAAATTGCGCCACTTCAGGAGCAGGTCGAGGTTGTACTTCTTGAACTGATCGTAGGTCTGGATGCCGGGCTTGGCGCCCAGGGCCTTGCGGTAGGCGACCGCCTCGGCCGAGCCCAGGTCATGGCCGGTGGAAAAAGTCCCGCCCGATCCCCGCACCACCAGCACCCGCACTGCTTCGTCTGCGCCCGCCAGGTCGAAGGCGGCGTCGATCTCGTCCAGCATGCGGTAGCCCTGGGCGTTGCGCACCTGCGGGCGATTGAGCGTGATCGTGGCGATGGAGCCGTCGACGCCGTAGAGGATCTCTTGGAACGCCATCGCCGAACGCCGCGCGCGGCTAGTTCAGGGTGACGTGCTTGGCGCCGCCGCGGGTCTCCACGCGATGCATCACCGCCACCTTCTGCCCGCCGGCGACCGGGGTCGCCAGCGTGATCACGTACCACGAGCCGTCCGGCAGGCCCGAGAAGCTGAAGTGGCTGGCCGCGTCGCAGGTGACCTTGCGGGCGTATCTGGCGTAGTCGCCGGCCGGCGCCTGCGCGGCGTGGGCGCGCACGTCGTCGGCGGTGACCGCCGCCTTGCTGTCCGAGCCGTAGAGGATGATCATCCGCCGCCGGCTCCAGGGCGTCATCGGCGTCAGCACCACATCGCCGCCCTGGCAGGTGAACTTGCCGCCGCCGGCCGTGTAGCCCAGCTGCCCGTCGATGGAATCGCCGCCGCTCGCCTGCGACCAGGCGAAGTCCTGATCGTTGAAGGCTTCCGATCCGCCGGTGGGCGTGGTGGCCACGGTGGGGCCCGAGGGACCGTTGGTGTTGCAGCTGACCAGACCGGCCGCTGCGAGGAGGAGAAGAAGGGTGCGCTTCATAACCGCCTGTCCATGCCGGAAAGCGCGATCAGGCAAGGGTCAAGAGCCTGGCGAAGTCAACCCTCGATTTCCCCTTGGCGCCGGCGAGGCTTAACGGCGATAAGCTGATCCCCAAGGCCGGCGAACGGCCGTTTGGATCAGTGCCCCAGGGAGATGATTTCATGAAAGCCGCAGTCCTGCGCGAGGTGGGCAAGCCCCTTCAGATCGAAGACGTCCAGATCAACAAGCCCGGCCCGCACGAGGTGCTGATCCGCACCGCCGCCGCCGGCTGTTGCCACTCGGACCTGCACTTCATGGAAGGCTCCTATCCCTATCCGCTGCCGGCGGTGCTCGGCCACGAGAGCGCCGGCGTCGTCGAGCAGGTCGGCAACGAGGTGCGCACGGTGAAGGTGGGCGACCACGTGATCACCTGCCTCTCGGCCTATTGCGGACACTGCGACCAGTGCCTCACCGGCCACATGTCGCTCTGCCAGAGCCCGGACGTGCGCCGCGAGCAGAGCGAAGAGCCCCGGATCACCCAGAACGGCGCGCCGATGCAGCAGTTCCTGAACCTGTCGTCCTTCGCCGAGCAGATGCTGATCCACGAGCACGCGTGCGTGGCCATCCGGCCGGACATGCCGCTGGACCGCGCCGCCCTGATCGGCTGCGGGGTGATGACCGGCGTCGGCGCGGTGATCCACACCTCCAACGTCCGCCCGGGCGAGACGGTCGCGGTGATCGGCTGCGGCGGGGTGGGCCTGGCGGCGATCAACGGCGCGGCCATCGCCGGCGCCGGCCGCATCATCGCCATCGACATGTCGCCGGCCAAGGACAACATGGCCCGCAACTTCGGCGCCACCGACTTCATCAACGCCGCCGACACCGATCCGGTGAAGGCGGTGATGGATCTGACCAAGGGCGGCGTGCATCACAGCTTCGAGGCCATCGGTCTTGGCAAGACCGCCGAGCAGGCCTTCAACATGCTGCGCCGCGGCGGCACCGCCAACGTCATCGGCATGATCCCCATCGGCCAGACGGTGACCCTGATGGGCGCGGCGTTCCTGGGCGAAAAGCGCATCCAGGGATCGCTGATGGGCTCCAACCGCTTCCCGGTGGACATGCCGCGGCTGGTGGACTTCTACATGTCCGGCAAGCTCAAGCTCGACGATATGATCTCCAACCGGATCAAGCTGGAAGAGGTCAACACCGCCTTCACTGAGATGAAGACCGGCCAGGTCGCCAGATCGGTGATCGTGTTCAACTGACGTCCTGAAAAGCAAAGCGGAGGAGGCGACCATGAAGGCGGCCGTGCTGCGCGAAGTGGGCAAGCCCCTTGCGATCGAGAACGTCCAGATCGGCAAGCCCGGCCCGCATGAGGTGCTGATCCGCACCGCGGCGGCCGGCGTCTGCCACTCGGACCTGCACTTCATCGAGGGCAGCTATACGTTCCCGATGCCGGCGGTGCTTGGCCACGAGAGCGCGGGCGTGGTCGAGCAGGTCGGCGAGGAAGTACGCACCATCAAGGTGGGCGACCACGTGATCACCTGCCTGTCAGTCTTCTGCGGCCACTGCGAGGATTGCCTCACCGGCCACATGTCGCTCTGCCGCAGTCCGGAAGTGCGGCCGGGTCCGGGCGTCGGGCCGCCGCGGATCTCCGACGCCGCCGGCCCGATCAACCAGTTCGCCAGCCTCTCGTCCTTCGCCGAGCAGATGCTGATCCACGAACACGCCTGCGTGGCGATCCGCAAGGACATGCCGCTGGACCGCGCGGCGCTGATCGGCTGCGGGGTCACCACCGGCGTCGGCGCGGTGATCCACACCTCCAAGGTGCGGCCCGGCGAAACCGTGGCGGTGATCGGCTGCGGCGGGGTGGGGCTGGCGGCGATCAACGGGGCGGCTATCGCCGGCGCCGGCCGGATCATCGCCATCGACACCCAGGGCTCCAAGGACAACATGGTCCGCCAGTTCGGCGCCACCGACTTCATCGACGCCAGTCAGGGTGATCCGGTGGCCCAGGTGATGGAGCTGACCAAGGGCGGCGTCCACCACAGCTTCGAGGCCATTGGCCTGGCCAAGACCGCCGAGCAGGCGTTCAACATGCTGCGCCGCGGCGGCACGGCCAACATCATCGGCATGATCCCGGTGGGCCAGAGCATCAGCCTGATGGGCGCGGCGTTCCTGGGCGAGAAGCGGATCCAGGGCTCGTCGATGGGCTCCAACCGCTTCCCGGTCGACATGCCCCGGTTCGTCGACTTCTACCTCTCCGGCAAGCTCAAGCTCGACGAGATGATCTCCCGCCGCATCCGACTGGAAGACGTCAACGAGGCCTTCGCCGAAATGAAAACCGGCCAGATCGCCAGATCGGTGATCGTGTTCGACGCCTAGGAAGCTAACCCGCTCATCCCCGCGAAAGCGGGAACCCAGTGCATCTTGCGCCATCGAAGTGAGCGGCTTCAGAGTCGCTCAAAACGGACCTCCCGATCGTCCGCTTGGGGTGGGAGGAGGGAATGTCTGTGGCTCCAGCGGCAAGCCGGTGGCGCTCAGTCATCCCGCGGCAGCCATCCTCGCCACGGCTTGCTCCCTTGCCGCCAAACGCAACAGCTTGCCCATGCTGTTGCGCGGCAGAGCCGGGACGTAGTGCACATGGCCTTGGGGGAAACCCGACAGCTCCAAGCGAAGCGCCGCAGACAGCTCGCGTGAATCGATCGGTATCCGTGATTCAATGATCACATGAATCTCTTCTTCGCCCCGCTCGTTCTGCATCGAGAGCAGGCAGACTCCCCTGACCCCCAGCGCCTCGCGCAGGCGATCCTCGACCGGGGCCGGTGAGATCTTCAACCCGTTCATATTGATGACGTCGGTGAACCGGCCGTGCAGCGCCATGCGGCCATCCGCCCGGATGACGCCCAAATCGCCGGGGTAGAAGAACCCGTCCTTGAAGAAGGCCCTGGTCGCTTCCTCATCGTGCAGATAGCTGGTCGGACCGCCCTTCGTACTGACCCTTACGCGGCCGAGCTCGCCCCTCGGAAGGGGCTGATCGAAGTCATCGACGATCTCGACCGCGACGCCCGGGACCAGCAGATGCCAGCGGTGGTCGTCCGGCGTGTCCAGCGGTGTGTAGCCGAACGTCGAGGTCTCGGTGGCGCCCAGGCCGTTATAGAGCTGGGGGGTGATGCGAGCCTTGGCGGCGTCGATCTGGGTCTGGGTCAGGGTTCCGCCGGTGACGTTGAGGCGCATCGCTGGATTGCGCGGGAACGACCCCTCGGGCGCTGCGAGGATGGCGTCCAACATGGCGGGCGTGAGCAGCGCGTGGGTGATTCCGGGATACAGCAACGCCAGATGACGCACGGAACGTTGATCGATGACCGCCGTGGCGCCGACCCACCAGACCGCGACCGCCGACTTGTACCCCCCTCCCGTCCAGCCGCCCATGCCGAACAGATTGACCACCGAGTCTCGTGTGACGCCGCTGTCGTGCACGCGACGGCGCGTGAACTCGGGTTCGAAGGAAGGGTCGATCAGCACATTCTTGTAGACGCCGGTTGTGCCCGAGGTCTGCAGAATGTGACCGCCGGGTTGACAGGGCGCCGCCGCGTCCAGATCGAGCGGCGCCTCGCCCTCGGGGTCCATCTTGAGCAGGCGCAAGCCCTTGGTCGCGCAAAGCTGTTCAAGGCCCTCCCAATTCTCCCCGACCGTGGTGACGACGAAGCGCAGGCCCGGCAGCCCAAGCTGACCGATGGCCTCCACGGATTGGGCGGCGATCGTGGTCAGTCCCAGACTGCGCAGCGCCGCACTGATCACCCAGAAGTCCACCAGATGATGACTGGCGACCACGGCCACGCCCGGGCCGACACAGTCGCGCCTGGCGAAGAAACCCCGCGCAACAGCGATGAACTCGGCGAACGAGCGATAGGAACAGGGTTGGCCGTTGACGACGATTGCGGTCCTGTCCGGCGTCTTGCGCGCCCAATCGAAGATTAGTTCGGCGATCATCGCCCGCCAAACCCCCGCTGCCGCCAAGCCATCCGCTGGCCTCGCGCGTGCATGTACCGCTGAACTTGCGCGAACGCGGCGGCGCCGGCCGGGGTGAACCTCGCATGGGCCAGGACTGTCGCCAGTCCATCGTCGAACGCCTCCTGGCTGTGGCGCAGCTGATTGTGAGCCTGCGGGACTTCCTCAGGGCGCAATCGTCCTGAGCCGATCAGGGCTTCCAGAACATAGATCATGCGCGCCAGCACAAAGGTGGCGTGGGCGACCCCCTCCATGGGGCGCGGCTCGCGGCGCAGGGGGGACGCGTGGCGTTCGTCGTCGTCGTTGTCGACCAACCGGCCGCCTCGCGCCAGGCCGAATAGGTAAGTGTGGGCGGTCTCGTGAGCCAAGGAAACGGCGGTCGTCAGTCGGTCGCAAAGCCGGTCCGCGTTGAGGATTTGAGCGCCCCACAGCGAAAACGTCGACGCCCCGCCGACCAGCAACCCGTCCGTTCCTCTCGCCACGCTGATCAGAACCAGTTCCCTGATCAGGGCGCGAAACTCAGCGAGCACCTCGGGCGCGCCGTCCCGCAGGAGCTCCATGGCCGCGGTCACGAGTTCCGCAGCCTCGGCGAAAGCCTCGCCCTCGACCGGATTGATCTCCGCCAGGATGTCGCAGCCGACCAGTCGTCGGTAGCGAGCCGATTGGCCCGTCCCGAGTTGCCGATCATCCAGGTTCACAACCCGTAGCGGACCAGCCTTGGACGAGGTGTCGAGCAACTCGGTCAACAAGCTCTGGCCGTCGGCCAAGCGCTCTTCGAACAGGGCCAGCACCAGATCGACGTATACCCCGAACACCCCGGGGCGAACCGGACCGGCCTCTATCTCCGCCAGCAAGGTCAGCCGTCGCTGTGGCGAAATCGCGAACCGGTCATCAAGTCTGTCGAAGATGGTCCGAAGGCTGTCCGCCAGACCGGCGCGCACGATCTTGTCCAGTCGCGCCGCTCGGACAGGGTCCGGCGCGAAACCATCCAGGCAGGGCTCGAATACGTCCGACATGGCGAGGTTCGTCGGCCTTTTTTCGAGCCATCGCCCCCCGGTCCGACGGACCGAACGGCCTGCTTGCGCGATCAGCCGATCGGCTTGATCTCTGAGATGGCGACCATAGCGGTCGGCATGCTAACGGCGGCGTTCGCTTTGATCTCGGAATTGAGGACCATCACGCGGGGAATGCGCACGGCGCTGGCCTCGGCGCCGATCCGCCGTTCGCGGATCGGTCGACCCTTGGCGGGCTTGGGCTTGGTCTTGGTTTCGGAGCTGGGGCCGGCTTTCACGCTCGGCACGCGTGCAACGCCGGTCTCGGTCTGGAAGCCGATCAACGGCTGGCCGATCAGGCGCTCGCGAAAAGGCGTCTTCGAAACGATCATTTCACCCTCCACTTCGGCGGCGACGCTAGGAGTGGGTCATCCACCGGTCAAACGCATTCGCCAAAGAAGGGAATGACCTCTGTCAGAGCAAGTCAGCAGGCAACTTCTGGAGCGGGAGGACCGCGCCAACCGACGGCGGTCATTGGGCGCGGCGTTCCTGGGCGAAAAAGCATATCCAGAGTTCGTCGATGGGCTCCAAGGCTTCTCCCGGTCGACATGCCCCGGGTTCGTCGATTTCTACCTCTCCGGCAAGCTCAAGCTCGACGAGATGATCAGCCGCCGCATCCGACTGGAAGACGTCAACGAGGCCTTCGCCGAAATGAAAACCGGCCGGATCGCCAGATCGGTGATCGTGTTCGACGCCTAGGCGCGGGGCGGTGTCAGAGTCGCTCGAAGCAGATTCTGAGAGAGTCCTCTATGGGGGAAAGCAGACATTGAGGCGTTTTCGTCGGTGACCACCTCGATCGGATAGGTGGATACCGGACCCGCTTGAACTCACCCGAGCCGTCGCGGTCTGGTTGCGGACTTTGTTCCTAGCGAAGTACTTCAATTCCCCGCCGTCTCGGCGGTTGGCAACGAGATCATGCGCAGATCCCCGGTTCACGAGGCGCGTGCTATGCAGGACCCCATGTCGACTCCTGGCGAGAAAGGTCGGGATGCCGACACCCCTGACAAGGTCCGTGTCGTCGCGCGGCTGAGTTCCGAATATGTGCTCCGAGCGCTGCGATTGTTGGGCGACCTCCAGGGCGGAGATATTCTGGCCGGGATTATCTCTCAGGCAATCGTCGCGGCGAACACGGCGCATCTTGACCTCGGTGCAGGCCGTTCCAACTACGCCGGTGTTGACGACACGCCCCCCGATGAACTCCGCAAGCCGATCAGCGTCCTAGCCCTCTCCGGCTCGCTCGGCCTGCCCTTCGAGACGACGCGTCGGTATGTGAACAAACTACTGAAATCGGGGCGTTGCAAACGCGTGAAGGGAGGTCTGATCGTTCCCGCCAGCATGCTCAACGATTCCGCCTGGATCGCGGCTGGCCAGGCTAACTTGATCAATGTTCGGCGCCTCATGCGCAATCTGAGGAGCGCGGGCGTCGCGGCCGAATGACATCGGTCGCGGGGCAGACTTCAGCCTCAGATGTAGAGAATGGCCACCAGGATCGCGGCGACGAAACCCAGGGCGCCGACCACAAGCGCCAAGCCGCGCCATCGCGCGAGGCGACGGTAGGCGTTGCGCTTTGGCACTTCGCGAAGCATTTGCTCAGATTCCCCTGCGAAGTGCGGGCCGCATACGGGACCGATATCGCTTGCGCTCTTATGAACGGAAGCGCCTGAGCCGACCTTGGCTACCCAATTTGGGTAACTGAGCGTTTCGAGCGCTGGGTTTGATCTAGATACCTTCGCGACGGCGCCGCCGATGTGCGTTGCGAGCCGGAGATGTGCTCAACGCACGTTGAGGCGACAACTTGGTCGCCGTGGGGAGCGCCTTTCGTTGGAACGTCCGCCTTGGGTCGCAAGCGGCCGTTGGCAGACAGCCGGAAAGCGGACTTCAGAGCCAAGCTCCGGATCGTGACCGGACGTCGCTACCCTGCGGCCAGCTTGGGCTCCGTCGGTGCGATCACCTGGGCGATTCCGACCAGCAAGGCGGCCGGAGAGATGGGTTTGGCGACGACGTCATTCATTCCGGCGGCCAGATAGATTGCTCGCTGGTGGGCCATGGCATTGGCCGTGAGGCCGATTATCGGGACATTTGCGGCCTCGCCACGCAACGCGCGGATGGCCCTCGTGGCCTCGATGCCATCCATGTTCGGCATCTGTATATCCATGAGGATCAGATCATGGCCGCCGCGCTTGGCTGCAGCCAGTCCGGCGAGGCCGTCTTCCGCCTCCTCGACGTCAGCGCCCAGGCGGGACAACATTGTGCGGGCGACAAGACGATTGGTGCCGTTGTCGTCCACCAGCAGGATTCGGATGCCGCCCAACAGGACCTCCTCCGCCTCGCCGGCCATCGCGGCGCTGGCCCTCGTCGCTTCGAACTCGAACCAGAAGGTCGAACCTTCGTTTTCGACGCTGGAGAAGCCGATGTCGCCCCCCATCATGTTGGCCAGGGCCCGGGCGATCGAGAGCCCTAGGCCCGTGCCCCCGAAGCGCCGGGTGGCGTCGCTCTCGGCTTGTCGAAACCGTTCGAAGAGGTGGGCCTGAGTCTGAGGGGACATGCCGATTCCCGTGTCCTCGACTTCGATGCGAACATGGCCGCGCCCCTCAGTGGTGGTGACTTCCCGAAGACGCACCGCCACGTGGCCCTTGGCGGTAAACTTCACGGCGTTTCCGACTAGGTTGAAGATGACCTGTCGCAAGCGCAGCGGGTCAACTTCGAACCAAAGCGGCCCGGCCTGCACATCGCAGGTCAGGTCCAGGCCTTTTTCGAGCGCCTGGCCACGGAGCAAGGCCGACACCGCCTTCAGAGTCTCGGCCACATCCGTCGGCTCAGGCGTCAGGTTCAATTGGCCGGCTTCGATCTTCGACAGGTCTAGGACATCGTTCAGGAGCTGGGTCAGCAAGTAGCCGCTGTCGTTGGCCTGACGCATCAGTTGCCGCCCTTCCGGCGAAATGTTTTCCGCTTCCAGCAGATGGAGGGTCCCCAGAATTCCGTTCATGGGGGTTCGTATCTCGTGGCTGACGTTCGCCAGGAAGTCGGCCTTAGCGGCGTTGGCGGCCTCGGCCTCAGCTTTGGCTTCGCGCAGCGCGACCTCGTCCGCCATTTGCGCGGTGATGTCTCGGCCAACGCAGATGATCGCGGTGGCTGCGCCGTTGTCGCGAACGGTCGCGACGCTGGTCTGAAACCAAAGCCAGCGTCGATCGCGGTGGCGTACGCGCGCGGTTACGACCTCCGTCCGCGTGGGATCGTTGGACAGCCTGGCGAACACCTCCGCCATCTCCCTCGCGCTCTTGGGGTGCAGCAATTTGGCAAGGCGAACGCCGATCAGCTCCTCGGGGCGATACCCCAAGGCGGCCAGAGACGCGGGAGAGACGTACTGGCAAGCGCCAACCAGATCGATCCGCACGATCACGTCGGTGATGGTCTCCGCTAGAATCTCGTAGCTGTTCAGGCTCTGCGTCAGCCAGCGCTGCTGCGCCTGGGCGGAAGGCGTGCCAAGGGCGCGGCCCAGGTTGAAGATAGTCGCCAGGCCCAGCATCGACCATACCGGAAGCAGCTGGCGCCAGTCCCGTCCGTCGGCCAGGGCGAGCGTGGTCAGGGCCGCCACCGCGGGCGCCGCGCCCGCTAGGAGGAACATCACCGGGGCCGTGTAGAACAGCATCGCAAAAATGGAGGCGATAGCCACGATCAGACTGACGCCGCTGGCGAGTCCCTCCGGCAAGCCGGTGGCGCAAAGCACGCCGCCAAGCAGGAGCCACCAAAGATTTATCGTCACATAGTTCGCGATGAAGTTGCCGCGCTGCGGCCACCCGACCGCGCTACCTCGGAACTGCTCGCGGGTGGCGAACCACGACCAGGCCTCCACCACGAGGCCCCCGACTATCCAGCCGATGCCAGCCGCCTGCGGTACGATGAGCAAGGCCGCCAACCCGCCGAGAACCACCATGACAACTCGGATCGCGACTACGGCATGGAGAAGTGCGGCCGCTTCATCCATTCGCTTGGCGAAGGTCGCGCCCGCTCGGCCGCCGCCGGGATCTGGCGCCGAGGCCTGGATCAACCGCCCCACGGCTGGTCTGATCCACCCCTCACGGCTGCGGCCGAGGCTTGCGCCGTCTCTGCTCAACGAAGCGCTCCGCTCATCGGGCGCAACAAGCGCTCAATTCCGTAACAGGACGATTAATCGTCTCGCGCGTTCGGCCAGTCCCTTCATCGCGGCTTTGAGCTTGTGGGCGAGCGTCTATGTCGGGTTGGCGGGTCAGGCAGAGTCCGCTTTGGGTCGAAAGTGGGTCGAAAGCCTCCCGAGGGCGCCCGCCCGAAAGCCGGCTGAGCCGAGCAGGAGCGCTAGACTCCCCGCCGTCCGGGCGGCAGGGAGGCGATGATCTGGCGCTCGCCGGCATAGGGATCGTTCACCGCGCGGCTGACGACGTTGAAGATCATCGTCGAGCGAGCGCGGGGGTCGTACCTGGGCCAGGAGGCGAGGCCCGCGGCGTTGGGGCTGCCGGTTCGGGCGAAGGCGATCCAGGCGGCGGACATCTGGTCGGCCACCTTCTGCGCCTCGGCCGCGGAGGCGCCCAGGAGCGAATCCGACTTGCCCACGGTGTCGAACACCATCGGCAGGTCCAGGGAGTGGGGCGAGCGCAGGCGCCCCACCGGCGTCTCGAACTCCAGCCGGTACAGATAGGCCGGCGCCGGGCCCAGCGCCGCCTTGCGTTCGGCGAGCGCAATCGACCCCGCGCCCATCCCCCGCTCGGTGGTGATGATGAAGTAGAGGTCGCTGGCGGAGGCGGCGGGCCGCAGGCGTCGGAAATCGGCGATCACCTTGTCGGCGTCGGCGCCGGCCAGCATCGGGCCGAGCTGGGCCTTCAGGCCCGGCCAGTCCAGGTCGAAGACGCCTGGCGGGGGGAAGAGCACGGTGGTCTCGGTGGCGTTGTAGCCGACGATCACCGGCACGTCGGCCGATCCGGCGGGCGCGTCGGGGGTGAAGGGATCGCGCGGCAGGGTCTTGCCGTCGACCACCGGGCCAAAGCCCGCTGGCATCCCCTTGGTCACGTCCTTCAGCGCGTCCAGCAGGCGGTCGGTCGAGGCGTGCTGCAGGTCGTCCGGATGGCCCGCGCCAATGGACGACATCACCTTGTGGGCGACCTCGGTGGCGGCGTCCGGGGTCATGCCAGTGAGGCCAGGGCCGCTCTGGATCGCCGCGCGGTGGAAGAGGCCCTTGCCCGCCGGCATGGCCAGCATGGTCGAGACCTTGCCGCCCCCGCCGCTCTCGCCGAAGATCGTCACCCGGCCCGGATCGCCGCCGAAGGCCGCGATGTTGCCCTGCACCCACTCCAGCGCCGCCACCAGGTCCAGCTGGCCGATGTTGCCGCTGTCGGCGTATTTCGCCCCGCCGATCTGAGCCAGGTACAGGTAACCGAAGAGGTTCAGGCGATGGTTGAGGGTGACCAGCACCACATCGCCCCGCTGGCACAGCCGCACCCCGTCGAACACCGCCGCCGAGCCGTTGAACACCGAATAGCCGCCGCCATGGAACCAGACCATGACCGGCCGCTTCTTGCCGTCGGCGATGCCCGGGGTCCAGACGTTGAGCGCCAGGCAATCCTCGCTCTCGCCGGTCTTCACCGCCCAGCTGGCCCAGGCCGACGTCGGCGGCGGGGCGATCTGCGGGCACTGGTCGCCGAAATGCTTGGCCTCGCGCACCCCGCCCCAGGGCTTGGGCGGTTCGGGCGGCATGAACCGCGCGCCGCCGCCGGTGGGCGCGCCATAGGGGATGCCGCGGAAGACGTTGATCCCGTCCTCCACCTCGCCGCGCACCTGACCGTAGGTGGTTTCGGCCACCGGGCCGTCGCCGCCTCCGCCGCCGATCAGCGGCAGGCCGAACGCCCGGGTCGCCGCCGCGCCCGCCGCCAGGATCGCCGCGCCCTGAATGACCGCCCGCCGGTCCGCCCCGGATGTCCTTGAGCCTTCCGTCATCAGACCGCCTCCCCACTCATTCCGGCGCCACGCCGGGCGCGACCTTAGCGTCTTGGCGTTCCCGCGAAAGGGGAATCGCGGCGGCGACATTGCCGACGGAGCCCTTCGGCGCCAGCGTGTAGGCGGGGCCGGGGGCTTGCGCCCGGCGTCGCCTGGAGACGCTTAGGCATGAAGCCGCTGATGCTCGCCCTATCCGCCATCGCCGTGGCCCTGGCGGCCCTGCCGGCCGCCGGCGCGCCGCGCCATCGCCACCGTCATCCCGCTCAGCCCATCGCCACGCCCGGTCTCACCGGAATCTCCGGCAGCTTGAACGGTCCGACCAATTCCAAGGGCCTGCAAAGGGCGGCGCCCGGGAGCCTCAGCGGCGCCCAGAGCGCCGCCTCGGGGGGCCAAGGCCTGTCGCAGAGCGCCGCAGGCGGGGGCGCGTCCCAGAGCGCCGCGCCCGGAAGCGTGCGCGGGCGGCGCGGAAAACTGCTGGCCACCGGCGGCAACCACTACGGCGGCTCGCTGAACTTCGGGACGGGCGGCAAAGGCCACAAGTCCGGCCACGCAGGCGGCCACCCCAAGGGGGTCAAGATCAACGGCTCGGTCAATCCGCACCTAGGCGCGGTTGGCTATTGAGCCGGTGGCTCAGGCCGCCAGGCGACGCCAGACCTGCCGGTCGGCCACCAGGTTGGTGAGCGCGCCGTCCTTCTGGCGCTGGTAGAGCCAGGCCATCACCTCGAAGCTGATCTCCGCGAACTGGGTCTGCACCTGGTCGGGCGAACAGTCGAACGCGGGCGCCACGAAGAGGGCCGCATTGATGTTGGGGAACTTGACCCCGATCAGGGCCGCCAGGCGCCGAGCCCGGTCAGGCTCCGAATAGTGCAAAAGCGGCGTCTCGGCGTAGAGTTCCGCCCCCAACCGGCGGATGAACCCCAGCGACAGGCGCCGGAACCGCTGGGCGGCCGCCGACGGCGCCAGGGCGGCGGGGTCCAGCTGGAAGACGACGTCGTTGAGCAGGAAAAGCATCTGGACCGCGCTGATTGGGAGACGTCAGCGCAGATAGACCCTCCGGGCTTTCCCGGCCGTTGAAGAAGGGAGTTAACGGGTCTCAACCGGTTCGACGAGGAAGTGGCGGCCCTGGGAGTCGTCGATCTCCACCACCCAGAGGTCCGGGTCGATGCGGACCGCGCGGGCGATATAGGCGTCCAGATCGGCTTCCTGGAGCGAAGCCACCGGCTGCATCCAGACCCGCTCGCCATCGCCCCGGGTGGCCTCGGCGTAGAGCCTGGCTTCCCCGGCCCGGCGATTGAGCGCCTTGACCAGCACCGCCCCGCCCTTGGCGTCGCCCTTGCGCCCGATCGTGGCGAAACCGCCGGCCAGCTCGGCCCGTCGGATCAGGGCGTAGACCCAAAGATCGGTGTTGAGCAGCACGCTGAGAGGGACCTTCCGCCGCAGGGGGCGCTAACCAAGGAGAAAGCAAAACGCCCTAGAGCTTGACCTTGAGTTGGTCGGGCGCCGGGGCATCATGACGATCTGGGGCAAGCGGGCGCAAGCCCTCGCCGCGGCGGCGGGCGCCGTGCTGATGGCGGCCAGCCCCGCCTGGGCGGCGACGGCCGCCGCCAATCTCTTCTACCAGCGCTCGGTGATGGCTGCGGCCGACCGCGCCTGCAAGCTCTTCGAACCGCCCGTGTCGTCGGCCCTCACCGCGGCCAAGCTGCAGGCGCGGGGGGCCGCGTTGCGGTCCGGCATGGACGCCGCCAGCCTCAAGGCTCTGGAGACCCAGGCCAGCGCCGCGGCGCTGGGCGCGGGCTGCCGCTCGCCCGACATCACCGTCGCCGCCCAGCAGGTGAAGAAGGCCTTCGACGGCTACGCCCAGCTGAGCAAGATGCGTTATCCGGGCGAGACCACCGACTGGGTGGCCGAGCGCACCATCGACGACCGCCGCGCCCATTGGCGGCTTTCACAGCGGGTGCGGATCGGCTGGGACACGATGGTGTTCGGCATTGTCGGCAACGGCCAGGCCCGGCCGCTGATGGCGGTGGCCAGCTTCGCCGACGGCGCCGAGCCCTATGCCGCCAGGCTGATCCTGCGCGACGCGTCGAGCACTTCGGGCCCCTACCTGGCGCGGAACGAGGCCGATATCCGCGGCCGGATCCCTCTCGACGGACGCCTGCCGCCAAGGTCCGCTTCCGTGGTGTTCACGGCCGAGGCGATGAGCCCGGCGGGCGGCGATCTGCGCCCGGCGGATCTGGCCACCGGATGGGCGTTCCGCTTCCCGGACCAGGCCCAGGCGGCGCTGGCCGAGCTCGATCCGCGCGAGGCGGTGGCGGTCGAGTTCCTGTTCGCGGGCGACAGGGAAGACGAGGCGCGCACCGCCTATGTGGAGGTCGGCGACTTCGCCGCCGGGCGGGCGTTCGAGACCCTGGCTCAGCGCTGAGGGTTGAAGGCGATCACGTTGTCGCCCAGCGCCGCGCTCTTGCGCTCGGTGGGCGAGTTGGGTTCGGCGAAGCCGTCCGCGCCCAGCATCACCGGCAGGCGCACCGTCACCACCGTCCCTTCGCCCAGCACGCTCTTGATGCTCATCTCCCCGCCGTGCAGTTCGGCGAAGGCCCGCACCAGCGAGAGCCCGAGCCCGGTGCCAAGCGCCCGCTGGTCGGCGCCGCCGGCCTGCTCGTAGGGGCGGCCGAGCCGCTCCAGGTCGCCGGGCGCGATGCCGACGCCGGTGTCGGCGACGATCAGCTCCAGGTCGCCGCCCTGGGCGCGGGCGACCACGTTCACCTGGCCGCCGGAGGGGGTGAACTTCAGGGCGTTGGAGATCAGGTTCAGCACGATCTGCTTGATCGCCCGCCGATCGCCGTCCACCTCCAGCGGCTCGACCGGCAGGGCGCCGCGCAGGGTGATCCGGGCGGTGTCGGCCTGCACGCGGGTGAGCCGCAGCGCCGCCGCCACCGACTCGCGGGCGTCGAACGGCTCGCGCGAGAGGGTGAACCGGTCCGCCTCGATCTTGGAGATGTCCAGCACGTCGTTGATCAGGTCCAGCAGGTGCCCACCGGACTCGTGGATCAGCGCCGCGTACTCGGCGTAGCGCACGCTGATCGGGCCGAAGAGCTGGGTGCGCATGATGTCGGAGAAGCCGATGATCGCGTTCAGCGGCGTGCGGAGCTCGTGGCTCATGTTGGCCAGGAACCGCGACTTGGCCGCCGCATGGCCCTCGGCGTCCTGCCGCGCCTGCTCGAGGAAGGCCTCGTAGGCCCGCTCGTGGCTGGCGTCGCGCACCAGCGCCAGCGCCTCGCCGCCTGGCAGGGCGCTGAGGTCCACGGCCAGCCAGCGATCGGGCGCCAGGGGAGGGGCGAAGCCGACGCTGGCCGCGCCCGTGCGGCGGGCGAGGGCGACGGCGGCCCTGGCCGCGTCGCGGTGCGCATCGCAGGCCAGGCTCTCGAAGGGCCGGCCGACATAGCCTTGGGCCGCGCCGTCCTGGGCGCCGGAGAACACCTCCCGCGCCACGCCCTCGGCGTCCAGCCGCAGCAAGAGCTCGGGGCTGGCGCCCAGCAACGTCTTCAGCCGTCCGGCCTCGTCCGACTTCAACGCTTCGCGCTCCTCACTGCGCGCGCGATTCATCAGCAATGCAGCGGCCAGGCCGACGCCCGCGGCGGTGAGGGCGATCAGCGACAGCCACAGGCCGCCGGCGGCTAGGAGCGGGGCCAGACCGACGGCCGACGCCAAGGCGATGGCGGCGACCATCGCCGCGGTCAGCGCCGCGCTCACCGCGATCAGCCGCCGGTCGTCGAGGGTCGCGGCCGCCGTAGCTGGCGCCAGGGCCAGGGCGCCCAGCGGTCCGGCGATGCCGCCGGTGAGCCAGAGCGCCGCGCCGATCCCCAGCGGCCAGGCGATCGCCGTCAACGCCTTGGCGGCCCAGCCGTTCGTCCAGGGCAGGATCAGGCCGACGACGCCCGGCGCGGCGGCGCAGGCCAGCGCGACGGATACGCCCTCATCGCCGCTCGCCGCCGACCAGACCACCGCGCAGACGCCAAACGCCGCCAGCCAGGCGCCGTGCCAGTTCCTGGCCGCCCGCATCGCCGCTGCGCCTATGGCCGTCTTGGTCGCCATCACCCCCGCCAACCGCATCCTCGAGGAACGGCTCGAACCCACCAATCTAGACTCTTACCACCTGGCTCGCGAGGCGGCTCAATCCCTAGGCGATCCTCGATCAAGGCGGGCGATCCTCAGATCAAGCCCGAACGCGGGATGGAAACGGAATCGTAAGCGCAAGGCCGCTAACCTATCGCTCCCAATAAGGAAAATGTGAGGCCGCAGGGCCCATGGCCGATCCGGCGCCCCTCTTTCCCACCGATCAGCACCCCGGCGAGCGGCGTCAGCCGCACAGGGGACGCCGCCGCTCGGCCCTCGACGAGCAGAAGCGGTCGTTCCTGCGCATGGTCAGCCACGAGCTGCGCACCCCGCTGAACTCGATCATCGGCTTCTCCGAGATCATCTCCAAGGAGCTGGCCGGTCCCTTGGGATCGCCCCAGTACAAGGAATACGCCGAGCACGTGCGCCAAAGCGGGCTGAAGCTGTTGCGGCTGGTCAATCAGGTGCTCGAGATCGCCCGCCTGGAGGGCCACGTCACCGATCTGGATCTCTCGCCCGAGCTGCTGGATCACGCGGTCGACGACACCCTCGATGGCCTGCGCGACGAGCTCACCAGCCACGCCATCCGCATCAAGGTGGAGGATGAGGGGCATTTGCCCGCCGTGGTCGCCGATCCCAGGGGGCTGCGCACCATCCTCGCCAACCTGATCCAGAACGCCATCACCTTCTCGCCCGAGGGCAGCGAAATCCGCATCAGCGCCCGGCGCGTGCTTGGCCGCGTCGAGATCGTCATCGAGGATGACGGCGAGGGGATCGAGCCGGGCGACATGGCGCGCCTGATCCGTCCCTTCGAGCAGGGCGAAAGCGCGCTCACCAGGTCCACCGAGGGCGCGGGGCTCGGGCTGCCGATCGTCTCGCTGCTGTGCCAGGCCATGCGCGGCTCCCTGCGCCTGGCCAGCGAGCCTGGGCGAGGTCTTCGGGCCCAGGTCACCCTGCCGGCGGCCTGAACCCTCGTTGCGGCGCGGCGGCGCGCGCTCTACATCCGGTGACTCCTGGGGCGGACTAGAGTGAGACCTTGAGCATCGCTGCGGCGCTGGATGAACTGGCCGACGAGTTCGAACTCCTGGGCGACTGGGAAGAGCGCTATCGTCATGTCATCGACCTGGGCCGGGGCCTCCTGCCGCTGCAGTCCGCCGAGCGCTCCGACGCCAACAAGGTGCGCGGCTGCGCGAGCCAGGTGTGGCTGGTCACCGAGCCGCAGGCCGACGGGACCCTGACGTTCCGCGGCGATTCCGACGCGCACATCGTGCGCGGCCTGATCGCCATCCTGCTGCGGCTCTACTCAGGGCGCACGCCGGCGGAGATCACGGGGTTCGACGCCAAGGCGGCGTTCGAGCGGCTGGGTCTGACCGGGGCGCTATCCTCCCAGCGCTCCAACGGTCTCTTCGCCATGACCGAGCGTATCCGCCGCGACGCCCAGGCTATCCTCCCTCGCGAAGCGGGGGAGGCGGCGCGGCGCGCGGCGCCGTGACGGAGGGGGCGCGGGCCTAAGCTGCGCGGATTCCGCTCGACATCTGGGTCTGAGGGGCCAGCACCGCGTCGTAGCCCAGGATCAGGTCCACATCCCGCCCGTTGCTCGCCAACGGCAGGCGCAGCCACAGCAGCGTCATGTGCCCGGCGCCGCGCCAAGCCAGGCTGTGGTGACCGACCCTTGGCCGCCGCTCTTCGACCACCTGATCCAGCTCACGGCGCCAGTAATCGGCGGCGGCGCTGTTGTAGACGTCGCGCAGGCGCTTGCCGGTGATCTCCCCGCCGTAGACGCCGTAGAGCCCGGTGCCGGCCAGGCGGAGGCGGTAGTCGCGCGGCTCGCCAGCCACCTCGACCAGGCTCACCGTCGGCAGCAGGCGTTTGAACCCGGCGGGATCGAGATCGGCGCGGCAGGGAAGGCGTCCCTGGCGCCGCAGACCCGCCCAATAGGAGAACAGCTCCTCGTGCGCGCGTAACGCGCTGGCCGGCGCTCCCAATTGCACGTTCATATTCGGATTCGTTAACAACCCATTGGAATCACGATGATTCACTATCGCTTAACCCGCGAATCGGGGGAAGCGAAAATCTCGCCTGCGACAAAGATTCTCAGAAAGAGTCAAGCGGACGCGAAGACGCCCGCCGGTCGAGCCAGGCGGGCGCCTCCGAAATGTCGAGTCGATGGAGTCGGTTAGCGCCGCTTGCGGGTCGCCTGGCGGCCGCCCTGGCCCAGACCCATCTGCTTGGCCAGCTCCGAGCGGGCCTTGGCGTAGTTCGGGGCCACCATCGGGTAGTCCTTGGGCAGGTTCCACTTGGCCCGATAGTCCTCGGGGCTCATGTTGTACTTGGTCCGCAGGTGGCGCTTCAGCGACTTGAACTTGCGGCCGTCCTCCAGACAGATCAGGAAATCGGGGGTGATCGAGCGGCGGATCGGCACCGCCGGCTCCTTCGGCGCGGCTTCCACGGGCTCGGCGCCGCCAGTGACGTTGGTCAGCGCCCGGTGCACGCTCTGGATCAGCGCCGGAAGATCGCTGGTGGCGATGGTGTTGTTGCCCACATAAGCCGACACGATATCGGCGGTCATCTCAATGACTTCGGATTTTTCATCCATGATTTTCCGTCCCGTCCTGCCCCAATAGATGGAAATTGATCTGAGTCCTCAGATCACTCGATGGGTTCTTATAGAAGGCGAGGCGAAGTCACAAGAGCGCGCGGCAATCCTGTTTTCACATTCCACAGCGAAGATGAGTGAAGTGAAATTCGCGGCTAACATAGCAGACGGTCGACTCATCGACCGAATGCGGTTCTATCCGGGCCGACCCGAAACGTGGTTGTCCGGCGCTGTTGCACTGTCGAGCGGCCGATCTCGGCGCGGCCACTGCTTACGGCGTCGGCAGGAAAATTGACCGGCCCGGCGCCGCCGCACGAGCTCAGCGGTCGGTTTCGGAGGCGAAGGCCAGCATGGCCGCGCGCTGCGGCGGCGAAAACGCGTCGAGGGAGCCCTCGTCCTGCTCGGTGACCGCCTTGAGCAGCGCCGGGGTCATGGCCGAGGAGAGCGCCCAGTTCCAGTAGCGCAGCACCGTCTGCGCCCGATCGACGGCGATCATGTCGAAGATCGCGATCACCCGCGCCAGTTCGGGCGCCACCTCGCCTGTCTCGTCGGTTTCGGGCCGGCCGAGCGCCTTCCAGAGGAGGCGCAAGCTGGCGCGCGAGAGGCCCGCCGCTTTGCACAGCACCGCCAGCGGCTCGCCGCCCTTGTCGTTCATGATCTTGGCCCCGGTCATGGGCTTGAGCCCCGCCAGATAGGCGATCTCCTCGGCGAGCTCGCGGGTGAGACCGGCGGCGGTGGCGTTGATCGCCTCTTCCAGGCTGGCGAAGGGGCTTTTGTCGATCGCCGCGCGGTTACGCTGACGCCGCTCGATGAACTGCAGGGCCTTGCGCACCAGATCGTCCTGCCAGCCGCCGTCCGCGGCCATCGGGAAAACGTCGCTGGTCGCTTCCTGCAGCACTTCGCGCGAGACCGCGAACCGTTGCAGGATCGTGCGCCGCGCGTCCGCTTCGGCCCACCAGAAGAGCACATAGGCGTGGCTGGGTCGCAGTTCCGGCCGGCGCAGCAGCATCGGCACCAGCTGCGCCTGGTTCTGGGTCATCGCCACCACCGTCTCGATGGCCGCGTGGGAGAAGCGCGCCTGGTCGTTGCGCAGCAGCGCCTCGACCACCAGCGTCTCGCCGCCCTGCACCAGCGCCTCGGCGATCACCTCCGAGACGCCGCGGCGTTGGGCGATCAGCCGGCGGTGCGCGCCGGTGGCGTTGAGGATGCAGTCCATCAGGTCCGCATCGTTCAGCGAAGCGCTCTCGGCCAGCAGCGGATAGGCGATGTCGAGCTCGTCGTGCAGGATCAGCCGCACCAGGCAGTTGGGGATCTCGGTGAGGCTGGCCAGCCGCTGCGCCACGCGGGCGCGCTCCTCGAAATCGGCGTCGCGCAGAATCTCCACCAGCAGATCGGCGGTCACCGAGCGCTCGAAGGCGTTGACCCGGCTGGAGGGGAGGCTGACCACGTCGGCCAGGCGCTTCAGGAGCGCCAGCCGGGCGCGGTTCTTCGGCCGCTCCGGCTCGGGCGGCGTCTCCTCGGTTTCGAACGGTGAGGCTTCGCTCATCGAATCCGGTGCAGTGACTCCAAGCGCCCGATCAGACCAGAGCGGCGTTAACCGCGCGTTTCTTATCTTCGGCGGCCGCTGGCTCCCTTAGGGGCGGCCGGCGTCAGCTGAACTCTGGCGCATGCCAGTGGGGCCAGATGTTGGGGACGTCGGCGGAGACCTTGTCGGGGAACTTCGGCGCCCGCTTTTCCAGGAATGAGCTCACTCCCTCGCGCACGTCCGCCTGGGCGCCGCGCAGCTGGATGCCGCGGCTGTCGGCCTGGTGCGCCTCCATCGGATGGCGGGCGCCGGCCATGCGCCAGATCATCTGCCGGGTGATGGCGACGGAGACCGGCGCGGTGTTGTCGATGATCTCGCGCGCTAGCGCCCGGGCGGCGGGCAGCAGCTCGTCCGGCGCGTGCAGCGAGCGCACCAGTCCCTTCTCCTTGGCCTCGGCCGCTGGGAAGACGCGGCCGGTGAAGCACCATTCCAGCGCCGTCTGCACGCCCACCAGGTGCGGCAGGAACCACGACGAGCAGGCCTCCGGGTTGAGGCCCCGCCGGGCGAAGACGAAGCCGTAGCGCGCCTCGGTGGAGGCCAGGCGGATGTCCATGGCCAGCTGCATGGTCGCGCCGACCCCCACCGCCGGCCCATTCACCGCCGCGATCACCGGCTTGAGGCTATCGAAGATGCGCAGGGTGAGCAGTCCGCCGCCGTCGCGGACCACGTCGCCCACCCGGCCTCGCTCGCGCGCGCCCTCCTGACGGGTGTTGCGGTTGAAAGTGTCCGGTCCGGCCGAGAGGTCGGCGCCGGCGCAGAAGCCGCGCCCGGCGCCGGTGACGATCACGGCCTTCACCGCATCGTCCGCATCGGTGGCGTCGAAGGCGGCGATCATGTCGACCATCATCTGGGTGGTGAAGGCGTTCAGCCGCTCGGGCCGGTTCAGGGTGATGGTGGCGACGCCATCGTCGACGGCGTAGAGCAGGGTCTCGAAGGTGGGGGTGGTCATCAATGGGCCTCCTGGCGGATTTCACGAGCGCGGGGCTGACGCCGCGACAGTCAATCCGCGCCCTTTACGGCCGTCGCCCGCCCGACCATAAGTCTCTGAACAGCGATAAGTCAGTGGAGGCGTCCGTGAGCGATCCCATCTTGGCCGACTACATCGTGGTGGGCGCGGGATCGGCCGGCTGCGTGCTCGCCAACCGCCTGACCGCCGACGGCAAGACCCGCGTGCTCTTGCTGGAAGCCGGCGGCGATGACCGGCCGACCAAGAACCTCTCCCAGTTCGTCTCCAACCTGATGATCCACGTGCCGGTGGGCTATTCCTCGACGCTGAAGGACCCGAAGGTGAACTGGCTCTACCCCACCGAGCCCGATCCGGGCACTGGCGGACGAACCCACGTCTGGCCGCGCGGCAAGGTGCTGGGCGGATCGTCCTCGATCAATGGCCTTCTTTACGTCCGCGGCCAGCACGCCGACTACGACGGCTGGCGCCAGCTGGGCTGCGAAGGCTGGTCCTGGGACGACGTGCGCGGCTACTTCCTGCGGGCGGAGAACCAGGAGCGCGCGGGCCTTGGCGACTGGCACGCCACCGGCGGGCCGCTCAACGTCTCCGATGTCAGCCAGACGCACGAGGTCTCCGACGACGTGGTCGAGGCCTGCGTTACGGCCGGCATCCCGCGCAACCACGACATCAATGGCGCGAGCCAAGAGGGCGTCACCTACTACCAGCTGACGGTCAAGAACGGCCAGCGCTGCTCGGCCGCGGTCGCCTATCTGCATCCGGTGATGAACCGGCCGAACCTGCGGGTCGAGACCGGCGCGCTCACCACCAAGGTGGTGTTCCAGGGCAAGCGCGCGGTGGGGGTCGAGTATCGACAGGACGGCGAGGTCAAGACCGCCAGGGCCGACATCGAGGTGATCCTTTGCGGCGGCACGATCAATTCGCCCCAGCTGCTGCAGCTCTCGGGCGTCGGTCCCGCGGCGCTGCTGAAGGAACACGGGATCGAGGTGGTGGCCGACCTCGCCGGCGTCGGCGAGAATCTGCAGGACCACTACGTCATCACCAACACCTATCGGCTGAAGCCGGGCACCATCTCGGTCAATGAGCTGACCCACGGCGCGCGGTTCCTGGGCGAGACGCTGAAGTACCTTTTCCAGCGCAAGGGCCTTCTAAGTCTTTCGGCCGCGCACATCGCCGCCTTCTGCAAGTCGCGGCCGGAGCTGGCCACCCCCGACATCCAGTTCCACATCCTGCCGGCGACGATGGACACCCAGAAGCTCATGGAACAGCAAGTGATGGAACTGGAGCGCGAGCCCGGGCTCACCATCGCTCCGTGCCAGGTCCGGCCCGAGAGCCGCGGCACGATCCGCATCAGGTCCGCAGATCCAACGGTCTATCCCGCCATCGCCCCCAATTACCTCGCCGACCCCATTGACCAGCAGGTGGCGGTGGCGGGGCTTAAGTGGGGCCGCAAGATCGCCTCTCAGCCGGCGCTGGCCAAGTGGATCGACCACGAGATGGCGCCCGGCGAGGCGTTCAAGAACGACAAGATGCTGCTGGAGTTCGCCCGCATGGCCGGCTCGACCATCTACCACCCCGTGGGCACCTGCCAGATGGGTCATGGCCCGGCCGCCGTGGTCGACCCGCAGCTCAGGGTTCACGGCGTCCAGGGCCTGCGCGTGGTCGACGCCTCGGTCATGCCGCGCCTCGTCTCGGGCAACACCAACGCTCCCACCATCGTGATCGCCGAGAAGGCCGCCGACCTCATCCTGGGCAAGGCGCCGTCGGCGGCTCTAGCGGCCTGACACCCATGCATCCCTCGGAACACGCCAAGACCCACCCGAACAAGCCGGCCTACATCATGGCCAGCTCCGGCGAGACCGTGACCTTCGCCGAGCTGGAGGCGCGGTCCAACCAGGGCGCGCATCTGCTCCGGAGCCTGGGCGTCCAGGCCGGCGATTCGGTCGCCATCTTCATGGAGAACACCGCCCGCTACTACGAGGTGCTGTGGGCGGCCCAACGCGCCGGCGTGCGCTTCACCTGCATCTCCTCCAAGCTCACCGTCGGCGAGGCGGCCTATATCGTCGGCGACTGCGAGGCCAAGGTGCTGGTCGCCTCCGCCTCGCTGGCGGGCGTCGCACGGGAGATCGCGGCGCTGGCGCCGGGCGTGAAGGTCTATGTCACCGACGCCGACGCCCCGCCCTTCGAGCGCTGGGAGACCGCGCGCGCCGCCTTTCAGGAGACCCCGATCGCCGACGAAGTCGCCGGCGGCGCCATGCTCTATTCGTCCGGCACCACCGGCCGGCCCAAGGGGGTCAAGCGGGCGATGGATCTCACCGCGCCGATCGGCGGGCCCAATCCGCTGGCGATGCTGGGGATGGGGCTCTACGGCTGGACTCCAGACAGCGTCTACCTATCGCCAGCGCCGCTCTATCACGCCGCCCCGCTCGGCTGGTCGATGGCCATGCAGGCGCTGGGCGGGACGGTGGTGGTGATGGAGCGGTTCGACGCCGAGGACGCTCTGCGCTTCATCGAAAAGTACAAGGTCACCACCGCCCAATGGGTGCCCACCCACTTCGTGCGGATGCTCAAGCTCCCCGCCGAGGCGCGCGAGAAGTACGACGTCTCCTCGCTGAAGAGCGTCTTCCACGCCGCCGCGCCCTGCCCGGTGCCGGTGAAGGAAGCGATGATGGCCTGGTGGGGCCCGATCATCCACGAGTACTACGCCGGCACCGAGGGCAACGGCTTCTGCATCATCGGGCCCGAGGAATGGCTGGCCAAGAAGGGTTCGGTGGGCAAGGCGCTCAATTCCCAGGTGATGATCTGCGGCGAGGAGGGCGAGGTGCTGGGCACGCGCCAGGAGGGCCTGGTCTATTTCGCCGGAGGCGGCCAGTTCGAGTACCACAACGACCCGGCCAAGACCGCCGAGAGCCGCCACGCCCAGGGCTGGACGACGCTGGGCGACGTGGGCTGGCTGGACGAGGACGGCTACCTCTACCTCACCGACCGCAAGAGCTTCATGATCATCTCCGGCGGGGTGAACATCTATCCGCAGGAGATCGAGAACCTCCTGATCGGCCATCCGAAGGTCGCCGACGTGGCCGTGGTCGGCGCGCCGCACGAGGAGATGGGCGAAGAGGTAGTGGCGGTGATCCAGCCGGCGGATTGGTCTGAGGCCGGCGACGAACTGGCGGCCGAGCTTTCCGCCTACGCCCGGGCCAACCTCAGCCACGTCAAGACGCCGCGCCGGATCGACTTCATGGCCGAACTGCCGCGCCATCCCACCGGCAAACTCTACAAGCGCCTGATCCGCGACGCCTACTGGGCCAAGGAAGGCGCCAAGATCGGCTGAGCCGCGGCGCAGCGGCTCACACCCGCTCGGGAATCCGCACCATCAGCTGGCGGTAGGCGCGCAGGAAGCAGGACTTCAGCCGCACCGGCTCGCCGATGACCTCGATCGTCGGGAAGCGCTTCATGATCTCTTCCCAGACGATGCCCAGCTGCATCTCCGCCAGGCGCATGCCGACGCACCGGTGGATGCCGAAGCCGAAGGAGACGTGGTGGCGGGGCCGCTCGCGGTCGACGATGAAGGCGTCGGGACTGTCGATCACCGTGTCGTCGCGGTTGCCCGAGACGTACCACATGACCACCTTCTCGCCCTTCCTGATCGTCTTGCCGCCGAACTCGATGTCCTCCTTGGCAGTGCGGCGCATGTGCGCGACCGGCGTCTGCCAGCGGACGATCTCGGGCACCATCGAGCCGATCAGCTCGGGCTTGGCGCGCACCCGCTGGTAGACGTCCGGGTTTTGCGTCAGCGCCATCAGCCCGCCGGAGATCGAGTTGCGGGTGGTGTCGTTGCCGCCGACGATCAGGAGCAGGATGTTGCCCAGGAACTCCATCAGCTGCATGTCCCGCGTCGCCTCGCCGTGGGCCAGCATCGAGATCAGGTCGTTGGCCGGCGCCGCCTTGGCCCGCGTGTCCCACAGGGTCTGGAAGTAGGCCGCGCAGCCCATCAGCTCGGCCCGCGCCTCGTCCATGGTCATCACGTCGCTCATGTCGGTGGTGGCCAGGTCCGACCAGTAGGTGAGCTTGCGGCGCTCTTCGAACGGGAAGTCGAACAGGGTCGCCAGCATCTGGGTGGTCAGCTCGATCGAGACCCGGTCCACCCAGTCGAACGGCTCGCCGATCGGCAACTCGTCGAGGATCTTGGCCGCCCGCGCGCGGATCAGCGGCTCCATGTTGGCCAGGTTCGCGTGCGAGACGATCGGGGTGATCACCTTGCGCTGGGCGTCGTGCTTGGGCGGATCCATGGCGATGAACATCGGCAGCACGAAATCGTCCTGCTGGTCCTGGATCGAGATCGAGCCCTCGGAGGAGAAGACGCTGTGGTTGGTCTCCACCGCGACGATGTCGTCGAAGCGCGTCACCGACCAGTAGGGGCCGAACTGGCTCTCGGCGGTGTAGTGGACCGGCGCCTCGCGGCGCAGGCGCTCGAAGAACGGCCAGATGGTGTTGTTCTGGAAGCGGTCCTCGAGGCTGACGTCGATCTTGTCGAGCGGCGTCGAATAGGCTTCGGCGCGCGCGGCGTCGAAAATGGCGTCATCGGGCATCGGGCGGCCCTCCCTCTATGCAGGTGCGAAGGTGACACCGGCGTCACCCTTTGGAAAGACACGTTTGGATCAGATTGGGCGCGCGGCGACGCCTTGCCTTGCCCCTCCATTCGTTGTCAGACGGACGACCGACGGTATCGGCGAGGAGGCGAGACGATGGAAGCGGTTGAGATCAGGGATCTGCCGGGGCTGGTGGGCAAGGAGGTCGGGGTTTCCGACTGGCTTGAGATCACCCAGGAGCGGGTCAATCTGTTCGCCGACGCCACCGGCGACCACCAGTGGATCCACGTGGACGTTGAACGCGCCACCCGCGAAATCGGCGGGCCCATCGCCCATGGCTACCTGACGCTCTCGCTGATCCCGTTCCTCTCGGCCGGGATGATGCCGGTGAAGGGCGTGACGCGGGGCATCAACTATGGCTCCGACAAGGTCCGCTTCACCAGCATGGTGCGGGTGGGAAAGCGCGTGCGCCTGCGCCAGACGCTGATCGGCGTGGAGCCGAAGTCCGGGGGCACCCAGATCAAGAACCAGTGCACCATCGAGATCGAGGGCGAAGAGCGCCCGGCCTGCGTCGCCGAGACGATCTCGGTGATCTACGGGGCTTAGCGGCTGTAGGCCGCGTCCTCGGCAGTGATCAGGCCGGGGACGACCGGCGGCGCGGGTTTGACCGCCGCCTGGACCGTGGGCGGAACCGGATTGGGATTGTCCAGCAGCGCCAGTGTCTCGCGGATGAACTTGGCGTGCAGCACCACCCCGATGGCCAGGTTCTGGCTGTTCAGCTCAACTTGGCGGGTCAGCATGCCGGCGATGAACTGCGCCGGCGCGTCGCCCTCAGCGCCAGGCCGGCGACGCGCATTGTCGGCCATGTAGACCGGGCCGCCGGAATTGCCGGGGAAGACGTTGAAATCGAGCAGGAAAGCCGGGAACGCGGCGGCCGGGCTCAATGGGAACGAAGCCACCCGCCCCGAGCGCAGGATCGGAAAGCCCGCGGTGTTGGCCGAAAGACCCTCCGGATAGCCCAGCGCCAGCATCTCGTCGCCTGGCCCCAGGTCGTATTTCTTGAACGTGTCGTCGGTGGCCAGCCAGTCCTCGGGAATCGCCGCCTTGGCGAACTCCGGCGGCGCGTCGATGGAGATCACCGCCACGTCGCGCTCGGGATTGTGGGTCCAGAGCTCCTTGGCGCCGTCGCGAATCTTCAGCGGCTCCGGGTTGAAACGCCAGCTGCCGTCGGCGTTCTCCACCCGAAAGCCGATCGTGGCGATGGGGCCGGGCATCTTGTCGAAGACGTGGTTGGCGGTGACCAGCACCACCCGCGGCTTGCCGTCCGGGGTGGGATCGGAAATCAGGAAGCCGGTGCCGACCGTCCGCGTGCCATCGCCCAGCGGCTGGTCCACCTGCACAGTCGCCTGGATCAGATCGATGGACAGGTCTATGGCCACCGACGCCCCCCTAAGCTGAAACCGACTCGAATTCCCAATTGATGCGCCGCTCATTTGACCAAATCCTTTACGGCGCACAAGCTGCGTCCATGCCGCATGCGCACAACGGCCTGACGATCGGCGCGGCCTGTGTCGGCTGAGGCGCCCCGCCGGCTGGCCCTGGTCACCGGGGCGTCAGCCGGACTGGGCGCGGCGTTCGCCAGGGCCTATGCGGCGCGGGGCCTGGACGTGGCGCTGGTGGCGAGGCGCGCCGACCGTCTGGAGGCCCTGGCCGAGGAGCTGAGGCGCGCGCACGCCATCGAAGCCGTCGTCATCGCCGCCGACCTGGCCGCGTGGGAGGCGCACGCGCCGGTGCTGCAGGCGCTGGCCGACCGCGGCCGGGCGGTCGACGTGCTGGTCAACAACGCCGGCTTCGGCATCGCCAAGAGCTTCGCCGCCGTCCCCTGGGAGCGGCAGCGTGACTTCCTGATGACCATGGCGGTCAGCGTCTGCGGCCTGGCCCACGGCGTGATCCCAGGCATGGTGGAGCG
Organism: Caulobacterales bacterium; assembly: GCA_044445785.1. Taxonomy (GTDB): domain Bacteria; phylum Pseudomonadota; class Alphaproteobacteria; order Caulobacterales; family Caulobacteraceae; genus Acaudatibacter. The sequence continues at coordinate 53,758 of JBIOEF010000002.1, forward strand.
TGGCGCTGGCTCGATCATCAACGTCGCCTCGCTGGCGGCCTTCTCGCCGGGCGTCGCCGGCAACTCACTCTATCCGGGCGTGAAGAGCCTGGTGCTGAAGTTCAGCCAGGCGCTGGACGCCGAATACCGCGCCAAGGGCCTGAAGGTCACCGCCATCTGCCCAGGCTTCACCAAGACCGAGTTCGCCGCCGCCGCCGGCGTCCAGGAGATCATGGACCGCGAGCCGCGCCTGCTCTCGCAGTCGGCCGAGGCGGTGGTGGAGAGCGCGATCGCCGCCAACGCGCTGGGCAAGGTGGTGGTGATCCCCGGCTGGCACAACAAGCTCGCCGCCGGCCTGATGCGCACCCTGCCCGAACCTCTGGTCAGGGCGATCATCGCCGCAGGCTCTGCGAAATATCATCTGGAAGAGTGAGATGGGGGAGGGGTCGATGAACTCGCACTTCGACATCGTGGTGATCGGTTCGGGCGCCGGCGGCGCGACGCTCGCCCAGCGCCTGGCGCCCACCGGCAAGTCGATCCTGATCCTCGAGCGGGGCGAGCACCTGCCGCGCGAGGCGGAGAACTGGAGCCCCAAGGCCGTCTTCATCCAGCACCGCTATCGCACCCAGGAGCACTGGTACGACCGCCACGGCCATCCCTTCACCCCCAACACCCACTATTGGGTGGGCGGCAACACCACCTTCTACGGCGCGGCCCTGATGCGGCTGCGCAAGAACGACTTCGAAGAGATGCAGCACGCTGGCGGCGTCTCGCCCGCCTGGCCGATCCGACTGGAGGACCTGGCGCCCTACTATGACGAGGCCGAGAAGCTCTGGTGCGTGCACGGCTCGCGGGGCGACGATCCCACCGAGAACGGCGATGAGCCGCCCTACGCCTATCCCGCGATCCAACATGACCCCGGCATCGCGCTCCTGAAGACCCACTGGGAGAACCAGGGCTGGAAGCCATTCACCTTGCCGCTCGGCGTCCGCCTCGACCAGGCCCATCCGGTGACCTCGCAATGCATCCGCTGCAAGACCTGCGGCGGCTATCCGTGTCTCCTCAAAGCCAAGGCCGACGCGCGCACGGTGGCCATCGAGCCCTTGCTGGACGCGCCCAACGTCACCCTGCTCACCGGCCGCAAGGTGGTGAAGCTTCAGACCGATCCCTCCGGCCGAACGGTCACCGACGTCGTCTGCGTCGCCGAGCACGGCGAGGAGCGCTGGAGCGGCGATATCGTGGTGGTGGCGGCCGGCGCGGCCAACACCGCTGCCCTGCTGCTGGCCTCGGCGGGACCCGGCCACGAGAGCGGCCTCGCCAACAGCTCCGACCAGGTCGGGCGCAACTACATGTTCCACACCCTGACGGCGATGGTCTCGATGACCGCCGAGCACGTGCCGGTGACCTTCCCCAAAACCCTGGCGGTGAACGACTTCTACTGGAAGGATCCGCGCGGCGGGTTCGACCTCCCCATGGGCCACATCCAGCTCCTGGAATACATGTCCGGCCAGACCCTGGAGGGCGAGGTTTCCGACTGGCTGCCGCCGGCTCTGGTGCCGGACAGTCTGGCCGGCGCGCTGGCCGAGCGATTGCTCTCGATGCTGGTGATCTCCGAGGATCTGCCGGCGTCCGACAACCGCGTGCGGCTGCGATCCGACGGGAGCATCCAGCTCGACTATCAGCACAACAACCTGGAGGGACACGAGCGGCTGGTGAAGACCCTGCGCTCGTCGCTGGAGGGCTTCGTCGACAAGGCCCACCCGCTCTCCCAGCACCACTTCCAGTTCGACAGCCTCTTGCCGCTCTACGGCACCGCCCATCAGCTGGGGACGGTCCGGTTTGGCGCCGATCCGAAGAGCTCGGTGCTGGATCCGAACTGCAAGGCGCACGATCTGGACAACCTTTACGTCACCGACACTTCGTTCTTCGTCAGCTCGGCGGCGGTGAACCCGACGCTCACCACGGTCGCCAACGCCATGCGCGTCGGCGACCACCTGATCGAGCGGCTGGGCGCCAAGGTCGCTACGGCGAACGCCTCCTAGGGGAACGAGCATGGCTCTTCGGTCTATTCTGGTCCTGGCTCTCTTCCTTCTCGCTGCCTGCGGGCCGTCCCCGAACTTGCCGGCCAAGGCTGGGTTCGGTCCTACGCCCACCTTGCCCGCCCCGCAGAAGGGGCTGATCCCGACGGTGAAGTTCGCCAAGCCGGTGGGCTGGCCGGCCGGCCGCACGCCTATCGCCGCGGCCGGGCTCAAGGTCCAGGCGTTCGCCCTTGGCCTCACCCATCCACGCTGGCTCTATGTGCTGCCGAACGGCGACGTGCTGGTCGCCGAGACCAACGGACCGCCCAGCCCGCCGGCCAAGGGGCTGCGCGGATTCGCCGAGAAGATCGTCGTCGGCATGGTCGGCGCGGACGTCCCCAGCCCCAACCGGATCATCCTGCTGCACGGCCTGAAGCCGGATGGGTCGGCGCAGAGCCGCAGCGTCTTCCTCCAGGGCCTCACCTCGCCCTTCGGCATGGCCCTGATCGGCGATGATCTCTACGTCGCCGACACCGACGCGGTGCTGCGCTTCCCCTATAAAGCCGGCGAGACCCAGATCGCGGAGCCGGGCGTCAAGGTCGCCGACCTGCCGGCTTTTCCCATCGACCATCACTGGACCAAGAACATCATCGCCAGCCCGGACGGGTCGAAGCTCTATGTGACCGTCGGCTCCAACAGCAACGTCGGCGAGAATGGGATCGCCGCGGAAAAGGGGCGGGCGAGGATCCTGGAGCTGGATCCTAAGACGGGTGAGACGCGCGTCTTCGCCACGGGCCTGCGCAACCCCAACGGCCTCGACTGGCGGGGCGGCGTGCTCTGGACGGTGGTCAACGAGCGCGACGAGCTGGGCGACAACCTGCCGCCCGACTATCTGACGGCGGTGAAGGACGGCGCCTTCTACGGCTGGCCTTACAGCTACTGGGGCGGGCACGTGGACACGCGGGTGAAGCCCCCGCGGCCGGACCTGGTCGCCAAGGCCGTGGCGCCGGACTATGCGCTGGGCTCGCACGTGGCGCCGCTGGGCCTCACGTTCTATCGCGGCTCGGCGCTGCCGCCTCACTACCGCGACGGCGCCTTCGTCGGCGAACACGGCTCGTGGAACCGCTCGGTGCTGGGCGGCTACAAGGTGGTCTTCATTCCCTTCAGCGGCGCCAAGCCGGCCGGCCCGCCCGAGGATGCGCTCACCGGCTTTCTCGACGACAAGGGCCAGGCCATGGGCCGGCCGGTGGGCGTGGTGGAGGACAAGACCGGCGCCCTCCTGGTCGCCGACGACGTTGGCGATGCGGTCTGGCGGGTGACGGCGGCGGGCCCTAATCAGGCGCAATGACCAAGCCGATTCCGCCCAGCCCGCGCAAGGACCCGAAGCGCATCACCCAGCTCGGCCGCGTGCGCGTCGACGACTACGCCTGGATGAAGGACGACAACTGGCAGGCGGTCCTGCACGACCCTTCCAAGGTGAAGGCCGAGGTGCGCGAGCATCTCGTCGCCGAGAACGCCTACACCGCCGCCGTTCTGGCGGGGACGGAAGGCCTGCAGAAGCAGCTCTTCGAAGAGATGAAGGGCCGGATCAAGGAGGACGACGCCTCGGTTCCTTCGCCCGACGGCCGGTTCGAATACTTCAGCCGCTACGAGCTGGGCGCCCAGCATCCGCGGCATCTGCGCCGGCCTCGCGCCGCGGCCGAGGGCGAGGCGGTGCTGCTGGACGAGGAGGCGCGCTCCAAGGGCCACGCCTACTATCAGGTCGGCGCCGCGTCGCACTCGCCCGACCATGCGCTCTACGCCTGGGCCGAAGACACCCAGGGCTCGGAATACTACCGCATCCACGTCAAGGACCTGGCGAGCGGCGAGACGCTGGCGGACGTCATCGACAACGCCTACGGCGACTTTGCCTTCTCGCCAGACTCGGCCTGGCTCTTCTGGATCTGGCGCGACGAGAACGCCCGTCCCTCCAAGGTCTTCCGCCGGCCTGCGCGGGGCGGCGAGGACGCGCTCATCTATGAGGAGCCGGACGAGGGCATGTTCCTGGGCGTCGGGACCACCGCCGACGACAGCCACATCCTGATCCGGGCCCAGAACCAGGAAACCAGCGAGGCCTGGCTGATCCCCGCCGGCGACCCAACCGCCCAGCCGGTGGTCGCCGAGGCGAGGCGCGAGGGCGTACGATACGGCCTGGACCGCTGGGGCGGGCGGTGGATCGTCCGCACCAATGCCGACGGCGCGGTGGACTTCAAGCTGGCGACGTCCGAGGCGCCGATCCCTGGGCGCGAGAGCTGGCGCGACCTCATCGCCTACAAGCCCGGGTGCCTGATCGCCGGCGTCGCCGCCTACAAGGACCACCTGGTGCGGCTGGAGCGCGAGAACGCCTGCGACCGCCTGGTGGTGCGCGCCGCCGACGGCGCCGAGCACGCCATCGAATTCGATGAAGCCGCCTACGCCCTCTCGCTGGAGCGCGGCTATGAGTACGACACGGCGGTGACCCGCTTCGTCTACCAGTCGCCGACGACGCCGCGCCAATGGTTCGACTACGACATGGCCAGCCGCGCGCGCACTCTGCGCAAGACCCAGGAGATCCCCTCCGGCCACGATCCGGCGCGCTATGAGACCCGCCGCCTCTACGCCCGCGCGAGCGACGGCGAGGACGTGCCGATCACCGTCCTGATGCTCAAGGGAACCCCGCTCGACGGGTCGGCGCCGCTGCTGGTCTACGGCTACGGCGCCTATGGCCACCCGCAGGAGCCGAGCTTCTCGATCCGCTCGCTGAGCCTCGTCGACCGGGGCTGGATCTGGGCCATGGCCCACATCCGCGGCGGCTCCGACAAGGGCTGGGGCTGGTTCCTGGACGGCAAGAAGTTCAACAAGAAGAACACCTTCACCGACTTCATCGCCTGCGCAGAGCATCTGGCTTCGCAAGGCTACGGCCAGAGCGGCCGCATCGCGGCCTATGGCGGATCGGCCGGCGGCATGCTGATGGGCGCGATCGCCAACCTGCGCCCCGACCTCTGGGGCGCGATCATCGCCGCCGTGCCGTTCGTCGATGTGCTGAGCACCATCAGCGACGACACCCTGCCGCTGACCCCGCCCGAGTGGCCCGAGTGGGGTAATCCGCTCACGGACGAAAAGGCTTACGACTACATCGCCAGCTACAGCCCCTACGACAACGTGGCGGCGAGGCCGTATCCGCCGATCCTCGCCACCGGCGGCCTCTCGGACCCGCGGGTGACCTGGTGGGAGCCGGAAAAGTGGATCGCGCGCCTGCGCGAGCTCAGCACCAGCGCCTCGCCCATGTTGCTGAAGATCAACATGGAGGCCGGCCACGGCGGCGCCTCCGGCCGCTTCGATTTCCTCAAGGAGATCGCCCTCGACTACGCTTTCGCCATCTGGGCCATCGAAGGGGAGGGGCGGCGTTGATCGTCCGAGGGGCGCTGGCGGCCGACGCGGGCGCCGTGGCCGCCATCTACGGCCACCACGTGCTGCACGGCCTTGGCACCTTCGAGGAAGCGCCGCCGTCGGACGCGGAGTCCGGCCGTCGCATCGCCGCCGTGACCGAGCGCGGCCTGCCCTATCTCGTGGCCGAGGAAGACCGCCGGGTGGTCGGCTTCGCCTACGCCGCCCCGTTCCGGCCGCGCGCGGCCTATCGCTACACGGTTGAGGACAGCGTCTATATCGATCCGGGCTTCATCGGCCGCGGCGTCGGCAAGGCGCTGGTGGCGCAGGTGATCGAGCGGTGCGAGGCGCTGGGCCTGCGCCAGATGGTGGCGGTGATTGGCGATTCCGCCAACGCCGGCTCCATCGGCCTGCACCGCTCGTTGGGCTTTGTCGACGCCGGCGTCGGCTGCGCGTTCGGCTTCAAGTTCGGCCGCTGGGTCGACGTGGTCTGGATGCGGCGCACGCTCAACGACGGCGACGGCTCGATCCCCTCGGCGCCCGGCCTGGACCTGACCGGCGGCTAGGTCGCCGCCGTTGGCCGCCGGGCCAGCAACTGGCCCAGTTTGCGCGCGAGGTCGGCCTTGGCGTAGGGCTTGGAGATCAGGTTGACGCCCTCGTCCAGCCGTCCGTGATGGACGATGGCGTTCTCGGTGTAGCCCGAGGTGAAGAGGATCGGCAGGCCGGGGCGCAGCGCCCGCACTCGCTCGGCGAACTCGCGGGTCCGCAAGGGGCCAGGCATGACCACGTCGGTGAACACCAGGTCGATCCGTCCGCCATCCTCGATCAGCCTCAGCGCGGTCTCGGCGTCGGGCGCCTCCAGCCAGCGGTAGCCAAGCTCGGCCAGGGTGGCGAGCGCCGCCGCGCGCACGGCGGTCTCGTCCTCCACCACCAGGATCACCCGGCTGTGGCCGTCGAGGGCGCCCGCGTCGTCGTCCTCGGCCTGCGCCGCCACCGCCTGGCGCGAGCGCGGCAGATAGATCTTCACCGTCGTACCGTGCCCGACCTCGCTGTAGATCTGGATGTGTCCGCTGGACTGCTTGACGAAGCCGTAGACCATCGAGAGCCCCAAACCCGTCCCCTTGCCCGCGGCCTTGGTGGTGAAGAAGGGCTCGAACACCTTGGTCTTCGTCTCTTCGCTCATCCCCTCGCCGGTGTCCGAGATCGCCAGCAGCACATATTGACCGGCGGTTACGTCGCGGGCCTGGCGCGCGTACTCGTCGTCGAGGACGGCGTTGGTGATCTCCACGGTGAGGCGCCCGCCCTCGGGCATCGCGTCCCTGGCGTTGAGCGCTAGGTTCAAGATCGCGCTCTCCACCTGGGCCGGGTCGGCGATGGTGTTCCAGAGGCCGCCGGCGACCACCGTCTCCACCTCGATCGCCTCGCCCAGCGTGCGGCGCAAGAGGTCGGCCATGTCGCTCACCACCCGCGAGAGGTTGATCACCTGCGGCTCCAGGGGCTGGCGGCGGGCGAAGGCCAGCAGCTGGCGGGTGAGCTGGGCCGCGCGGTCGGCGCCGTGGATCGCGTTCTTCAGCCGCGCCGAGGCCCGCTCGTCGCTGGCGACGGCGTCCTCCAGCAGCTCCAGATTGCCGCGGATCACCTGCAGCAGGTTGTTGAAGTCGTGGGCGACCCCGCCGGTGAGCTGGCCTACAGCCTCCATCCGCTGCGAATCCCGCAGCCGCTCGTCGGAGCGCACCCGATCGGTGATGTCGCGCACCGAGCCGATGATGCGGTCAGTGACGCCCTCGGCGTTCTTCACCGGGGCGATGATCGATTCCCACGTTCGCGGCCCGTCCGGCAGGCCCGGGATCACGTCGCGGGTGGTGATCGGCCGGTCGGCCGCGCGGACCCGGCGATAGTGCGAGATCAGCCGCTCGCCTGCCACTCCAGGCAGCAGCTCGGTGAGCGCACGGCCCCGCACGCGCTCGGCGGAGGTTCGCAGGGCTTTCTCGAACGCCGGGTTGATGTCGGCCAGCACGAAGCGGTCGTCCGGCTCGATGTTGAGCACGAAGAAGTAGTCGGGGGCGTTGGTGAAGAGGGCCCGGGAGAGGGCGTCGCTGGCTTCCCGCGCCACCTGTGCGCGCTGCGCTTGGTCCATGGCTCTGGTCAGCCGGCGATTGGCGCCGGCCAGCAGCGAGGCGCCGGCGGTGAGCCCGGTCAGCGCCACCAGGCTCAGCACCATGGCGATCGCCAGCGTCAGCCGTTCCTGCTGGTCCGCTTCGGCCGTGCGGCGCTGCAGCAGCGTCCCTTCGAAGCCGCGGATGGCGATCACCCGACTGCGGATGTCCTCCATGGTCGCGCGCCCCTGGTCGCCCAGCACCATCACCCGCGCGGTCTGGAAGTCTCCCTGGCGCGCCACCGCGACGATCCGGCTGATGATCGCCTGGCGCCGGTCGATCGCCTGGTTGAGACCCTTCACCCGCGCCGTCTGGTCCAGATCGTCGGCGACCAGTCGCGTCAGTTCGGCTTCCGCCTGGGGGATCGCTTCGGTGGCGCGGACGTTGGGCGCCAGGTATCGCGGGTCCTCGGTGATCAGGAAGCCGCGCTCGCCGGTCTCGGAGTCCTGCACCGAGGAGAAGAGGCTCTGAGTGGATTCGATCACCGCGTGGGTGTGGGCGACCCAGGCCCTGGCCCGGGCGAGCGACGTCAGGTGGGTGAAGGCGAGGTAGAGGCTCAGCCCAGCAACGATCAGGGCCAGGGCGATCGAGGCGGCGATGACTCGCTTGAAACCCAATGCGCGGTCCTCCGAGGGGCCCTTTGCAGGGGCCGCTGGCTGCCGTTCCTGGACGTTTACCGAATTTTTCGCGCCGCGCCTCCACCAGAGTTACGTGTACTGAGCTGACGCCATGGACATCCGCGCTCAAGTCGATCTGGCTATCGACGAAGACCGAAAGGCGCCGTGCCTCTGGGTCCCGGCCGAGCATTGGGCCGCGCTTGGCGAGCAGTTGGGCCGCGTTCCCAATCGCATCGGCGTGATCGTCTACCGCGGCAAGACCATCCGCGAAGGCCCGCCCTACTCAGACGTCACAACGCGTCCCGACTCAGAATGCTGATCGCGCGGCGAGGGCTCGGGAGAGCCGGCCGCTATCCGGGCATCCGTGCGAAATGCTGCAGTTCCCCACCCAGGTGCACCCAGGGCTGAGCGCTCGCGCAGAAGATTTCCATCGATGGTTTGAACTGGGAGGTGTCGTCCATCGGACCGGTGGTGAGCAGCACCGCGCCCGGCATCGCCTCTGGGCGGGACATCATGGTGGATCCGCATTCGGGGCAGAAACTGCGATGCGCCGCCATGCCGCTCCCGGCTTTGACAGTGACTGTCTTCGGCGAGCCCTGCACGCTGAGGCTGGCCTCAGGAATCGCGACGACCGCCGAGAAGGCCGAACCGGTCGCCCGCTGGCAGTCCTTGCAATGGCAGACGCCCATGAACATGGGTTCAGCCTCAGCGCTGTAGCGGATGTTCCCACACAGGCAGGCGCCAGTGAATTTTGGCATTCGTCTCTCCATGTTCGCGACACTCGCCGACCCTCGGCTGGGGCCGGCTTCGGCGGGCTGACTTGGCCACCAGACGCAGACATTGGCAAGGCTAGGCGCGACGGGCGGCGCAGTGATGGAGCAATCCCACGCCGCATCGGTCAAGTAGTGTCAGGTCCTGGCCAACTCAGACGACCATCGGCATTGGCCACTGGCGCTCCACGCGCCAGATCTGGGTGCAGTTGGGACTGCTTAGGGCTGGTCCGCCCAACCACGACCGTCGCCGGTCTCCCACGCGCCGGATACGGCCGTTCCGTCTCGAGTGAGCACGAGGCGCTTGGCCCAGAACGGCAACACGGCTCGACCGCTCGCATCGAAAGGCTCGGCGCCTCGCCAGACAATCACCGACTTGCCGTTTTGCATCACTTGCGCCGCGATCGTCACCGTCACGGGCGAGACCTTTTCCACAATCAGCGCAAGGTCGAGCGCGCCCAGTTCGTCCTCGCTTTCCACCTCAAGGGAGATCGGCGCCGGGACTCCCTTGTAGTAGGTGATGTCAGCGAGCGAAGTTGGGAACCAACCTGGCTGGGCCACGACCTCATAGTCGTGGTCGCTCGCGCGAAAGCACCAAGCCGCATCCGCACGAACGGGGATTCCCGCAAAACGGGGCTCGGTCTTCATCCGGCACCATAGGGTCATGTGCGGGCTCAGCCCGTCAATCCAAGGCGCAGGCGACAAGAACTGCATCAACTCGGACCCCGCCTCGAAACGACCCCCAAAGAACGAGAGGTCGCCGGTGAGCTTCGCGGTCAGCCGATGGCTGGCTCGGCCGGTCACCAGAGTCCCCTTGGCGACCGCGCCTGAAGACAGCGATAGCGACGAGGGGTCTATTCCGATCGCGCCGATGGCGAAGGGCTCGTTGCGGGCGGGCGGCAGAGGCGTCGGTTCCGCGGCGTTGGCCGCCCTGATCCGCTCGCTCGCGGCGTCAGCGGTAAGGTTCGCGAGCCACGCGGCGCGCTCCTCCGCCGATCGGGACGCGGCGAACATTCGGGCTTCCTGGTCGGTGAGCGTAATGATCGCGTAGCCTCGGTCCTTCATGCAGAAGCGCTGAAAACGCGCGCGAACCGCTCGATTCTCCTCCGAGCCGGCCCAAGCGGCGATCATTGCTCCCGTCAGCCCCAGGGAGTTGGCTGAGGCGCCTCTGTAGAGTGGGTTTATCGGTTCGGCGCCCCCGATCGGCGGCGGCAAGCCGGTCCAGGAATCGCCCGGCCAGGTCTTCGCCAGATCGTCGCAGGCTTGAATGTCGGCCTGGTAGCCTGCCGCGGTTTGCCCAATCTTGACCGGGGCAGTGGGCGAGGCCTGCGCGGCGTTCGCCGCGGCCGCGACGACAAACGCGAGCACTGCCAGCTTCATGCGCATCTCCCCCTTGGAAGGTTCGCAGGACCTTGGCGGTTCGCCCACACGCCAAGCGGCTGAGATGGAAACCGAGGTTCCGGGGAACGAGGGCCCATCAGGCCAGATGGCGTCACGGTCCTGGCCAACTCAGACGACCATCGGCATCGGCCACTGGCGCTCGCCGCGCCAGATCGGGGTGCAGTCGGCCGGGAAGGCCTGGGTGAATTCGGCGCCGAGGTCCTTGGCCTCATCGAGGAACTCCGCCAGTCGGCGCATGGCCCCGGTCGGCAGATCGTGGACCACGACGACCGGCCAGGCGAGGCGGCGGGTGTCGGCGAGCGCGGTCTTTGGCCACCCTTCGATATCTTCCCAGTCGCGGGGCACGCTGTTCCACAGAACGCAGCTGTAACGGTCGGCGATCAGGCGATCGCTGGCGGCGGGGGACATCATCTGCGGGCCGATGACGCCGCCGCCGGCGGCGGGGCGGAAGAGCCTGTCAGCGTCGGTCAGATCGCCCAGCAGCGCTTGGGTGCGATCGATCTCCTGGACTGCCTCCGCGGGCGGCAGGCTCCCCAGCTGCCGGTGGGACCAGGTGTGGTTGCCGATGCGGTGGCCGCGGGCGAGGACGTCGTCGGCGATCGTCCGCGCGCCGGGCTTGGCCAACATCCGGCCCAGCATGAAGAACGTCGCCTTGACCTCAGCGGCGTCCAGCACGTCGAGCACCTGCGGAGTGGCGACCAGGTCCGGGCCGTTGTCGAAGGTCAGGGAGAGGTTCACCGAACGTCCCTCAGTGGGCGCGCAGCGGGTTGTTGGGCGTGATGTCGCCAGCCAGGAATCTCTGCAGCTCCTCGTGCGCCCTGGCGAAGTTCGCGGCCTCAGGGTCCACGGTGTCGGAGTCGACGGTGAACTCCAGGTTCAGTCCGTCCGGATCGGTGGCGTAGAGCGATCGACAGTATCCGTGGTCGATCAGCCTGGGGGCGCGGCCGGCCGCTGCGAGCCGGTCCTGAAGGGCTTTCTGGTTGTCGGCGGTGGTCTTGAAGGCGACGTGGACGAACGGCGAGGCGTTCTTCTGGCGGAAGGCCTCGGTGTCGGCCGGGTCCTTGAATTGGAAGAAGGCGAGCGCGGATCCGTCGCCCAGGCCGAAGAAGCAGTGGCAGTAGCTCTTGAGCGAACCCATCATCTCCGCCTGCTCGACGTAGGTGGCCGCCAGGGGGAGGCCGATGACGGTCTCGTAGAACGCACGCGTGCGCTCGAGATCCCGCACGACGTAGGCTGTGTGATGCAGCCGGGATGGAAGTTGGAGGTCGCTCACCGAGGTCTCCCGCGCGATTGATCGCCAGGAACGGTACAGGAATCGGCGCGTCTAGCCAGACCCTTGGACGTTCGCTCAGTCGCGGGCGGACCAGCCTCGATCTGATGGGCGGCCGGGCCCGGCGGCTTCATTTCAGACGCACGTCGCATCCGTTGGCGGCCGGTCCAGGTCCCCGGTCAAGGTTTTCTTCCGCCGTTGCCCTCGACGTAATGTGGTGAGGCTTCGAGACCTTCAAAGAAGTACTCGATGGGGACGCCAAGAACCGCAGCGACGGCCCAAAGACGTGCTGCGGAGATTCTGTTCTGTCCGCATTCGTACTTCTGGACCTGCTGGAAGCCGACGCCTACGGCGTCGCCCACGTCCTTTTGAGTGAGGCCCACAAGCCTCCGCCGCTGGCGAATGCGGCTCCCGACATGCGTGTCCATATCCAGGTCCATGCGTGCGATACCCGCCGCCCGAACCCCGCGCGAAAGAAAGAGCCAACTGCCTTAACAAGGCGTGAATCCCAAGGCTAAGGGCCGCTGTGGCCGTTGACGAGAGGGGTGCGGCCGCGGGCTCGCGACAACGGGCGTTGGCTGTGCTGTCAGTCCAACGGCAACCTGTCTCCGTCGAGGCGCAGTGAGCCCAAACCCAGCCGAGGCTACCCCATGACTGTCCGCCACTCCGCCACTCCGCCAATGCGGCGGAGCGTCTCTCCTTGTAGATTTCGCGGCTGACTAAGTGGCGCTCCTGGCTGAAATGGTTGTGGACCGAGGCGTGAACCGAGACGAATTTCTGCAGGGTCTTCATCCTGCGGAGCCGGTTCATGGCCCGCTCTCTTCGTCGGAAGGGCAGGTGGCTGTTCTCGGCCCGATTGTTCTTCCAGCGGCGCACCGGCGCCTGCCGGCTCTTGGCGTTCAGCGCCTTCAGCGCCGCGCCGTAAGAGGCCAGGCTATCGGTGACGATCGCCTGGGTTCTGCCATGCCGCTTCATGGCTTTCTTGATGAACTTCAACGCCGCGGCCTTGTCGCGCGCTGTGGTGACGTAGGACTCCAGCACTTCGCCCTCGTGGTCGACAGCGCGCCAGAGGTAACGCTTCTGGCCGTTCACCTTGACCACCATCTCGTCCAGATGCCAGCGCCAGTGGGTGTGTTGGCGCATCGCCTGAACCCGCTTCTTGCGGAGCTGGCCGGCGAACATCGGACCGAACCTGTTCCACCAGTGCCGCACCGTCTCGTGACAAATGTCGATGCCGCGCTCGAACAGCAGGTCCTCGACGTTGCGCAGCGACAGCGGGTATCTCACGTACATGAGCACTACGAGCCTGATCACCTCGGGCGAGGAGTCAAACCAGCGGAAGGGGTCGTCGGACTTGGCCATGGCGGGCACTTATCGGGCCCCGGTTAGCGCGCCAAGAAATTTGCGCTGACATCACCGGAGCCGCTAAACGTGATGCTTCCGCGTTTCATTGTTGCTGCCGTAATCGGTGCGGCCATGTTTGCGACTTCGGCCCGAGGCGACGATGCCGCCCAAAACGCCGAAGCAGCGGCTCAACTTGGTTCAAAGTACTGTAGTTTTCCCCACTCCGCGCCCGTCAAGTGGTCCGCCAAGCTCACCGAGACAGGTGACTGGGTGGCTTGGCCGGGCGACGCGAATGGGCCGTACTGTTCCAAGCCAATCGCATTCATCCGCGATGGGCACGTGTTCTGCGACATCGCCAAGTGCGTGGACGTGAAGCGGCCGAATTCAAAGTGAGACACTACCCGCCCAGGAAGGCCGACAAGCACAGCCTCAGTCTGCTGGGCCGCTATGGCGACGCGGGCGCGATCACGCCGGAGCGCGAGCTGGTCGACGGCGAGGTCCTGGACGGGGCGATGCTGAGGCGCTGAGGGCACGTGCGTCTGCTTTTGGGAGCAGGGGGTCGCGTGTTCGAATCACGCCGCCCCGACCATGGTCGAGATTACCGATGGCAAGCGGAGCGTCGCCCCCAACTATTGCAACGTTTTCGGATCGAGGATTGCCCGACGGATCGATCGATAGTCGTCGCGGGGCACATCTACGTAGCCTTCGCCCTCGATCTCAAATAGCCCTTCGGGCGCCCCAGCCGTATTGATCAGTTCGACGTAACATCCATAGTCAATCTTGTAGACATCGTACCGTTTGCCCGGTTCGTCGCGAGAAGAAACGTTCTTCTTGAGAATATGAAGCAAGCGCGAGTCGAATAATTTCTCAATCCCTTCGTCTCGCACATTACTGGGGAACAGGAAGGCTCTAGCTCTTCGCTTTCCGATCACCCCATCCACTATGTGGTCGAGCAACGCACCTAACTCTGGGCTGCTTCGGATCGCTGCCGCCTTGTCTTGGTTATACCAGTCTCGCGCCGCCGCGCGAACGTGGCTCATTGCGATTCGTTGGCCATATCCTTTGGTGGCAATCTTCGCGGCTAGATTCAATGCGTCGCGCGGTACCCCCTCGACTGCTCGCACGAACTCTTCAAACACTGGGTATTGGGTAAAAGCAGTGTGAATGAAGGAGTCAGCGTCTGCGAAGACAGGCGGATTACCCTCAGCACTCGTGTAGTGCCGAAATATCAACGCCTTGATAAAAGCAGTCGCTTTATCCTGGCTATTGTCGAAGACAAGGAAATCATCGAGATTCAAGTCCGCCGACAAATCCGCACCCAACTCCAAGCCTATATATTCTCCCCTTTCCTTCAAGATGACAAACTGAGATCTATGTTCTATTGCAGCAATCTTAACGGTGATCTCGTTGATCGGCAGTAATATTCTTCGCAGAAGGTCCGCTAGATAAGGTTGAAGTTCAAGGGGTAGTTCGCTCCACTCATCGATCAGGAGCCAGATTCGAGGTGTGTCCAGCACGGCTATTAAGTCGCCTAAGGTGGCCGCAATATTTCCGAAGGTTAGATGTACCAGTTCCACGCCAGAGCGAAGTATGCGTCGCGAGGTTTCTGTCGTTCGCTCTCGTTCGTGACGAGCCTCAATATCTACAGACACCGGCTTTCCCGTGCTGATCTTCCCCGAGAGGCCTGCGCTCTCCTTGGCCGACCCGGTGTCCGTCTGTTCAACTTCCGCAGTTCCCGCGATGCGGATCGTACTTAGCGCTTCTTGTAGACGGTCCAGGCGCCGTGTCAGCTCGCCTGGGTTGGGATGTTGGTCGATGCGTTCGAGCGTGAGGCCGTACAGTTCGTCATACAGGCCCCCGAGCACATCTACCACCAACGTCGACGCCCGCTCGGACATCGCCCTGCCACCGTCTGAGTATATGGACCCATTGGAGCCGATAGATCTGAGATCCAGGTAAATAGCGCGCTCTCCGCGACCCTCGACAATCTCAGCGAGGTATTTCAGAGCGTGTGTCTTACCTGTTCCTCTACGCCCGTAGATGACTTGATTGTTGGTCGTGGAAAGCAAGTCGAAAAGAGGGGCTGAGTCGACAAAGGTCGCTACCAAAGTGGCATCGGACGATTTCTCCGCGCGTTTATTGAAGGCGATCAGCGCTTTATGAATGCGCTCAAGCACTTCCGAGTCTTCAGCCATTCCTTCGCCCTTGATGCGCGCACGCCGCAATCTAGACCGATCTTAGGTTGAAGCAATGCTCGAACGCTAAGGGCCGGGTGAAGCACCTGTGTAATACGTAAGTAGTGGATTTATAGGGGCGTTAAATTTGCTTGGGAGCATAAGCCAATGACTGCGTTCGACCCATTGCTGACCCTCAAGAAGGGTGGCAGGTCTGCGGATCAGGTCGTCCTCGCAGCGTCATTCCATGGAACACCCTGACTGGCGGCGCGACGCCTTCCATGAGCTCCAAGAAAAGATCGCTCGACTTAGAGCCGCTTATCGGCTCGGCGATAGGGTACGTTACTGCTGCCGCCAGTGACTTCAGTGTAGGGCGTCTGGTTGTCTCCATTGGCGGTTCGTCGGGCTCCTCCGCACCGGTCGCTGTTCGAAACAACTCGTGGGGCGGCGGAGCAGTGTCCCCCCGGCTCGCCCGAGCGACTCCACTACCGAATTTTCACTCAGAATGGCAGACGGGGTGTCAAGCCAGCGTCAGGCAGCGCAAATCCGGTATTTTGCCGGTGCTCGGAACGTCCGCTTTTCGGCACGGTACCGAGGTCCGCTATCGACCCAAAGCAGATGGGGTGGATGGCTCCCGTTCCCGGCGTCTGAGCGCCAAAGTGTGGGTTGCTGTCGAGCAAACCACGAGCAGGGAGCCATCCGTCATGCAGATTACCACCGTCGGCCTGGATCTGGCCAAGAGCGTCTTTCAAGTTCACGCGATCAACGGCGCCGGTGAGGTTGTCGTGCGCCGAGCGCTGAGGCGCGCGCAGGTGTTGCCGTTCTTCGGCAAGCTTGCGCCGTGTCTGATCGGGATCGAGGCCTGCGGAACGAGCCATCACTGGGCGCGGGAGCTGGTCCGTCTTGGGCACGAGGTGCGGTTGATGCCGCCGGCCTACGTCAAGCCGTACGTGAAGCGGGGCAAGACCGACGCCGGCGACGCGGAGGCGATCTGCGAGGCGGTGAGGCGCCCGACCATGCGCTTCGTTCCGATCAAGTCGGTTGAGCAGCAGGCGGCGCTCTCGCTGCATCGGACGCGTGACCTGCTCGTGCGTCAGCGCACGCAGCTGGTGAACATGATCCGCGACCTGCTTGCAGAGTTCGGCGTCGATCTTCCACGCGGGATCGGCCATGCCCTGGCCTTCGCCCGGCGAGCGGTCGCCGGCGAGGCGCAGGCGCTTCCCGACCTGGCGGCCAGGGTGATCGGCAGTCTCGCCGAACAGGCGCTCGAAGGTCAGGCTCGCATCCGCCGGCTTGAACGCGAGCTTCTGGCCTGGCATCGCTCCAGCGATCTGGCCAGACGCATCGCCACCGTGCCGGGGGTCGGACTGCTGGGCGCCACGGCCTTGGCGGCGGCGGTCACCGATCCCACCCAGTTCCGCTCCGGCCGCCAGTTCGCCGCCTGGTTGGGCCTCACCCCGCTGCAGAACTCCAGCGGCGGCAAGGAGCGGCTGGGGCGGATCTCCAAGATGGGCGACCGGTATCTGCGCCGGCTCCTGATCGTCGGCATGACTTCGCTCGTGCGCCAGTCCAGACACAACCCCGGCGCCACCGCGCCCTATGTGGCCGACCTGCTCGCCCGCAAGCCGGCCCGCCTGGCCACGGTCGCCATGGCCAACAAGGCCGCCCGGGCGATCTGGGCGATCATGGTGCGCGGCGGCGTCTATCGGACGCCCGCTCCAGCCATGGCGACGGCCTAAGCCTCGGTCAGCGCCGCCAGCAGAAGCGCTCAGAGGTTGCGAGGACGATGTGACGTGATGGCGAAACGGTCAGACCGAGACGAGGACAACCCGACTAATGTCCAGGGCGACTTGAGCCCGCAAAGCAGAATGGGACCTCGTTCGCGCAAACCATCAAGGCCAGCGGTCAATGACCGCGCAAACAGGTCGAACACAAGACTGCACCCAACCACCACGCCAAACCTTCACATCACCCCTTGCAACGCGGGAGCCATCCACACAGGACATTCGGGGGTCCGCGTCCGGACGCTAACGACGAGGACCTGGCAGACGCGCGCCACGCGAGTGTGTAGCGTCGTCAACCCAATGGGCGGGGTCGGTCATGCAGAAGTCAGCCATCGTCGCGATCATGGGGGCCCTGTTGTCGTCGCTCGCCGTGGCTCAGCCAAATCCGGCGCCGAAGGTTCCGCCAGCGATACCTTCCGTCGTTGTCGGTGATCCCGGGCCGACCGGGGTCAGGATCGACAAGGACGGGGTGTTCGCGAACTTCTTCCCGGCCAAGGCTCGGGGCAGGCGACCGGCGATCCTGTTGCTGGGCGGATCGGAGGGCGGCCTCAGCCCGGGCGGCGAAGGTCCGATCAAGGCGCTCACCGCGGAAGGATTCGACGTCCTGTACCTTTGTTATTTCGGCTGTCCCGGCACGCCGCATCAGCTGGTGGCGGTGCCATTGGAGACCTTCGACCGAGCGCTTGCGTTCCTTCGGCGCCAGACGGGCGTTGATCCGAACCGGATCGGGGTTGTCGGTGGTTCGAAGGGCGGCGAAGCGGCCTTGCTCGTCGCGACGCGCCAACCGAGACTGAAAGCGGTGGTCGTCGGGATGCCTTCCAGCGTGGCTTGGCCCGGTGTCACAAATTCACTGACGATGCAGCCGAGTTGGACCTCGGGCGGCGCGCCCGTGCCCTTCCTGCCCTACGCCTTTGCCTCCTATGCGAAGGCCGGCATCTTCGGCCTCTACAACGACGCCTTGCCTACCCTGGCGCAACATCCAGAGGCCGCCATTCCAGTCGAGCAAGTCGCCGGCCCCATCATGCTGGTCTGCGGCGAAGCAGACACCCTTTGGCCGTCATGCACGATGGCGGATCAGATATCGCGTCGGCTGACGTCCAGGGGTAGGCCGGCGCCGACAGTCTTGCGCTACGCCGATGCGGGCCACCAAGTATTCGGGCCTCCAGTGCAGAACACGAACTCGAACGACTGGCTCGCGAGCCTAGGCGGAACCGTCAACGGGAACGCGACGGCGCGGGCTGACGGCTGGCCAAAGGTTGTAGCCTTCCTAAAGATCAAGCTTAGACCCTAGTCTTCAGCATGGCGGGGCCGGCCCTTCGCCGACAACGAGATGCGTGCGCTCACCACCCATCACTGACAATGGGAAGGTCCGCTTCCGGGCAACTCACCTGAGTCCGCTTTCGACCCAAAGCGGACATTCAGCAGTTCCGTTCGTGGCGTGCGAGGGTAGGGAGGCATGCTCGCATGCTCGCGGTAGAGCGCGGCGTCCATCGAGTAGACCACCGCTTCGAACTCGCCACCTTCATCACTGAGCCGCGGCGCATGATTGAATCTCATTCCGATCCGACGCATCACGGCGATGCTCCGCATGTTTGGGGCGTCAGCGACCGAGATGACGCGCGCAGTTCCAAGGCTTTCGAAGGCATAAGCAAGCCACGCGGACGCGGCCTCCGTGGCGTAGCCATTCCCCCAATAAGCACTGCCAAAGCGCCAGCCAATCTCGAGGTCGTGCGGAAACCAAGCCTCAATGGACAGACCGCACATCCCCAAGAATGTGCCGTCACCTCGTCGCTCGACTGCAATCTTGCCGAAACGCCGCGTTGCGAAACACCGGTTCGCGCCGTCAGCTTGCTCGTCGGACACGGTGCGCGACAGGGCAATACCGCCCAAGAATTCGACAACGGCCGGGTCGGCGTTGATTTCAGCGTAGACGGGAAGGTCCTGCGTGCGGAACGGTCGCAGGATCAGCCGCTCGGTTTCCAGAACTAATCCCCGGTCCATGTGTCTAACATGCTCGACATCGAGGAGCGTCAGCCTAGGCGTCAATTGCCCGCCGTACCAGTGTTCAAACAAGACACTTTAGCCGCCCTCACGAGTCCGATATGGGGCGCAAAGCTGCCGATCCGCTACGTGCGCCAAAGGGCAGCTTTGGCCAAAAGCGCCCAACTATCTTGGGTACCAAGCGTCAGATTTTGACCACTAGCAACCGCCGAAACATCCGCGTTAGGTCCGCTTTCGGCCCGTTGCAGACCACGCGTCTTCGCGGCACTCTCGGCGCGAGCTTCGCGAACGTAGGGCTCCAGATGCTGAGGAAACGATCGCTCTCCAAAGCATGGGTCGTCGCTAGCCTGTTGCTCGCGGCGTCCGGAGCTAGCCAGGCGCAGCAGAGCGATCACATGGTCTTGGGGCCGGACCAATTTAAGTTTGATCAGACGCGTTCCGGCGCGGTTCTCTGCGCGTGGTCGATGTACCTGGAGACTCAGGCGGCAACCAAAGCCTGCGGGCTGACCCGAGGGCCCGCAGACGATGCCATAGACAGAGCAATTCTCGACATCGACGGCTTCATTATTGCGAACTCCTCGCTTCACCCTACGCGGGCCGCACTGGAGGAGTTCAAGCGACGCACCAATGACGCGTTCATTCGCGACCTTCGCAGTCGCAGCCTGCGGAAGTTCTGCGAGGGGCCGGACCTGGAAGCATTCCGCGCCGGCTCTCCGGCCGGAATTGCGTCCTCTGTTCGTGCGCTTCTCGCTAAGCCCCGCGAACCCGTAATGAACCCGTGCCTATAGTTCCGCTCCTCACCCATCTCTGACATCGGGAAGGTCCGCTTTCGGGCATAGCGCCGATGTCCGCTTTCGACCCAAAGCGGACATGGTGACAACGGGATTGTTTCCGCCGGACCGGCCTAAAACCACCCCTCGTTCCTGAGCGAGCGGGCGTAGTTACGGCTGACGGGCGCCTCGACGCCGTTCGGCAGCTTTAACATGGCGCGACCTTCGATGCGGCGTGCGCCGAGCACCGCGCCTTTCGCCACCCACCAGGAGCGATGGGTCTGCGCGCCCTCGACGCCCTCAAGTTCGGCGACGGCGTCGGTAAGCCGCATCAGGATCAGGTCGGATCCCTGCGACGTGTGTGCGCGCAGGTAGTGGTCTTCAGCCTCGACGGCATAGATCTCAGCGCCGCGAAGCTTGGCGGGCAGCCTCTCGAGAAATCGCGGCGGGGGCGCATCAGCGAGCGTGCTGGCGTGCGTATGGATTGGGCGACGATTTGCGAGCGCGTTGATGAAGGTCATCGCTAGCGAGACGATCAGCACCGGACCGGCAAGCTCCAACAGCGTTCCGTACGGTTCTCGCCAAGAGAACAGCCAGCGGGTGACCGCATACACCGCCAGGACGCTCGGCGGGGTCATCACCACCGCGGTTACCGCCGCCATCAAAAAAGGGTGGCGCCGGTCCGGATCAAACAGCGCGGTCACGACAACATCTGTGGCGAAGCCAAGGCCCGTTCCGCCGACGATCAGCAACAGCCAGTAGATCAAGCGCGACGACAGCGACGCGGTGACCGTGCCGAACGGGCCGATCAGCGCCAGAAACACCGCCGCCCCGCATGCGATAGCGAAACTGCGGAGCAGACTTTCGCGGTCGAACGTCCGTGCCCCCCGACCCAGGCGGTTAAGCCACGTGGTCGCTGATTCGGTCACTGGCGCTGCGTCAACGGCAAGGGACGACCGTTCACGCATGCCGGGCGACCCTTCGTGCATCGAGCCAGGCGCCGCTTTGAGCGGTGAGCTAGGCCGATCCCGGAAGAAGAGGGAGCGCTGATGGAAGTCCTCCCACATCGTGAGCCGCCAAATGACGCCGCCATCAAAGACCCTGTCAATCGGACCCGACGCCCAGGATCCATTTCATTCCACCGACCGCGAGCGGTTGATCTGGGGACTTCTCCTATCGGGCCTGCTCGCGGGCGCGTTGGCGCTGGTTCTGATCGTCGGCGGCAGCGCGCACTTGCATTGGCCGAACCTCTCGTTGTTGGCCGGCCAGCCCGCTGTCTTGCTCATCCATATCGGCGGGGCGTTGACCGCTTTGATTATCGGCGCCGGCATCACGTGGGGCGCCAAAGGTACCACCATTCACCGCGCGCTGGGCTGGATATGGGTGGTCGCCATGATGACAACGGCTGGCGCTTCGTTCTTTCTGCACTTCCTCAACCCCGGCGGGTTCAGCCCAATTCATGCGCTCAGCGCCTATGTCGCGATCGCCGTGCCGATGGGCGTCGCGTTCGCTCGCAGGCATGACATCCGCGCCCATCGAAGGATGATGACCGGCAACTTCCTGTTTGGCCTGATCGTGGCGGGCGCCTTCACCTTCGCCCCGG
The DNA here is from genome assembly GCA_044445785.1 of Caulobacterales bacterium. Taxonomy (GTDB): domain Bacteria; phylum Pseudomonadota; class Alphaproteobacteria; order Caulobacterales; family Caulobacteraceae; genus Acaudatibacter. The sequence goes on from JBIOEF010000002.1 coordinate 75,050, forward strand.
GCCGACTAATGTGGAAAATATTCTTGGGGTAGGGATCACTCCCCGGCGGGTCCGCTTTCTGGCGGGGTCCCGAGGTCCGCTTTCGACCATAGCGGACTCTCAGAGCGTCCGCTTTCGGGCATCCAGATCTCAGGTCTTCGCGGGTCTGCCGAGCCTGAGCCACGCCTGCCTATCTTGCTCCCGAACGAAACACTGAGCGAGCGCCACCAAGGCCCGTCTCGCTTCTCGCTCTTCAATGGTCGCAAAGACCGCCAGGAGCTCGCTGGTGCCCGGGTCCCCGAGTTGCGCCCTGATGATAGGCTGGATGCGTTCGGGCCCGTCCTCGCCGACGAGAGCCGCGACGCTGGTCTCCAGTCTGGCGGCGGTCTTCACGAGCATTGAAGCTGAGAGCCTGTTGGCCCCGCGCTCATACTTCTGCAGCTGCTGAAAACAGACCCCAAGCGCCGCGGCGAGGGCCTTCTGGCTGACCTCTAGCTCAAGGCGTCGGCCGCGGATGCGGTCGCCAATCTCAACGTCGAGACCAGCGTTGTCTCTCGCCACCCGTCCCACCTCTGCCTAGGGTTTGTGGCAAACGTCCGTCGCTTTGATGCAAGTGTTTCCACAAGGCTTGCCCTTCGTGCAATGTTTGGGCGACGCGGAAGCGGTCGGCGATGCTGGCGCCGCGGCCGGCGGCGGACACTTGATGAACTTCCCGGTCTTTGGGTCCTTGCAGGCCTTCGCGTCGGCCGCGCCGGCGGCAAGTGCGATGGCAAGCGTCGCGACGATCAAGAGTGTCCGGTGCATTGGTTTCTCCCTGTCTACGGTCCACGCTGGACCCACTCTGGGAGGAGGGCAAGCGACAGGCCCGGCGGCCGTGTAGTTTGGGCGCGCTTGCGCCGTGAGATTCGTGGTCGGGTCCGGGTGGCCCGTCAGTCCGGCGACCACGCGCTCAGTCGCCACGCTTCGCCGACCTCGCGTCCTTCAAGATCGATCCAGCCGCGATCCGCGCGCCATGAGACTGCTTTGAACATCGCGCCCTTCGGCTCGGAGCGCTCGAAATAGCCGCGGTAGACACGGCCGTCTCTTGGCGCGGCCTCAAGCGTACGAGGTGCGAGGGCGGTCATACGGCCACGCTATATCCGGCGCCCACTTGGAGTCGAGCTGGCGCCGGGCTGGGTCGCCGCCTAGTAGGCGCTGTGGCTCGTGACTGGCGTTTCGCACTCGACGAACTTGCCTGTCTTTGGGTCGCGGCAACGTCTTGGCGGGGCCTTACACATGTCCGCTGCTACGAACTTCCCATTGGCGTCGTGGCAATTGTCCTTGGCGTCTAACGTGTAGGGGCCGACGCTTGTGGAGCTGGCGGAATTGGTGGGAGCGGTGTTCCAGCCGTTCCCGGTCTCCCCCGCGAAGCTGGCAGATGCGAAAGCTAGGGCCGCAGTGGCGGTTAGGATCATAAGCGTGCGGTGCATGACGTTTTCTCCCTTCCGGCAAACTGGCGGGGATGGCCGGCGGCGACAAGGGCTGGACGGTTGCCTAGGACGGCCTAATAAGCCTTGCTGCCCTGGCTATGCTCGATGGCGATGGCGTTGTCGGGGCGCGGCGTGGGCTTGTGGCAGACCTTGTTCTTCGCGATGCAAGTGTGTCCGCACAGCTTTCCGTGCTTGCAGACAGGCGCGATCCCGCGAACCGGCGAGGTGTCGGCCGTAGGTTTCAAGGGACCATGTACGGCCACAGCGTTAGCCGCACCGGCGGCGAGCGCGAAAGCGAGGGCGGCGACAATCATAAGCGTGCGGTGCATGGCGTGTTCTCCTATCCGGCACACTGGCGAGGATGATCGGCGGCTACAAGGGCTGGGTGGTCGCCTAGCCCTACCTCGGCCCCTTCCCAGGGATGTATTGGCGCTCGTCCGGTGTCGCCACGTGGCAGACCTTGTTCTTGGCGATGCACGCGTGGCCACAGGGAACCCCGTGCTTGCAGTGCGGCGGCGTCACGCATTGGCTGTGACCCACGAACTGGCCGTTCGCGGCGTGGCACATGCCGTTGGCGTCAAGCTTGAATGGACCGGCCGGGACATTCATCGAGGCGCTCGTGCCGAAACTGGCGCCGGAGAGAGAAGCGAATGCGAGAGCCGCTACGGCGGCGATGACCAGGCTGCGCATGGGTTTCCTCCCGCTTTGTCCGTAGTCTACGCTGGCAGGCCCGAAACGAAAGTGTCTCAGCAGACCGCCGAAGTCTGCTTTCCGGCATGGCACTGATGTCCGCTTTCGACCCAGAGCGGACATCGAGCGCCAGTGCTCTGCCACGCCGCAGACCCGTGAAATCGGCTATCGCCTTTCAATCATCACCGCCGCCGTCCTAACATTCGCGTTGGCCGTCGCCAGCGCTTTGGCGCTCCGGCGAATGATCGGATCAGTGGTCCGGTTGGCGAGATCGGGGCGGTTCGAATCATCAAACGCATGACCGATTTGGCCCTGCAATCGCGGCCACGAACTCGCCCGTCTCCGCTTGGCAGCGCCGAGCTATCCGACGGGAGACTGATCGTGGAGCGACGCGGTCCGCCCAAGGCCCAAGCAATCTCGCTCTCGCCGCCGGCTCGCGTCGGGGAACGATCTGAAGGCTGAGCCTTCGATCAGATCTTTACCCGAGCTCGGCGCACTGGGTTCGTGATTGCCGCTGACGTTGGTCGTCCCGTGCTCTCGCGCGCTGGCCTCGTCCCAACGGAATTCCGTCTCGTCCACCCAGATCCGGTGAAGGATCGTCGCCAAGCGCCTCGCCATCGCGACGACGGCCTTGGCCCTGCCTCGGCGCTCTGCGACTTGGCGGCCCCATCTCTGCAATTCGCAGGGTATCGTGGGCCGCCACAGCAAGGAGAGCGCGAAGAAAGAGCACCGTTCGGACAGTTGGATCCCCGCGTTTTGAAATTCGTCCCCGGCGATCGACTTGTCCGCTCTGATAGGTTCTAGGGGTCAGGCCAAAGTGGGCGCCGACATCGCGCGAATGGGCGAACCTCGTTGGATCGTCGACCGCCGCACGAAACGTCACAGCCGCGAACGGACCCACCCCCGGGACAGTCATCAATCGCCGGCAGACAGGATCGCTGCGTGCTTCGCGCAGGATCCGGGCTTCAAAAGCGGCGACCTCCTCAATCAGAGCGCGGCGAATGCGAAGGAGTGACGTGGCGAGTTCTTCGAGGACCGGCTCGCCCTTGGCCACGGCGAGCGCGCGCTGCTCAAAGCTCTTCGTACCGCCGCGGCTCAGCTTGAGACCGAACTCCTGGGCCGCCGCACAAAGGTGCTTCTCAAGGTCCAGCTGTCTGCGAAGGAGAAGCCTCCGCGCACTCAGCAGCATGCGCAGTCGGCGGCTTTCCAGCGATTTGTGATGAACCTCTTTGTAGATACCCGACAGCATCATCTCAGCGATGCCGCGAGCGTCGTTCTTGTCGGTCTTGTTCCTACGAGCGTTCAGAACACCGTGCGCGTGATACGCCTCGATGCAGACAATTGGGAACTTCGCCCGCACGAGGCCCTGGTAGAGCCAGTGGTGGGCCGTTGCTGCTTCAATCCCAATCAGCGCATACCGCCGCCTCTTGCCCCGCAGAAACCCCGCGATAGCCTTCGGTGAGGTCTCAGTGACGCCTTCACTGATTGGATCGCCGGACTGATCGAGCACACAGATGCTCGTGGTGTGCTTTGAGCAGTCGAGTCCGACGTAACAAGGCATGGCCGCCTCCGATCGAACGCGAAACCGGCGCCGGCGACGATGGGGTCCGAACGTCACCAACATTTGACGGAGCGAGCCAGAGCGACGAAGAGCGCCGACGAAAGATTGCGTATTGCGATCAAAATGGTCGGAGGCCATAGCCTCGCCTTGGGTGACTAGGGGGACTGGGTGAACGGTGGCGGCGCAACCGGTTCGGGCGGGCTCTGGCGACACGCTGACTTCCTCAAGCTGTGGGCCGCCCAGTCGGTGTCCTCAGTTGGGGCGCGGATCACGCGCGAGGGCTTGGCCTTCGCGGCGGTGATGAGTCTCGGGGCCACGCCGGCCCAGATCGGTATCCTGGCTGCGCTGATCCGAGGTCCAGCGATCATCGTGGGCCTTGCGGGAGGGGGCTTGGTCGACCGCAGCCGCCGGCGACCGTTGCTGATCGGGTCTGACATCGGCCGCGCCCTGGTCCTTGCCTCGATGCCCATCGCCGCATGGCTGCACATGCTGACCATGAACCAGGTCTATGTGGTAGGCGCCCTGGTGGGTGCGCTGGGGGTCCTTTTCGAAATCGCCGACCACGCCTACCTGCCCTCGCTGATCGCCAAGAGCCAGCTTGTCGACGGCAACTCCAAGCTCGCCACCACCGACGCCCTTGCCGAGATCGGCGGGCCTGCGCTCTATGGCGTCCTCTTCCAGTGGCTCACCGCACCGATCGCCATCGCAGTCAACGCCGGGACCTATCTCTTCTCCGCCGGCGCGCTTGCAACGATCCGCGCCAGAGAGCCAGCTCCCGCCAGGCTGCCGGTGCATGAGCGGTCTCACTTCATCGCCGACTTCCGCGAAGGCCTCGCCGCCGCTCTCGGCAATCCCGCGGTGCGACCGTTGTTGCTGATCGCTACCGCCACGGCTCTCTTCGGCTCGTTTTTCTCAGCGCTCTACACGATCTATGCGTTGAGGACCCTGCACCTCACGGCCACCATGCTGGGCGCGACAGTCGCGGCGGGCGGCGTCGCTGCGATGGTTGGCGCGAGTCTGACAGGTCGCTTGATCCGCCGCCTCGGAATCGGCCCGGCTTTCGTACTCTGCAGCATCGTCGCAGGCGCCGGCAGCTTCTTCATCCCTTTGGCCCATGGGGCGCCGATCGTCGGCATGTTGATGCTGATGATCTCCCAACTCATCGGTGACAGCGTCGGCACCGTCAGCGAGATCGCCGGTCGAAGCCTGCGCCAGAGTTTGGTCGAGCCTAATTTGATGGGCCGGGTCGGCGGCGTGTTCGCTGTCGCGCCAGGCGCCACCGGGATCGCGGGCGCATTGCTTGGTGGCTGGCTGGGCGGCGCAATCGGTATGCAACTCACCCTCTTCGTCGCGTGCGGGGGCCTTACGCTCGCGCCCGCCATCGGCCTGCTCTCGCCGCTGATGACTTTGCGCAGCGCCGACCTCTCAACCTAGCAGCGTGGGTTGGCCTGCGACGGCGCCACGCCTTCTAGGTGCTGGAAGCGTCTGCTTTCGGGCATGGCGCTTAGGTCCGCTTTCGACCCAAACCAGACTCGGGCATGCCGCCTTCGTCTGGTGGATCCGTAATGACTAGGGCGTCTAGAGGGTTGGCACTTCCGCGGCGAGGGAAGAGCGCCACAGGGTTACAATGTCAGGGAAGGCCGCAGCTTTGACTTCTAGCAGAAGTCTATCGACGTGATCGCGGTAGGCCCCGGCGAAATAGTCTCGATTGATTGTCCATGCGACGCGGTTCGCGGGCACGGTCAGGAACATTCTTAGACTCGCGACGTCAGCCTCGGCGCTCGCTGGGTCAATCGTGCGCGCGCGGTGCTGCAGGAAGCTGTCTTCGTAGTGCCAGAACGTCGCCCCGGCCATCCGAACGAACGCCAGGATCTGAGGCGCGGTCAAGGCGAGGTCGCTCTGGAAAGCACGGGCTGTCGCCTCCGCCAAGAAAGGCTCGCTCGGCTTGAGCAACAAAGCGGCGTACCGGTCGGCGCGCGCCTGCTGAATTAAGGAACGCTGATTCCGGCTGTTTTGGCGAAGCTGCGCAAGCAGGAACGCGAGTGTGATGACAACCGCTAAACCGCTGACGAAGCTGCCGATGGACGCGAAATCGGAAAGTGACATTGAGGTTCCCCACCAGATTGAGTGTGCTGGCTAGGAACGTTAATTGGCGCCGGTCGAGGCGCAAACTTCGGGCAACTCGCCTTAGTCAGCTTTCGACCCAGAGCGGACGTTCGCCCGTGCTCGCCTTAGCCGAGAGACACGCGGCGTCAGGGCGTTCCGGCGGCCCTCTCGATCTGGCCGGTCGAAGGACGTCCTGCCACCCCCCTGCTCGGAACGATGGTGACCGTCAGTACGCCATCGGAAAGCCTGGCCGACGGGTCCGCGCCTCGAGCAATCACTACATTGTGGATCCGGGCCAGCGCGGACGTGCCACCGGGTCGCCCAGCAACGTTCACGAGGGCTTCGCTCGTCACAGTGACCGCGTCGGCGAATGAGGGCGCCGTTTCAGGGTTTGCGTCGGTTCGCGTTTCGAAGCTCACCACGTGCCGGGCCGCGCGACTCGTCCGAATGCTGGCTTGGTAGAAGCACTCGGAGAGGGCGAGCGGACTCAGAGGCGTAGCGGCCGCCGAAGGACAGGCTTCTCGAGCGAGAGGTGCGGCTGAAGCCTGCTGGGCGGACGCTGGCGCGCTGGCGACGAAAAGCGCCAAGGCGACGCCGCTAGCGGATTTGGGGAGCAAGTCTACGGCTCCAGGAACCAACCGCATGTCGCCGTCCTCCGTAGTCAGGCCCTCAAGGCTAAGGTTACAATTTTGCATTCCCCGATACGGCCAAAAAGAGGCAAGCGTGTAGGTTGCCTAGCTGGCCTGTCCAACGTCCGCTCTGCGGTCCGAGGCCAATGTCCGCTAACCCCCCATCTCGGACATTGGGAAGGTCCGCTTTCGGGCAGGGTGCCAATGTCCGCTTTCGACCCAAAGCGGACACCTGACCTATCGGCCAGCAGAGCGATGTCCGATACTTGGTGAAGCCTGGCGCGGGGCGGATCACTCCCTGCGGACAACGAGGAACCGATCTATGGATCAGCCAGTGAATGTCCTCGTCCCGTGCGGTTCGCTGGGCTCGGGGGTTCGCGCCGAGGAAGTGCGCCGGGGGCTTGAGCTGGGCGCTCACGTCATCGCGACTGACGCCGGGTCGACCGACAGTGGCGCCGCCTACCTGGCGCAGGGCGTCTCGAAGAACACGCGTGAGGCGGTCAAGCGTGACCTGGAGATCCTGATGGCGGCTCAGGCGCAGGCAGGCATCCCGCTGCTCGTGGGCTCCTGTGGCCAGGCCGGTGGCGACGCCGGCGTCGACTGGACGGCCGACATCGCCCGTGAGGTAGCCCGGGAAAAGGGCCTGTCGCCACGTATCGCCCTGCTCTATTCAGAACAGGATCGGTCCGTGCTGAAGACGAAGAACAGCGCCAGCAAAGTCCGCCCGCTACCGCCGCTGGGGGCCCTGGACGACGCCACGATCGACGCCTGCGACCACATCGTCGCCGCCATGGGTCCGGAGCCATTCATGGAAGCCCTCAGGTCCGGGGCCGATATCATCCTGGGCGGGCGCACCACCGACACTGCTGTGCTGGCCGCCTTCCCCCTGCTGCACGGCGCGCCGCCGGGTCCGGCTTGGCATGCGGGCAAGGTGGCGGAATGCGGCTCCCAGTGCGCCGTCAATCCCGGCGCAGGGCCGGGCGTTTTCCTGCGCATCGACGGGGCCGGCTTCGAAGTTGAGCCCCTCAGCACGGCCAACCGCTGCACGCCGCAGAGCGTCTCGGCGCACATGCTCTACGAGAACAGCGACCCGTTCCGGCTGGTCGAGCCGGGCGGCGTGCTGGACGTCACCCGCGCGGAGTACGCCCAAGCGGGCGAGCGCACGGTGCGGGTGACCGGCTCACGATGGGAGGAGGCGCCCTATACGATGAAGCTGGAGGGCGCGGCGGCTGGTCCGTTCCAAACCATCATGCTGATCGGCATCGAGGATCCAGACGTGCTGGCCAACCTCGATGAGTTTCACGACCGGCTGCACCAGTCCTTGGTCGCGCGCGTCCGTCGCACCCTGGGCGCCGAAGCCGGCGATTACGACATCTCGTTGAGGATCTACGGCTGGAACGCCGTCTCGGGCGTGAAACCGCCGCCCGGAACACCGCCGCCGCGCGAGGTCGGCGTGCTGTTCGTGGCGACCGCCGCCACCCAGGCCCTGGCGACCCAGATCGCCAAGACCTGCAACCCCTACTTTTTCCATTTCCCCTTCAGGCCAGGCGAGGAACTGCCGAGCTACGGCTTCGCCTTCACACCCGCCGACATCGAGCGAGGCCAGGTCTATGAGTTCAAGCTGAACCACGTTGTGGAGACCGACGGACCGATGGAACTCGTGCGCACTGCCTGGGTGAACCTCGCGGCCACCGAGAGCGCCCGTGGCTAGGCTGGGGGAGGTCTGCCGCCATGTTCGCTCGAAGAACGCCGGGCCGTTCTGGGTGACTATCGACCTGTTCTTCGACGGGCCCGAGCAATATCGCCGCTATCGCGACAGCCCGGCGATCGGGCCAGACTTGTTCGCCCGCCTCTATGGCGTCGATCCACATGCGGTGAAGCGGTTCGCAGTCGATAGCCTCAACATGATCAAGGTCTCTTACCCCCGTGCGAGCCCCCAGGGCGGCGTCCTTGAGCGCGACATGCATTGCGGCCAGCAATATGTGCGGCTCCTGGACGTGGAAGTGGGCTAGAGCGTCGGCCGCCGTGTCTGCTTCCGGGAGGTCCGCCTACGTCCGCTTTCGACCCAAAGCGGACGCTCCCGAGACTCGGCTTTCCGGAATCCAACGACTGAGCCGCTAAGCGGGCGCCTGTATCGACACTTCGGGCGCCGCCGTTCTTGCTTGAGCAAGGCCGGCCTTCCATGCCGAGTAGGGATCGACCGGTTGGCTGGCCGACGCCGTCAGAACCAGTTGATCGACGAATGCCGTGAAGTCGGCGCTGTGTCGCAGACGGGACATCTCCCACATCGACCGGTTACCGCGCGCAATTCGGGGCACGTAAGTGCCTGCCTTCGCACTTGCTGCGCCGCGGCCCTATATCGGCGCCATGACTCCGCTCTCGATCCTTGACCTATCGCCCATCGTAGTAGGCGGAGACGCGGGCCAGGCCCTGCGTAACAGCCGCGACTTGGCAGCCCACGCGGAACGGTGGGGCTATCGCAGGTTCTGGATGGCCGAACACCACAACATGGCGGGCGTCGCCAGCGCCGCGACGGCGGTCGCGCTAGGCTTTGTGGCGGAGGGAACCAACACAATCCGCATCGGCGCGGGCGGCATCATGCTGCCGAACCACGCGCCCCTGGTGATCGCCGAACAGTTCGGCACGCTCTCCGCGCTGTATCCAGGCCGAATAGACCTGGGCCTTGGCCGCGCCCCTGGCACCGACCAGCTCACGGCGCAGGCCCTTCGCCGCACACTGGCGGGCAATGTCGATCGCTTCCCCAACGATGTGCTCGAACTCATGGGCTACTTCGAGCCAGCCGTTCCCGGACAGGCTGTGCGAGCCGTACCAGGCGAGGGACAAGACATCGAGGTCTGGATCCTGGGATCCAGCACCTACGGGGCGCAGCTCGCTGCGGCGCTGGGCTTGCCCTACGCCTTCGCTTCTCACTTCGCGCCGGCGCAGATGGAGGACGCACTAGAGATCTACCGTCGCCAATTCCGGCCTTCAGCGCGTCTGGCCAAGCCGTATGTCATGCTAGGTCTCAACGTGATCGCGGCCGAGACTGACAAGGAAGCAGCGCTGCTATTCACCTCGCTGCAGCAGGCCTTCGTCAACCTGCGCACCGGCCGCCCCGGCCGCTTGCCGCCGCCCATCGACCCTGGCGAGTTTGGGCGCGACCCGCGGGTTCAGCATATGGTGCAGGAAGTCCTCTCCCGGGCCGTCGTCGGCTCGCCGGAGACGGTGCGGCGGGGATTTGAAGCGTTCGCCCGGCGCACGGGCGCCGACGAGATCATGGTCACAGCCCAAATTTACGACCATTCAGCCCGACTGCGCTCGTTCGAACTCACGGCCCAAGTGTCTCAAGGGTATTGTCAGACTAACTGAGCATAGGCCGATTTCGGCGTCATCGCGCACCGATACCGGGTAGTGGGTCAGTCTGAAATCGCAGTCGTTGACAGACATGGCATCCGATCACGGTGGGGCTATGATGCCGCCATGTCTGCCATACCAACCGATCCGTTTGACAGAGGACGAGCCGCGTTCCGGGTGGGCATTCCGCGCAACGCCGTTCCGTACCTTCGTGGCGTCGAATCTGACCAATGGATGAAGGGGTGGGACAACGGATATCGCATCGCCTATCCCAGCGAGAGAATGCCCGATGCCTAAAGGCCCACGTGGAGAGAAGCGCCCAGGCAGACTTGGCCATTGACCGCCCCGCCGGTGGTCATGCAATCGAGCCTTCGGGCGAACACGGACGCGAACAGGGCTTCGCGCGTTCCGTCCGGCGGGACGTCCGCCAGCCGCACGCGAGCATCGGTTCGGTAGCGGTCCGAGGGCGATGCAGAGGGTCTATCCGTCGATAGCCATCTCTCAGTGTAACTCAGGCTTGATCTTGGTCAAAGCATCACGGGCGAATTGCTGCTTTTCTGGCGGCACCGTGTCATAGTCGCCGGGCAGCTGTAGTTGGCGCCGATGCACACTTTCAAGGTCGTCAAAGAGCCGCATGGGTGGGCCGTTCGCCTGGGCCACGCGATGTCCACGCCGTTCTGGTCCAGGGCGCTGGCGATCCAGGAAGCGAACTGCTTGCGCGACGCGCTTCGTCATCATGGGGAAGCCGCCGAGGTGGTGATAGAAGGCGTTGAGCCGGTCGAGGCGCCCGGCGGCTCCGATAGCTTCAGCGTCGCGCGATTGAAACTCGTCCTCCAGAGCCGGCAGGCGGATCGGCGCTGACATGATCATCGTCCGCTGCCGCTGAGCCGGGCGGCCATCCGGTGGCGGTGACCCTAGATTTCGGCAAAGCCCGCGCGCGAAGCGCTGACGCTGGGTTGATCACATCCATCCTTCGCGCCTTTCCGTGGGGATCGGGGTCATCGCCCTGGGATGAACGTCCGATCCGCGAGGAGCTCTTCAGTGTCGAGCGCCTGGAGGAGCATGCTCGCAGCCTCGCGGGGGCGCAGGCGGTCACCTCCGAGCCACCTCGGCGGGATTTGCTCGCTCGGCGATTGGCCGAGAACGAGGCCCTGCTGCTGGCGGCCTATCGCGATGTGGCCGAAGCGATCGAGGAGGGCACCGCGATCACCCCCGCCGCCGAGTGGCTGATCGACAATTTCCATGTGGTCGAAGAACAGATCCGCAATATCCGATTGGACCTGCCGCCCAGCTACTATCGCCAACTGCCCAAGCTCGCGGCGGGACAGTTCAAGGGCCTGCCCCGTGTTTTCGGCCTGGCTTGGGCGTTTGTCGCCCATACGGACAGTCTGTTCGACCCGGAGGCTCTGCGGCGCTACGTGCGCGCCTACCAGGAGGTGCAGCCGCTGTCCATCGGCGAGCTGTGGGCGGTGGCGATCACATTGCGCGTCGTCCTGGTGGAGAACCTGCGGCGGATCGCCGAGCGCGTCGTCGCCAGCCGAGCTGCGCGGCGCGAGGCCGACGCCTTGGCCGACCGATTGCTGGGCGCGGGCGAGCGAACGGCTGAACCGGCGCTGGCGGTGCTCGCCAGTTACCAGCGCGCCGTGATCCCGGACGCCTTCTTCGTCCAGCTCGTACAGAGATTGCGGGATCAGGACCCCAGCATAGCGCCGGCGCTGAGCTGGCTCGACGAACACCTAGCCGCACAGTCGACCACCTCAGACACGGTCGTGCGCGACGAGCACCAGCGCCAAGTTGCCGGGAGCGTCACCGTCCGCAACATCATCACCAGCATGCGGCTGATCTCGGACGTCGATTGGACCGAGCTGGTGGAGCGCATCAGCCTGGTCGACGACATCCTCACCTCCGAAGATCGCTTTGCGGAGATGGACTTCCCGACGCGCAATCTCTACCGCAGCGCCATCGAGGAGCTCGCGCGCGGCTCGGGTCGTTCGGAGTTGCAAGTTGCGCGTGCGGCTGTCATGGCGGCGCAGGCGGCAGGGGACGTCGACCCCAACAGCGCCGATGCGCGTCTGGCCGATCCCGGCTACTACCTGATCGCCGGTGGGCGGCCCGGATTCGAAGCCGCCATCAGCTTCCGCGCGCCGCTCCGCACTTGGCCGGGCCGGGTCTATCGCGCCCGAGGCATCGGCGGCTATGTGAGCGGCGGCGCGGTCGTTGCGGCGCTGCTGCTGTCAGCGCCATTGCTGATCCTGGCCGAACAAGGGATCGACTGGCGCTGGCTTGTATTCCTCGGCACCTTCGGCCTTGTGCCTGCGGTGGACTTGGGCGTCGCCCTGGTCAATCACGCGGTGACACGCGGCTTCCGCGCCACGCTTCTGCCGGCTTTGGCCCTGAAGGGCGGCGTGCCGGCGTACCTGCGCACCCTCGTCGCCGTGCCAACGCTCTTGACCTCGTTGGCCGGGATCGAAGAGCAGATCGAGCGGCTGGAGATCCATCACCTGGCGAGCCTGGAGGGCGATCTGCAGTTCGCCCTGCTCACCGACTGGACGGATGCGGCGACCGAGCACGCTGATGGCGACGAGGCGCTGCTCGCCGCCGCCCGCGAAGGGATTGCACGTCTGAACCGACGCTATGGCGCGGCGCCGGCCGGCGACCGGTTTCTGCTGCTGCACCGGCGGCGCGCGTGGAACCCTGGCGAACGGCGCTGGATCGGCTGGGAGCGCAAGCGTGGCAAGCTCTTGGAGCTGAACCGGCTCTTGCGCGGAGCGAACGACACCACCTTCCTGGATCCACCCGCCATCCCGCCCGCCGTCCGCTACGTCATCACCTTGGACGGCGACACCAGGCTGCCCCGCGATACGGTCAGACGATTGGTTGGCAAGATGGCCCATCCGCTCAATCGTCCGCGCCTCGATCCAGTCCTTGGTCGCGTGGTGGAGGGCTATGCGATCTTGCAGCCCAGGGTGACGCCCTCGCTGCCGGTGGGCCACGAGGGCTCGCTCTTCCTGCGCGTCTTCTCTAGCGCCAGCGGCATCGACCCCTACGCGGCGGCGGTGTCCGACGTCTACCAGGACCTGTTCGGCGAGGGCTCCTACACCGGCAAGGGTATCTATGATGTCGACGCCTTCGAAGCCGCGCTGGCCAACCGCGTGCCGGAGTCGACCTTGCTCAGCCATGATCTCTTCGAAGGGATCTTCGCTCGGGCGGGTCTGGCCTCCGACGTCGAGGTGGTGGAGGACTTCCCTGAACGCTACGACCAGGCGGCGCTGCGCCACCATCGCTGGGCGCGCGGCGACTGGCAGCTCTTGCCGTGGATGGTCGGTCCCGGTCCGAGGCCCGGCAGCGACGGGCGGCGCTACCGTGTGCCGATGATCGGCCGCTGGAAGATGCTGGACAACCTGCGTCGCTCCGGCTCTCCGCCTTTGACGATCCTGGCGCTGGCCGCCGGCTGGATCGCGCCGGGAAACGCCGCCCTTGTCTGGACAGCCTTTGTCCTGGCCACGATGGCCGCGCCGCCGTTCATTCCGGTGGCCTCGGAACTTGTCCCGCGCCGCCCGGGAGTCGCGCTCAGCAGCCATCTGCGCGCCTTCGCCTCCGACCTGAGGCTCGCTTTCGCGCAGGTTGGGCTGATGATCGTTTTTCTGGCCCACCAAGCGTGGCTGATGAGCGACGCGATCCTGCGCACCCTGGCCAGGCTGGTCACCCGCCGCAATCTGCTCGAATGGGCGCCCTCGGCCCAGGCCGCCTTTGGCCCCGCGCCCGGCCTGGCGCAGTTCTATCGTCGCATGGCGGGAGGCGCGGTGATCGCGCTGGCGGCCGTGACGGCGGCCTTGGTCGCCGGACGCGGCGCTTGGCCGATCTCGGTGGCGTTCGCGGCCGCCTGGATCGCCTCGCCGGCCATCGCCCTTTGGGCCAGCCGCTCGCCGCCTGTCGAGGGCCGCAGGCCTCTGGCGGCCGCCGACGCGAAGGCTCTACGGCTGGTAGCGCGGCGGACGTGGCGGTTCTTCGAGACCTTCGTCACCGCCACGTCCAACATGTTACCGCCGGACAATTTCCAGGAGACGCCGGAGCCGGTGTTGGCGCACCGCACTTCGCCCACGAATCTCGGCCTCTATCTCCTGTCGGTGGCCACCGCGCGCGATTTCGGCTGGATCGGGACACTCGAGGCCGTTGAGCGTCTGGAGACAACGCTGGAGACCATGGGCCGGCTCGAGCGCTGCCGCGGACATTTTCTGAACTGGTACGACACCAACGATCTGCGCCCGCTCGATCCGAAGTACGTTTCTTCAGTCGACAGCGGCAACCTCGCCGGCCATCTCATCGCCCTGGCGGGCGCCTGCCGCGAGTGGAGGGGATCGTCCCTCGACGACGCGCGGCGGATCGCCGGCGTCGCCGATTCCATTGACCTGGCGCGTCAGGAGGCGAGCGGCCTGGCCCACGTCTGGCAGTCGGAGACGGCGGCTCGGCGCCTGCTCACCGCCGAGTTCGACGGACTGGCCCAGATTGTCGACCAGGTCGCCGCTCCCCTGGTGGCGCTTGAGGCGGAGACCGCCCGGATCGCCGATACCGTGCAAGCGGTGGCCATCGACGAGGCGCATGAGGCCGGGGCGGACCTGGTGTATTGGGTCGAAGCGGCGCGCCGCTCCATCGCCAGCCACCGGCGCGATCTCGATCCCGCGACGCTTGCCGGCCTGGATGCGCGACTCCTGGCCCTCGAAGAGCTGGCCCGCTCCATCGCGCTGGGCATGGAGTTCGACTTCCTGCTCGATCCCGATCGCCTGTTGCTCTCCATCGGCTATCAGGTGACGGAGGGGGTACGCGATCCGAGTTGCTACGATCTGCTCGCCTCGGAGGCGCGGCTGGCCAGCTTTATCGCCATCGCCAAGGGCGACGCGCCCGCTCGGCACTGGTTCCGCCTCGGCCACGCCGTCACCCCTGTCGCCAAGGGCGCGGCCCTGATCTCCTGGTCGGGCTCCATGTTTGAATACCTGATGCCCTCGCTAGTGATGCGCGCACCGACGGGCAGTTTGCTGGAACAGACGAACCGGCTGATCGTCGCTCGCCAGATTGAATACGGCAGGAAGTTGGGAGCGCCCTGGGGCGTTTCTGAATCGGCGTTCAACGCCCGCGATCTGGAGTTCACCTACCAATATTCCAACTTCGGCGTTCCCGGCCTCGGCCTGAAGCGCGGCCTGGCGGACAACAGGGTGATCGCCCCCTACGCGACGGCTTTGGCGACGATGGTCGAGCCGGAGGCGGCGGCCCGGAACTTCGAGCGCCTTGCCGCGGCGGGCGCCCGCGGGCGTTATGGCTACTACGAGGCCATGGATTTCACCCCCTCGCGCGTGCCGGACGGGGAGAGGGCCGCCATTGTCCAAGCCTTCATGGCGCACCACCAGGGCATGACCATCGTCGCCCTCGCCGACGCCCTGCTGGACGGTCACGTGCGTACGCGGTTCCACGCCGATCCGATGGTTCAGGCCACCGAGCTCTTGCTCCAGGAGCGAGTGCCGCGCGATGTCACCAACACGCCGCGCTCGGTGGCGGAGACGGCCACGGCCGCTCGCGTGCGCACGGCCAATGCAGGAGACTGGCGCACGGCCAGTCCGTGGGCCGCAACGCCCGACACGCAGCTCCTCTCCAATGGCCGCTATTCGGTGATGCTCACCGCCGCCGGATCCGGCTATAGCGCTTGGCGCGACCAGGCCGTGACGCGTTGGCGGGAAGACGCCACCTGCGATGACTGGGGCGCCTACATCTTTCTGCGCGACGTGAGCGCCGCCGAAGTCTGGTCGGCCGGACTGCAGCCGATCGGCGGATCGCCGGACGAATACAACGTCATTTTCAATGAGGACCGGGCGGAATTCGTCCGCCGAGACGGCGCCCTTGGGACGACTCTGGAGGTCTTGGTCTCAGCGGAGGACGACGCGGAGGTTCGTCGCGTCACCGTTTCCAACATGGGCCCTCACACGCGGGAGATCGAGGTGACCTCCTACGCCGAGCTCGTACTGGCGCCCCTGGCCGCGGATATCGCCCATCTGGCCTTCTCCAAGCTCTTCATCGAAACCGAGCACCTGGCCGGACTGGGCGCGTTGGTGGCGACGCGTCGCCGCCGATCACCGGACGAGCCTGAGATCTGGGCGGCGCACCTGGCGGTGGTAGAGGGCGAGGTGGTCGGCAAGCGGGAGTTCGAGACCGATCGCGGCCGCTTCATCGGCCGCGGAGGAAGCATCCATTCGCCGGTCTCGGTGTTTAGCGGTCGTCCCCTCTCCGGTGCGAGCGGATCCGTCCTGGATCCAATCTTCGCCTTGCGCAGACGACTAAGGGTCGAGCCTGGGGAAGCCGCGCGCATCGACTTTTGGACCATGGTCGCCGGCTCCCGCGCCGAGGTCCTGAGCCTGATCGACAAGCACCACGACACTGGCGCCTTCGAACGCGCCGCCGCCCTCGCCTGGACTCAGGCCCAGGTGCAGCTCCACCACCTGGGCGCAGACCGGGGCCAAGCCGGCCAGTTCCAGCGCCTCGCCGGCCACCTCATCTACGCCGCGCCGACGTTGAGGCCTCTCTCGGAGGCCATCCAGGCAGGCAGCGGTGGACAGCCGCAGCTCTGGAGCCTCGGCATTTCCGGCGACCTGCCGATCATCCTCGTGCGCGTCGCCGACATGCTCGAGATCGATGTCGCGCGCGAAGCCCTGCTGGCGGTCGAGTACTTGAGGATGAAGCGCCTGGGCGTCGATCTCGTGATCCTGAACGAGCGCGGATCATCCTACGTCCAGGATCTCCAGACTTCGCTCGAAACCCTGGTTCGAGCGAGCCAGTCGCGCTCTCAGATGGGTGAGGAACGCGCACCCGGTCACATCTTCATGCTCCGCTCCGACCTCATTTCGGAGGAGGCTCGCACACTCCTCGGCTCGGTGGCGCGGGTGGTGCTCGTAGGCGAGCGCGGTCGTCTCGTTGACCAGCTGGAGCGCGCGCCCGAAGCCAAGGCGGCGGTGCGGCCGGTCGCAAGGCGCGCACCCAACCTCTCAGAGCTGCAGATCGCCCGGCGCTCGCCCGACATCGAATACTTCAACGGTCTTGGCGGTTTCGCTGACGACGGCGCGGAGTACCTGACGATCATCGGCCCAGGTCAATCGACGCCGGCGCCCTGGATCAATGTGATCGCCAATTCCGAATTCGGATTCCAGGTTTCCGCCGAAGGAGGCGGGTATGCTTGGTCGGTGAACGCCAAGGAGCATCAGCTAACCCCATGGCGCAACGATGCGGTGACGGACTACCCCGGCCAGGCGCTCTACGTGCGCGACGAGGACTCCGGCGAGCTGTGGACTCCCACAGCGCAACCGATTCGCGACGAGACCGCGACCTACATCGCCCGCCATGGCTTCGGATACAGCCGCTTCGAACACGCCTCGCGAGGCCTCGCCTTAGCGCTCCTGGACTATGCGCCGCTCAAGGATCCGATCCGGATATCGCGCTTGACCATCCGGAACGCGTCCGCCGGAATCCGGCGACTCTCGGTGACCGGCTATGCGGAATGGGTGCTCGGCGCCTCGCGAGACGTCGCCGGGCCCTTCGTGCGAACCAGCATCGACGCTGAAACCGGCGCGATGCTGGCCTCCAACCGGTGGAACCCCGCTTTCGCCGAACGCGTCGCTTTTCTCGACCTGCGCGGCCGCCAGACCAGTTGGACGGGGGACCGGCGCGAGTTTCTCGGCCGCAACGGATCAATCGCCGCGCCATGGGCTCTCGCCGATGGAGCGCCTCTCTCGGGGCGCGTCGGTTCGGGCCTCGACCCCTGCGGCGCGCTCCAGACCACGCTCGAGCTGAAGCCCTGGGCGAGCGCCGAAGTTGTCTTCTTCCTGGGCGACGCCACGGATGAGGCCGAGGCCAAACGGCTGATCGCGCACTACCGCCAAGCGGATCTCGACGACGTCCTCGGGGAGGTGGGCGCCTACTGGCGAGAAACGCTGGGCGCGGTCCAGGTGAAAACCCCGGATCGGTCGATGGACATCATGCTGAACGGTTGGCTGCTTTACCAGACTCTCGCTTGCCGGGTCTGGGCCCGCACCGGCTTCTACCAGGCCAGCGGCGCCTACGGCTTCCGCGACCAATTGCAGGATGTGATGGCGCTGGCGGGGGTCCGGCCGGAGATCACGCGAGAGTATCTCCTGCGAGCGGCCGGCCGCCAGTTCGCCGAGGGCGATGTCCAGCATTGGTGGCTGCCACACTCGGGCCAGGGCGTGCGCACGCGGATCTCCGACGACCGGTTGTGGCTGCCCTATGCTACCGCCCACTACATCGACACGACCGGCGATCTGGCCGTGCTCGACGAGCTGACCTCGTTCATCGAAGGGCCCTCGCTCGAGCCCAATGAGGCTGAAAGCTTCTTCCAGCCGATCGGCGCTGGCGAGACGGTCAGCCTTTACGAGCATTGCGCGCGAGCCATCGATGCGAGTCTCGCCGTCGGCCGCCACGGATTGCCTCTCTTCGGCGGCGGCGATTGGAACGACGGCATGAACCGTGTCGGTCGGGACGGTGACGGCGAGAGCGTGTGGTTGGGCTGGTTCCTCTTTGCCACGCTCGGCGCCTTCGCGGGCCGGGCCGAGGCGCGAGGCGACGCGGCTCGCGACGCGGCCTGGCGGTCTCACGGCGAAGCGCTCAAGGCGGCGCTCGAGCGCGAGGCCTGGGATGGCGAATGGTACCGGCGCGGCTGGTTTGATGACGGCGCGCCGCTGGGGTCGGCGGCGAGCGAAGAGTGTCGGATCGACTCGATCGCCCAGTCCTGGGCGGTCCTCTCCGGCGCGGCCCGGCCGGATCGCGCGTCGCGCGCCATGGCCGCGGTGGAGCGCGAGCTGATCCTGCCGCAGGAGAATTTGGCCCTGCTGTTCACCCCGCCGTTCGACCGCGCAGGCGCCGATCCGGGCTATATCAAGGGCTACCCGCCGGGCATCCGCGAGAACGGGGGGCAGTACACCCACGCCGCCCTCTGGTCGGTGATGGCCTTCGCAGCGCTGGGCGAAGGCGATCGCGCCGCCGCGCTCTTCTGGATGCTCAATCCGATCAACCACGCCCGCGCGCGCGCCGACATCCACCGCTACAAGGTCGAACCCTATGTGGTGGCCGCCGACGTCTACGCGGCCCCACCCCACGTCGGTCGAGGCGGCTGGACCTGGTACACCGGCTCGGCCGGTTGGATGCAGCGCGCGGGGATCGAGAGCATCCTGGGTTTGCGCATCCGCGGCCTCGTTCTAGAACTCGATCCGTGCATTCCAAAATCCTGGCCGAAGTTCGAACTCACCCTGCGCTTCGGCTCGGCGCGGTACGAAATCCTGGTCGAGAATCCTTACGGCATTTCAAGGGGGATCGCCGACGCCAACCTTGATGGCGATCCGCTCATCGAGCGGCCGCTTCGCGCGCCGCTCAAGGACGACGGCGCGACACATAGGCTTGAGGTCAGGTTGGGTTAGTTGCACCAGCGGGCGGGCCGGCCAAGTCAGGATGCCCGCTTTCGACCCAAAGCGAACACCCGGCAGCGGCCAGTCGCCGGACCAGACAGGCGCTCTGGGACTACCGCCCCATTTCGGGGCCGACTAGCAACCAGCCGACGAAGGCCATCAAGGCCGCAAGCGCGACCACCGCCCAGATGATCGGCCTCACAATCCCGCCCGGCCTTGGCGTAACTTTCTCGGCGGGCGTGAGGTCGTCGAGAGCGCGGCGAATCGATTGGAGCTCATACTCCGGGCCGTCCTCGGCGGGTGGAAATGCGTCGTCGCTTGGAGATGAAGCCATGCCCGTAAGCAGAGCGGAAGCCCGCGCGCTCGGCTATGATTTCGATCAAATAGACTTGGCCGGAGCTGAAGCCACCTCAACGACAGCTATCGACCCAGCCTCCCACCCCAAGCTGACATGGGGAATGTCCGCTTTCGACCCAAAGCGGACGTTCGGAGAGCCTATTCTGCCGCTTGCGCCGCTAGGGTCTGTAACAAGCCTCAGCCGGTCCTCAGGTGGGCTCAAGTCCAGTGATTGGCTGCCAGCGCCATGACCACACCAACCAAAGAACCGACCACCAGCGTCACCAACGCCAGCCCGGCGAGGGCGAAACCCTGCCCACGCTTATCCGGGTTGTCGACATAGCTCAGCATGTAGAGCGTGCGTCCGACGATCCAAACGAGACCGACGCCGGACGCGGCGAACTCGCCCCAGCTGAAGGCGAAGAACCACAGGGCGACAAGGAACACGGGCAGGCTCTCCAGGGTGTTCATCTGGACGCGATAATTGCGCTCAAAGGCGTCATCGCCGGTCACGGCAGGCGCCCTCAGGCCCGATTTCCGCCTAGCTTGCGAGGCGCGCAGCACCGTCAGCATGTAGTGCAACACGGCCAGTAAAGTGACCAACGCAGTCAGGTGTTGCGGGTGAGATGCGTGAGGAATCATCGGCTCGGCCTCCACAGGGTTCAAGGCGCGATTGGAGCCGTTCTGCGGTCGATGTGAAGCCGTGCGGGAGAAACGAGCAGGGGAAAGTCACGGGGGCCGCGGACGACCCAACGCGAGAGTCCGTGTGTGGACGCCCCTGAAGATGCAAGAAGATTCGCTAGTGGGCGCTGCGCGTAGTCGAGGTGCTTCCGTGTGTCCGGCCTGTTGATGCGGCTGCGACGCCGCTGGCCTGTATGGAGTTCGCGGATCGGGTC